>PMJT01000037.1:2422-28836 GCA_003158495.1 Chloroflexota bacterium | reverse complement strand
TTCGATGTCACCGGCTACTTCGCCGCGTCGTCGGGTCCGAACCCAACCCCGACCCCAACCCCGACTCCAACCTCGGGCGTTTGCACCCCCGGGACCACCCAGCCGACGTACACCTTCCCGGTGACCAAGATCCTGACGGACACCTTCGAGGCGAGCACGTTCGCATCCGGCTGGATTGTCACTACCGGTGGCGACGGCACGGCGACCATCTCCACCGCCCAGCACCACACGGGCACCTGCGCCGGCCTCTTCACGGTATCGGTTTCGAATACGTCCATTGCGTATATCTCCAAGGATCTCGGCGGCGCGAAGACAAACGTCTGGGCATCCGGCTGGTTCTACGTGGCTCAGGAGGGCCCGGCTAGCAACGACGTTCCATATCTCCGATTCTTCGACGGCTCGACCCGAATCGCAGACGTCTTCCGCAAGAATGGCACTGGGGACGCGTGGCTGCGAACTCCGGACGGCAGCGGCAGTTGGATCTACACCGACCTGCATACGCTGATACCTCTTGTCAACCCAACCTGGCACCAGGTGACCCTCCACGTGGCGCCAGCCGGTGCGGCGAGCACCATTGACGTGTGGATCGACGGCTCGCTGGTCTCCCCCCCGAGCACGACCTACAACCTGTACACCTCGCAACTGACGGCGGTCCATCTGGGCGCCGAGCACGTCTCCCAACAAGCTGTCGAGTACTTCGATGACGTGACCATTGGGGCCAGCTAACTCCGCAGGCACGCTCGGTAACTCGGAGCGTTCACCCGGGCTTGCGGACCTCGACGACTCTGGATGACGCCACGTGAATCCGCGCAGGCGCCGGCGGGCCCGCAGGACGAGATCGATTCCGCTTGGACTGCGCCCATCAATTGAGAACTCCGCAGAGAGGATCCAGGGCAATGTCCACCCGTTCTCGGACCGAAAGCGGACCTGCTTCGCGTGGCGCCCGTCCTTTACGGCGTCACAATCTCATGGTTCTCAGAGCGGTTCTCTTTGGCCTGGCAGGCCTGATCTTCGCCGGCGCTACAGCGGGTTGTTCTGGAAACCTCACCACTGAATCGACAGTCGCTCCGTCGACCGGGGCTGCGTCAACGGCGGCTGTGTCGTCCATGGCTCCGACGGCTGTGGGCCCGGCGGTTGTGGATCCCGCGTCCGTGAATCCCGCGTCCGCGAATCCGGCGGCTGTGGCTCCGGCATCGCTCATCCCCAGCGTCGCGCCCATTCCCGCAACTTCGATTAAGCCTGGTTCGGGGTTCAGTCCGACCGGCTCGATGACAGTCCTCCGCGAGTTCCAAGGCGATCGGGCGGACACTGCTCAACCGGCCGCGACCTTGCTTTCAGGCGGTTCGGTCCTCATAGCCGGTGGCGCCGGCAGCTCCGGCATACTGGCTTCGGCCGAACTGTACGACCCGACCGCGGGCGCGTTCGTCCCCACCGGCTCGATGGAGACAAGGCGCAGCTACGGCCACACCGCAACACTTCTATCTGACGGCCGCGTGCTGATCGCGGGAGGCGACGATGGCTCAGCCTATCTCGCCTCGGCGGAACTGTACGACCCGAAGACCGGAGTGTTCAGCCCGACCGGCTCGATGACCACCGCTCGCGCCGGCTACGCCGCGACGGCGCTCTCGGACGGCCGGGTCCTCATCACTGGAGGGACTGTCGCGTCCGCGCGGCTGGCTTCAGCGGAGCTGTACGACCCGAAGACCGGCTCGTTCAGGCCGACCGGCCCAATGGCCACGGCACGCTACGGGCACACCGCCACTCTGATCGCGGGCGGCCGAGTACTCATCACCGGGGGTTGGGGCGCGGGCACCGCGATCCTTGCCAGCGCCGAACTGTATGACCCGGGGAGCGGCACGTTCAGCGCCGCGGGATCGATGACCACGCCTCGCGCGGGCCATCAAGCCACGGCTCTCTTCGACGGCCGCGTCCTCCTGGTCGGTGGTCAGAACTCGGCTAGCGGATTCGTCAGGTCGGCCGAACTCTACCGACCGTGAACGGACCGCGACGGCCCTCCCAGGTTCGTCACCTGCGCCCGGCTAGGCTTCTGCGATCAGGCTGGATTATCGATCGTGATCCAGTCGATCTGGATGTCTTCGCCGCCAGCCGTTCCAGTTGGGCAAGACGAATGGCATTCCTGCTGGAGAACCACGTGCTTGAGTGTGTCCGGTAGGTTGGCGGAACTCCCGCTGAAGCTCCAGACCGGCGTTGTCATGTTGTCGATGAATGCCGAGATCACGTGGTTGAGTCTTTGGAACCGGAGCGTATGCCACTGCGTAAGGTCCACGCTGTAGGCGTGCTGGGCCTGCGAGTTATTGGCTCCGTAGTGGAGGAAAGTCCTGCACCCCGTGGCGGAGTCGCTCTCACAGAAGTCCTCTTCTCCGCCGGCAGGCCAAGACGAGTTGATATCGGGCCACCGCATCGGGATGATGAAATGCCCGGCGACCCCGCTGTCAACGATGCGGAAGCGAACCGTGACCCTCTGGTCCACCGAGCTGTGCCCGCTCAGCGAAAGCCCGCCCGTGTACCATCCGGCCCCGCAAGGTAGAGAGGTCGAAGACTCGTAGCTCATCAACAGGTGGAGGTAGCCACCCGACACGACGGCATGCGATGGAATGGCGCAGTTCCGCGGGCCCGAGCCGTAGGGTCCATCGTAGCTGTACCACCCACTCGGGAGGCCACCCGAGTTGAACTGATCATTGACGACTGTCACCCAGCCGGTCGGGACCGGCCGCGGAGTCGGCGCAGCAGTGCGAGTCGGCGCAGCAGCGAGAGTCGGCGTAGCAGCGAGAGTCGGCGCAACCGTGGCTGTTGCCTCTGGCGTGGGCACCTCGCTCGGCGTGGGCTCCGGTGTCGCGGTGACGGAAGGCGCGGACATCGTCGCAGTGCCCTGGGCGGTGGCGTCCGACAGGACCCTGGCCGACGCCGTGGGCTCGGTGGGTACGCGCAACGAGATCACCGATGTTCCGTTGGCGCGAACGAGGCCTGACGAGATGACCGAGGCTGCGACGATCGAGATGGCGGCCGTGAGGCCGAGGGCGAGGATGCCGCGGCCACCAACCCGGCGGCTCGATGCGGCGGTAGAAAGTGGGCGCTTGCGAATCCGCCGCGTCCAATCCCGGAAGGTCATGTGTAGTTCCTCCTCGGCTGACGTCCGACAGCGAGTCGCCGGTCATCCAGACCCGGCCCTCCGTCGAGGAGAGCGTGCCCCCTGCCGATCCGCTCGGGCCGAGCGACCGTCGGATCTGACAAGGCGATGGATGGTTTGCCCTTCGAGGTTACTAGCCACGCTTCCCCGGGCCAAGTCACCAATGGTCCTGCGGAGTCTGCCGAGCGCCTATCCCCGGCCTCCGGAGGATCCGACGAGACCGAACGACGCAGCGGGACGGCCGTCATGCGACTCCGAAGTCTTCCCGGAGGCAAAGAGGCAAAGACCCCAACTGCGAACCTTCGGTCACCAACCGGATCTGAAGGCCAATAATCAATTTGGTCTCCTCGAACGGATAGCGTCGTTTGTGACGGGACGACGTGGCGATCGCCTGACCCTGACGTTTTGAGGGCCCGACCACGAAAGACGGTCTCACAGGCGGTAACCACCCGATCGGGTAGTAGATCGCCCAACATGAGCGCGGATGACGCTGATCCGGCCCTGCTGGATAGGTCAGGCAAAGAAAGCTGAACCAGTCCAGCGGCGGATCTTCATCTCGACGCCACCCCCCGGCTCGAGTTGAAAGGCACGTACGAATCCACGCGGGGCGCGGGGCTCGAATACGGGCAGTCGACCCGACCAAAACGCCCGGCGCATGCTCCAGCCTGTCGGCGAACGCGGGATTCCCGGCCGCCTCGTCGATTCAGATGAGGTCCCGCCCAGGCGTCCAGAAGCAGTATCGGGACCATCGGATGACTGGGTTTCGGGCGCTCCGCGACGTAGCCTCTGAAGACGGGTTCAGCGCCACGGCCGACAAACGGCCAGGTTCGCCTGGGGCGACTGAATCGGATAGGGCCGGCCCTGGGGCGACCCCGGGGACCCAAGCCCAGGTACTTCACGACTCGGCGCCGGCTGCGCATGGTCCTGGTTGGCCCTTGCTGAGCGCCCTCTTGCTATGGGCGCAACAAGTATCCCGAGGTTGCAATCCTAAGGGCCCCGCGTCTCGCCAGTTTTGCAGAGGCGTCCGCTTCTCGGTCGGCCGGCCCGCCCCGGCAGGAAGGCCCCGTGACGGCCCGTGCCATGCCCGGTGTTGGGCTCAGCACTGCCGTCGGCACGAAACGGAAGGAATAGGGATGACGTTCTTCATCAGCTTGTCGAAACTGAGGTTCGTTGCCGTTGCCGTCGCAGCGTTCCTGTCTGGGGCAATAGCCAGCCCCCTGCTCGCAAGTTCTGCCCTGGCGCCCGTGACGTTGCAACCCGGTCAACAGATAACGATCGTTGCCGCCAATCTGCCGACGCCGACCACGGCGCCCACGGTTGCGACGACTCCGGCGGCAGCGCCCGCGGCCGCGCCCACGGCAACGCCCACCCCCGCCGTCGTCGCGGACGCGACACCGTCCGCGGCGGTTTCTTCTGCCACCACTGATCCCGCCGCCATGCCCACCTCGAGCCTCCCGGGGTGGAATCTCATCTGGGCAGACGACTTCAACACATGGAACAGCACCAACTACTTCGCCTATCCCGTGGGCTGGCACGACACGACCGGCCGCGGCTCCTACACGCCGAGCATCATGTCGGCGAGCGGCGGCAACCTCAACATTGCGATCCAGACGGTTAACGGCGTCCACGAGGTCGCGGCATTCTGCCCGTTGCTCCCCGGTTCCCTCTCCGCTGCAGGTCACAATCGTGGAGACCTGCTGGGGATGCGCTATTCGTTCAGGATCCGCGCAGACGCGTTGTCCGGCTACAAGGGCGTTCCGCTCCTCTGGCCGCAATCCGAACTCTGGCCGCAGGCTGGCGAGGTGGACGGCCCGGAATCCGACTTCACGACCCAGCCAGCAGCCTTCATTCATCACCAGAACGGAACCAGCTCAAGTGACCAGGACTACTATTTGAGTCCTTCCGGGACGAACTGGCAGGCATGGCATACGTACACCGTCGAGTGGGTGCCGGGAACCCGAGTGGACATGTGGATCGACGGCACCCAGTGGGTCCATGACACCACTCGCATCCCCAGCACGGCGATGCATCTGGTGATGCAGTTCGAGACCTCGACTACCGGTAGTGCGCCATCCAACTCGACGGCCGGACAGGTCCAGATCGCATGGCTTGCCGCATGGGCGGTGGCGCACTGAGCCACTGACATCTGCTCGTCGCGACCCGCGTGGCCGAAAGATCGCCCTTCAGCAAGGAGAGCGAAGAAGGCCATGCGGGTCGATCGATTGCCCGGATGAGGAAGAACGGCATCGTCTGAGGACGTGATCTTCATCCTGGTCGGCGTCCTGGTGCTGGTGTGCTGCTCGTGCGCCGCAGTCGTCATAGCGGCCACGAACCACCTCGAGACGCTCGACAAGGCCATCCTCCGGCCCGGCCGATATACTCGCAAGGTGAACGTGCCACCGCCCGACATCGAGGGGCGTCGCGCCATCCTGGCGATCCACGCCGTCCAAGGCAGCAGGTCAGATCCCGGCCGTAGCGGTGCGCAAGCCGACAGCGATTGGCGAATTGGGACGCCAGGCGGCTGACTTGACCGACTGGGCGCCCGACGCCGTCTTCTACCACGTCTACCCGCTCGGACTGCTCGGCGCGCCGGCCCGCAACGACTTCGGCGCCGCGCCCGTGGAGCGGCTGGACGGGCTGACCGGCTGGCTCGGCCACATCCGCGACCTCGGCTGCAACGCGCTTTACCTCGGGCCGCTCTTCGAGTCCACCGCCCACGGCTACGACACGGCCGATTACTGGCACCTCGACCGCCGGCTGGGCACGGACGAGACGCTCCGGCGCTTCGTCGCGGCCGCGCACGAGGCCGGGCTGCGGGTCGTGCTGGACGGCGTCTTCAACCATGTCGGTCGGGACTTCTGGGCTTTCCGAGATGTCCAGGCCAACGGTGCGAATTCGGCCTATCGAGACTGGTTCGCCGGCCTTCGCTTCGACGGCCGAAGTCCATTTGGTGACGCATTTGCCTATGAAGGCTGGGCCGGCCATTTCGACCTGGTCAAACTTAACCTCGGCAATTCGGCCGTTCGAGAGCACATCCTCGGCGCGGTCGAAAGCTGGATCCGCGACTTCGACATCGACGGCCTCCGGCTCGACGCCGCCGACGTGGTAGACCTCGACTTCCAGCGCGCCCTGGCGGCCCACTGCCGCGCCATAAAGCCCGACTTCTGGCTCATGGGCGAGGTCGTCCACGGCGACTACCGGCGCTGGGCAAACCCCGACACGCTCGACTCGGTCACCAACTACGAGGCCTTCAAGGGCCTCTATTCGAGCCTCGTCGACCGCAACTACTTCGAGATCGCGTACACGCTCAACCGCGAGTTCGGGCCGGGCGGGATGTACGCCGGGCTGCCGCTCTACAACTTCGTCGACAACCACGACCAGGACCGCGTCGCGAGCCGCCTCGGCGACCCGCGGCTCCTCTACCCGCTCTACTTGATGCTGTTCACGATGCCCGGCGTGCCGTCGATCTACTACGGCTCCGAATGGGGTCTGGCGGGCAAGCGAGGCCGGGGCGACGACGGCCCGGTCCGGCCCGCGCTCGAACTCGCAGCCGGGCCCGGGCTGGGCACCGAGCCGACGCTCGCCGACGCGATTCGGCAGTTCGCCGCGGTACGGGCCGGGTCGGCGGCCCTGCGGCGCGGCTCGTACCGGCAGCTACACGTCGCGGCCGAGCAGATGGCGTTCGCGCGGGAACTTGACGGGGAGCTGGTCGTGGTGATTCTCAACGCCGCGAACAGTGTCGTGGAGGTGGCGGTCCCGGCGCCGCGCGACGGCGAGTGGCGCGATCTGCTGGACGGCGGCGCGGTCGTAGCTGCCGGCGGAACGCTCCGCGCGGAAGTGCCCGCCGGCTGGGGGCGCGTGCTCCGAGCCGGTTAGGAGGCCGCGGCACCGGTCGCGGACGTATCCGCGCGCCGCGTCATCCGGTACAGCGCGAACGAGGCAGCCACCAAGACCATCATCATCACGTAGTCCGAGGCCATGTTCCGCCACGGCCGGTACATATCGCCGGCGAAGGCAAGGCCCACGACCTGCCACGACACTGCCGCCGCGAGCAGGCCCGCGGCGAGCAGCCGGGCGAGCTGGTCGGGCGGGGCGCGGTAGACGCGCCACAGGGCCCAGAACGCCGCGAGGTACAGGATCACCTCCAGGAAGAGTGCCGGGATCCCGAGCTCGGCCGCCGCCTCCGGGTACATGGAGTGCGCCCAGTCGAGCGCGTCCTGCGCCTGCGGCGGCCGGTAGTGGCTCAGGTACAGCCCCTTGAACTGGTCCAGGCCGATTCCCAGGAGCGGGTGGTCGATCGCCATTTCGATGCCGGCCCGGGTGGCGTACCAGCGTTCGAGCAGCGAGCCCTGGCCGGCGAGCGTCGAGGGGTTCCACGAGTCGTAACGGCTCTCGCCCATGAGCGTGACCATGGCGCTCCGATAGGCCTGTTCGAGCGGCGGCGAGACCTGCAGGATCAATGCGGGCCACGGAATGACCACGGTCGATGCCAGGCACGTCGCCAGCACGATCGCGGCGCGACGGCGCCACGTCTGGACGACGAGCAGGATCAGGATCAGGCAGGCGCCGAATGTCGCCAGGTATGCGCTCTTCGAGAAGGTCAGGAAGAGGCTGATGAGGCACACCAGGATCGCGGCGACGACCAGCGCCACGGCCCAGCGCCCCAGGTCCAGCCGCCGCCTGGCCAGCAACGCGACGATCAGCAGCGGCATGGCCATCGCCAGCATCTCGCCGAACAGGCCCACATTGAAGTAGGTGATGCGCGAGAAGAGGAGCCGGTTGGTCTGGATGACCGACAGGCTCTTCATTGCCGGGATGGTCTGGGCCATGTTGAGGAACCCGCCAACGGCCACAGAAATGCTCACAGCAATTAGCACGATCGTGAGCTGGCGGCGTGTGGGCCGGAGCGCGAGGAGGATCAGCGCCATCGCTGCCGGCTCGAGGATGCCATGGAGGAGGATCGTCGCGCTGGTGCCACGGTCCGGCGAGAAGAGCGTCGACAGCGCCGCGACGGCCATGAGAGCAACGAAAGCGACTGCTGCCACGTGGTCCGGGGAGCGGTGGAGCCGAAGCCACGGCCGCGGCCACGAGGCGGGCGCGAGTCGGGCGACGGCGCGGCGGAAGCCACCGCCCCGCGCCACACATTCGAGCGCAACTGCGACGCCGAGCACGACGGCGAAGATCGTCTGCGAGATCACCTGGACGGGCCCGACCGTCCACGACACCTGCGGGACATCGAAGACCGGCGTCAGGAACAGCACGGCTACGAATCCGGGCCATGGTCGAAGGATGGCGGCCGCAGCTACCGACGCCATGAGGATCGGCGCCACTCCGGCCACGACTCGTGCCACCGGCCCGGCCTGGATGTCATAAGGCGCGTGCTGCCATATCGCCGTAATCCCGAACACCGCCAGAAAGGCGGCGCCGGCGGCCAGCACCCGCACAAGTTCGAGCCCGCGCAGAGCGACCAGATTCGCCGGGCTCAATCCCCCGCGAAATCGCTGAACCAGATCCAATCGATCATCCAAATAGCGCCGGGGTCGGATAGCGGCCGGCCGACCGGATACTACGGCACAACGCCAGGCGGCGAGACGCGAACTACCTGACGACGCGATACGACCGTCGTCCTGACCTAGACCTGGACCGCAGGCACGTGGGATCTCATCTGGCACGTGGTCGTGGTGCCGCAGAGGAAGCGCTCTTCGAAACCGGCGGGCGTGGCGATGACGACTCGCCAGAGCGTCGGATACTCGCGCCTGCACATCTGGCAGACCTTGCCTCGGCGGCCCAGCTGCGGCCTGCCCAGCGGAACCTGGTCTGGCTGGGGCCAGGCCGTAATTGGCGGTGCGAAAGGGGCGGGCTGCGGCGGCGCTGCCGACGGCGGGGCCGACCAGGCCGGCGACGGCGACCACGTCGGCGGAAGGGGCGCGGGCGCAGGCGAAGCCACGGGTTCAGGTGCGGGCGCGGACTCAGGCTCCGGCACCGCGACGGGCGCGGGTTCGGGGGCGGCCACGGCCGCAGAATCGGGCACCGGCACCGCTACGGGCGCGGGTTCGGGAGCGGCCACGGCCGCAGGATCGGGCACCGGCGCCGCCACAGGTTCAACAGCTGTCATGGGTTCGGTAGCCGGTTCGGGCGCCGCCTCGACCGCTGGCTCGTCGGCGGGCTCCCCCGGCGCGCCGGCCGGCTCGACCTCACGCGCGACCGCCCACGGCATCCCGCTTCCGGCCCGTGTTCGGAAGTCGAAGCCGCACTTGTGGCAGAGCCGCAGGATGACGTCGCGCTGAAGTTCGGCGCAGCTCGGGCAGAACGTGACGACGCGCTCGTCCGCTTCCATGCCCTGGCATCGCGAGCAGACGTATTCCGGGTCGAGTCGCTTGAGTTTGAAGACCTGGCCCAGCACGAAGGTCGGCGAAATCCCGCCCTTGCTGATCGTGGCTCCGACGCCGGCGACCAGGTCGCCGATCTTCTCGTTGCGAGCCGCGATGCGCTCGTATTCCGGGTTGGTGATCTTCTCCAGCCGGCAGGTGCTGCAAATGTGGAGCTCGCGCATCGGCAGTTCCGAGCGGATCGTCGCTTGCTGATAGAGGAAGTCCAGGGCCGGGCGCTGCGCGTCCGACACGTCAACGTGCGCGGCGCGGCCGCCGGCTGAAGTGAGCGCCTGCTCCACCGTCTCCGCGAACGTTTCTACATCCCGGGTCAGGTTGGCCGGCATGGCGCCCGCGTGCGAGACGACGAGCACAGCGACGCCGAGCGCAGCCTGGGTCTCGGCGAGGGTAAGGACGGCCACTCCCGCCGACGAACTGAACGCGACCGAGTCGACGCCCTTCCATGCCTTCGGCGTCGTTTCCGGGGATCCGTCCAGGATCTTGCCGGCTGTGCCGACGGCGCCACCAACTGCCCTGGCCGTTAGCGCGTTCGTCTGCTCGAGGACGCCGATGTCGGCCGATCGGCTCCAGAAGCTGGGCTCGGCGAACGCCTGCGCGGCCGCGCCGTCCAGTCGGGCCAGGCCCAGGTCCACCCGTCGCTGAACCTCCTCGAAAATCTCCCGGTACCGGCTGTTCACGCCCCAGGTCTTGCCCAGGTTCTTGATGTTGTCGGTCAGGTGCCCGGCGACGACGATCAGTTGGCCGTCCGCGGTCACGTCGAATGCGGCCTTGACCGGCATCTGCTTCTTCATCATGAGCGAGTAGCCAAGCATGCCGCCGCGCTTGCCCTCGATCCTGGTCAGCTGGTCGACCGTGACTTCGAAGCCGAGCTCGCGGAGCGATTCCGCGATCGAACGCCGGGCATCGAAGCTCGACGCCGAAAGCCGGCGTTCGAAATCCAGGCCGCAGGTGACGGACATCGGGCTTCCGGGCTAGGAATCGGATTCGGTGGAAGTGTCGGCCGCGCCGCTGTCGTAGGACGACGCCCCAGCGTCGTACGAGGTCGTGTCGGCGGCGTAGGACGACACCCCCGAGTCGTATGCGGTCGCGTCGGCGGCGGTCGACAGGTCGCTCGAGGCCGAGTCCAGGTATCCGGCGCCGATGCCGAGGTCCGTCTGCGCGGTGCCAGCGGTGTCCGCGGCGATGTCGGACGCCGTGGCCGCGGAATTGAGCGACTCCTGGGCCGCGTCCATGTTGCCGAAGGCCGCCCATTCCTGGGCTTCCTGGACGTCGCCCGCGGCCTGGTCCTGCCAGCTCGCTGCATCGCCGAGATCGCCCTGGCTCCATTGCTGCCAGCTCGCGGCCTCGCTCGTGTTGTACTGCGCCGACGCGACGCCATCGGCCGCTTCTTCGGGCAGCGCCGACGTATCGATCGACTCGAGGTCCGGCTCGGCGGCGGTTATCGCGTCGCCCATGTCCGCCGAGGCGCCGGCGAGCGCGGCCGGATCGCTGCCGGCATCGGCGACGTAGTCGCTCCAGTTCCCGTCCGACATGCGCCTCTCCCACGTGGACCGGGAGCCTGGCGTGCTCCAGTCGGCCACTGGTGGAATGCTAGCGGGCGGACGGGCCGTCGAACAAGATGGTGCAGGAAGTGCGCTGCCAGGATGGCCCTTGATCGCCTGCCGGGCCGCTGACGCTTTTCGGTCGTCGGCGTTCGCCGCGCGGTCGGCCGTTGAGTTGGTGCGGCGGTTCGTCTATTCTCGGCCGAGACCGGACCCGACAGGCCGGGACAGATGGGGGCGGCGTGGCAGTTCCGTACGAAGTCGTCGAGCCAGCCTTCATCGCGTTCGTCGTTGCGCTGGTCTTGCTGATCCTCGCCGCCCCAAGACTCGCGGGCATGGGCGGTTTCTTCCGCGGGCCGAGGCTCCGCATCGTCACGGGAACCGCCCTAATCGTGGTCGTGGGCGGAGCGCTCGGCCTGAGCGCGCTCGGGGCGCCGCTGGACCCGGGAGGTCGACCGCTGCAGTTTGGACACGCCTTCGGCGGGAACGACCCGCGGCTCCTCGCCATGCGAGGTTCTCCGAGCCTTACCGGCATGCTCCAGGAGTACGACTATGCGTACGCGCCAGGCGCCGAAGTCCGCATTTCATTCCTGGTTTTGAACGCCAGCAAGGCTCCGCTCACGGTATCGTCGATCGACGCCGACACGGGCGCCAATGTCTCCTCGATTCAGTTCCGCCTGCCTCCCATCCTCAATTCCGACTTGCCGGCGGCTTATCCAAACGAGTACCCGAACGAATCGGCCGACGCCTGGGCCAGTCGGCCATTCCACTCGTTCGACATAGCCGCCGGCGACGAAGTCGGACTGGTCGCCTCGGTGACCCTCGGCGAGTGCCCGGGCGCCTCCCCGGTGCCGACCCTTGCCCCGTCGGCGTCGCCGCTGCCGGAGTCGGACCCTCGCCTGAGTGGTGGGTTCGGTGTCCTGAGCGTCATCTCCGTACGATACGTTCAACTCGGCATCGCCCGGAGCGAAACGCTCGCGCTGCCCTTCACCATGAACGCCGTCACGAACCAGACCAACACCTACGGCTGCCCGCCGGCCTAGAGGCGGCGGGCTGGTAGGACGGTCATTCGCTGCGACGAGGAGTGACATGGCGGTGCGAATCGGCTATCTCGGGATCACGGTCTTCCTCGTTGTTGCCGGGTGCTCGGCATCGCCGCAAAAGGGGCCCACAGAAGTCCGCAACGACAGCGACCGAACTGGGGTCGTGCGGCTCGTCGGCGCGACCGGGTCGGTCGACCTGGCCGTTCCGCCGCACGCCGTTGTGGTGGTCGAAGCCCCGCCCGCCATCGGCAAGGTCGCGTCGGCCTGGCTTACCGTCGACGACTGCCGTTTCAAGGGCGGCGGTACGATTTACGGCGACGACACGAATGGTTGGGCGTCGTTCGACACGGGCGGCCTTCTCTGGTTCGGCGACAACTCGTCAGGCGGCACCACGGGCTGGGTCGGTTCCCCTCCCCCGGCCGCCGCGGCGGCGACAACGTCCATCTGCGCCGGGGTGCCAACTCCCAGCGTCCACTAACTCGGCCACAGACGACTGGAGCCGCTCGCGTATCATTGCCAGGCTCGGGTTGTGGCCTAGAGGCAAGGCACATGCTTTGGGAGCCGCGGGGCGATGAGCGGTGGAGCTGAGGGGCTCCTGAGCGTGGCCAGACGAGCGGCGGAGCCACCGATTATTGTGCGATGTGAGGGCCGACGCGCTCGGCTCCCGGCGGCGATTGAACCTTTCAGGTGGGCTGTCGCATCTTGAGGGCATGAACCGGATAGGGACAGAGAGCTCCATGGTCGCCGGCCCTCGTCGCGCCTCTGATGCGGCAGATCCAAAGCGCGAATGCTTCGAACGTCTTACTCAGAACCGCCTCGATCGAGCATACCGACTTGCTTCGGCGTTGCTTCGCGACTCTGTCGAAGCCGAAGATGCGGTCTCGGAGGCGGCGATCCTGGCCTGGACCCACTGGCGTCAGCTGCGTGATCCCGATCACTTCGACGGATGGTTCGACCGGATCCTGGTCAACGAATGCCGACGGCGTCTGCGACTTCGCCGTCCGCAGTCGATCCCCGAACCGCGAGCGGCGGGGCACGGCGAAGACGCAACTGGAGCGGTAACTCAGCGAGATGCGTTGCGGCGGGTGCTCATGACGCTGAGCGCCGATCACCGAATCGTCCTCGTTCTGCGTTTCGTCGAGGACCTTTCACTGCGTGAGATCGCAGAGCGGACTCGCCAGCGTGAAGGGACTGTGAAGTCCCGCCTTCACTATGCGCTCCGCTCCCTCAGGGCGGCCTACGCCGCCGAGGAACGCGGGCGAGGAGTCAACGGTGAATGACGACAGCTTCGAGAAGGACCTCCGGGTCGTCCTCGCCGAGGGCTCGGACATGGAGGTTTCAGAGCGCCTTCGAGCCAGCATCGCGCAGGTACCCGAGCACGCCGCCTCAGGACGCCTCGGCTCCAGGCTCGGGTTTCGCGGCATCGCTGGTGCGCTGGCGGTGGTGGCCAGCGCGGTTGTCGTCGCGGCTGTCATCTTTGCGTCGATGTTCCTGAGATCGAACGGCACTAGCCCGTCAGCGGGCAACGGCGCGTCGGCAACCCCTCGCGTCACGTGTAGCGAGCTGAGTGAGGCCGCCTGCGAGAGTGTGCGGGCCGAGATGGTGCGGTTCATCGGCACCGACCGTCAGGCATTGTCTATCGAAATCTCCACGAGCAGCGTCTGCCTTGGCGATCCGTTTCACCCGATCTCTTGCCCCCTGGACCCGCAGTACCTCGGATCGGCCGTGGCCCAGCTTCGTGATGGGCAGTGGGCATTCGTCAACTGCTTCGCCGACGCCGATGGGAAGCTCCGAAGCGATGGGCGCATCCTCACCCCGCCGGCAGGATGGACAGAGCCGCCGCCGGAGTCGCCGGGCCCGATCGGCATCGGCATCGTCAACGCCACGGACTTACAGGTGTCCCTCGTCGTGAATGGCACAGTGATTGAAATCCTCGCGCCGGAGACCGGCGAAAGAGCCATCCACATGAGCTCACTTCCGTCGCTGCCCTGGGTCGTCGAGGCCCGCACGCCATCGGGACGCGTGCTGGCCACGATGACGGTACCCCTGCGTGGCGACGGAACACAGCCTGGGAGCTGGGAGGCAGGAGCCGACCTGTCGTGCGGGCAGCTGTACCTCTGGACGGGCGCCCAGGAGCCGTCCTGGCCTGCCCCGGGATCAGGGTCTCCGGGCGATTGTCTCCCCTGACGTCGCGCGCCGCATCATGTAAGGGCGAGGATGTGGCCTAGCGGCAAGGCACGTGCTTTGGGAGCCGCAAGACGGTTTGTGGCGTAGGGTCGGGGGGCCTGAGCACGAGACGCCGAGCGGCGAAGGCACCGATTATTGTGCGGTTCGCAAGCACGACACGGCCGACCCGCCAGTCCACGCGTGAGCATTGCCTGCGAGAGTCCGGACGGCGGGCCGATAATCCGATGGATGGCTGCTTCCGCCCGTTCATGGCCGACGGCAACTGGGATCCTCGGCGGCTTCGCCTACCTGCTGGTCGGCTGGTGCGGGCTGGTCGTTCCAGCGCTGGTCCGGTCTATCGAGGCGACGCACCATCAGTCGGACGCCGAGTTCGGTGTCTACTACCTCGTCTTCGGACTGACGTACGCGGCTGGATCATTCGGTGGCGGCCTGGTCACGGAGAGGGTCGGGCGCCGTCCAGTGCTGGTCTTCGCCGCGGGGCTGCTCGCCGCAGGCCTGGTCGCACTCGCGGTCGTCTCGTCCTGGGGAGTCTTCCTCCTCGCCTCTGTCCCAGCTGGGCTAGGGGTCGGGGTGCTCGACGGCGGGGCGAACGGGCTCTTCCTCGACGTCTTCAGGTCCAGCCGGGCGCGAGCTCTAAACCTCCTCCACCTCTGCTTCAGCCTGGGCGCGCTCTCCGCACCTCTCGTCATCGGCCCGTTGGTCGAAGCTGGCTTCCCCTGGCAGGGCGTCCTGGCCGCCACGGGCCTTGTCGTGCTCGGGTTGGGGGCACTCCTGCTCTTGGTCGAGATGCCCGATGGACGACGCGGCAGTGATGACTCCGTTTGCGCGTCCGGGCCAAGAGGGCCCGGATCGGTGCGCTCGCGCATTCCCTGGTCACTGGTTCTCGTTTGCGTGGCGATCGCCTGCTACATCGCCTCCGAGGTGGGCGTCACCGACTGGTTGGTGCGTTTCCTCGATCCGGCACCGCTGAGCCTTGCGACCACGGCTCTTGCCCTGTACTGGGCGGGGATGGCCGTCGGCCGCCTCGGTTCGGCTCGCGTGGCCGATCGGTTCGACCACGTCCGGTTCGCGACCACCGCGGCCGTGGCCATGTCGGCCGCACTTGCGGGCGCAATCCTCGTCCCGTGGGTCCAGGTGTCGATCGGCCTATTCGCGCTGGCCGGGCTCGCCGCGGGGCCTGTTGCCCCAATGCTCATGGTCGTCGGTGGCGACCGCTACCCGGATCGGCCCGCTGCGGTCGGCGGGTACCTCACGACGGCGGCCGTGGTCGGGACAATTGGGTTCCCGACGCTCATGGGTTTCCTGTCCGTGACCGTCGGCCTGACGGCGGCGATGCTCGGCACTGTCGCCCTTGGCTTGGCCTCGGCGGGCGCGCTCATGCTGGTGCGGCGGGCTCGCTGAGGCCTGCCCGTCGTCGCTGGTAGGTCAGCCCGACGAGATGACCGCCTCGCGGACGACCCCGGAGGCGGCGTGAGGCCATAGGGGCGCTGTAAGCTAGTCTTAAGCGCGTCGCTCGCGAAGCACACGCGGTTCGCGAGCACGAATTCGTCGGGGTGTGGCCTAGCGGCAAGGCACGTGCTTTGGGAGCACGAGATCGTGGGTTCGAATCCCACCGCCCCGACCATTTCCTCTCTATTGCTGCCGGCGGCCGAAGATTGAACTCTCGGCGCAACCGCTGCGTCAGATCGGGCATGATCGGCGAGACAGCGAGGGGAGATGGCCGTTTGGCGAGAGCGAGGCCGGTGACGGGGCCGGATGCAAGGGCCGAGGCGTTCACGCGCCTGACGGCGAGCCGGCTGACCTCGTACTACCGGCTGGCGACGGTCATCCTGGGCGATCATGCCGACGCGGAAGACGCGACGCACGACGCAGCTGTTCGGGCGTGGGAGCGCTGGGGTTCGCTGCGAGATGCGGAGCGGTTCGACGCCTGGTTCGGGCGAATCCTGGTCAACGAATGCCGCGACAGGCTGCGTCGCCGAAAGTCGCGACCGAACCTCGTGTCGCTGGCCGACCGAACCGCTGCCGGCGGCTTCGGCGCTATCGATGGGCTGGCGGCACGCCACGCCCAGGCGGAGGCGGTCGACGGACTCGGACCGGACCACCGGATCGCCGTGATCCTCCACTACTACCTCGGACTCACGGCCGAGCAGATTGCCGAGCGGACCGGGGTGCGAGTGGGGACTGTCAAGTCGCGCCTCCACTATGCCGTTTCGGCGTTGCGGGCGACGCGCGATGCCGCCGCGCGACTCGAAGGGACCGGGCGATGAGCGACGATCGACTCGATCGAGAGCTGGGTGAACTCCTCCGAGCGGCGGCTGACGTGGAAGTGCCGGCGGGCCTGGACGGGCGAATCGCGGCGATCCCGGACCGCGGGCGCGCACCGCTCCGACCGAACCTGCGCGGCGCGCTTCGACTCGGCTCGCTGCTCGTCGGAGGGCTGATCGTATTGGCCCTCGCCTGGGGGTTGCCGCGAATAGCGCCGGCGGCCGACCAATCCGGCACGCCGTCATCGGCCACTTCGCGACCGACCACCGTGACGAAACCGACCGCACGCCCCTGCACAACCGCGATACCGACCACCAACCCGCGGGGAACCGGCCCGACGCCGACGCCGTACCCCGCGACACCGACCCCGCGGGTCCCAGGCGGCCCAACGCCCGCGACGGCTCCCGGATCGTTCAAACAAACCGGTTCGATGGCCGGCGCTCGTTACGGCGCGGCGGCAACTCGCCTCGAGGACGGCCGCGTCCTGATCGTGGGAGGGGTGGCTGGCAGCTACTACCTGGCTTCGGCCGAGCTGTACGACCCGGTTACCTGCAGGTTCCAGGCCGCCGGCACGCTGCCATCGGCGCGAGCCGGCTTCACCGCGACTCTGCTCCAGGATGGCCGCGTCCTGATCGCCGGCGGAAACGTGGTGGGCTCAACTTCGGGCACAACCGACGCCTACCTCTACGACCCGGCCACGGGCCTATTCAGCCCAACCGGTGCGCTCCAGGCGGGCCGCTTCGCGCATTCCGCCACGCTGCTGGAAGACGGCCGCGTCCTGATAGTCGGCGGCGTCGCGCCTCCTGCCGCGGGTCAAGGCAACTCAGTAGACCTTTCCTCGGCCGAACTGTTCGACCCCAGGACCGGCACTTTCAGCTCAACGGGATCGCTGAGCACGGTCCGACAGGGCGCGGCCGTCGCTCTCTTGCCCGACGGCAAGGTCCTCTTTGCCGGCGGCAACAACGGCTCCGGCTATACCGGCGACCTTTCCTCGGCTGAGCTGTACGATCCGGCCACCGGCTCGTTCAAGCCGACTGGCTCCATGGTTGAAGGCTGGGGCGATTCGGCCGTAGCGCTCAAAGACGGCCGAGTACTTGTCCTCGGCGAGATCCGCAACCTGCCGATCGGAACAATGCCGATAACGCGGCCCTCCGCCGAGATGTACGACCCAAGGACCGCGACGTTCAGCGTGACGGGTAACCCGGCCGCACCGGCTGTCGTCGGCTGGCCGTGGTCGCTTGGGGCGGCCCTGCTCCCCGACGGTCGAGTCTTCGTCCTTGGCGGCAGCACGGCCCAACTCTTCGATCCGGCGACAGGCACCTTTGCACCCACGGCGTCGCCGACCGTTCGATCAGAGCCCGCCGTGGTCCTGCTCGATGACGGAACGGTGTTGATCGCCGGAGGTCAGCGATCGGCGGGGGATGAGCCGGGCCAGGCGCTCGCTTCCGCGGAGATCTTCCGGCCGTAGCCGCTCGCCGGCGTCCCGCCACGTGGTTGACCTGTGGCGGCGCGCCCGCCCCGCCACGTCCCGCTGTACGTTCGAACCGGCGGTCCGCGTGGCGCCCCACAACGGCGCCCGGACGGCAACGGAGGAGACATGGCGGCAGTCGAAACCAAAGGTGTCGGCACAAAAGAGAACCCGTGGCAGCTCAAGACACCGAGCGGCACATCGGACTACCAGATGTACCGCGACGAGACGTCCGATCCGCCGGCGCTGGTCTGCACCGTGGGCACGACTGTCCTGCGGTACCAGCTGCGCTGCCTCGACGATCTCCACGCCATGCTCAAGAAGCACGGCGACTGGATGCCGCTCGGCAGCGCCGACGAGCAGAAGCCGGCGGCCGAAGGCACGGTCGAAGCGTGGGGCCGATCGGCCGACAATCCGGTCGGCGGCTGGTACGGCCTGAAGAAGGGCCTGCGCGGCCGGTTCGGGATGTACGTCCCGCCGCTCATGGAGGTTCTCGGCCTGGCCGAGGTCGAGCACAGCCCCAAGAACAACCGGATGCGCGCCATCTAGCGTTCGGGGCTGCGCAGCCGGACCAGCGCGGCGTCAGTCGCGGCGCTGCCAGAGGGTGGAAATCGGATCGCCGCGAGCGGCGACTTCGGCGATCCGCTCTACTCGCGTGGCGCGGGTTGAAGCCCGCTTGGCCTGGTAGACCCACGCCAGCGCCGAGCGCCTGACGGACGCGGTGCTGGTGTCGAACCGCTCGCGCGCACCCGGGCTCGAGGCCAGCGCAGCGGCCAGATCGTCCGGCACGACAAGGGCGTCGATGATGTCGAGCGACTCCCACGAGCCGTTGGTCCGGCCGATCGCCACGGCCTCGCGTCCGGCGTCGGCCATGAGCCCGGCAGCCTCGAGCCGGGCCACTCGCTCCTTGTTCGTCCTCGCCCACGTGCTCTTCGGTCGGCGCGGCGCGAACCACTGCATGAGCCGCTCGTCGTCGAGGCGGTTCATCATGCCGTCGATCCACCCGAAGCAGAGCGCCTCCTCGACCGCATCCTCGTATGCCACGGTCGGTTGGCCGGTGCGGCGCTTCCACGTAACGAGCCACACGCCGGCGGAGGTGCGGTGGTTGGCCGCGAGCCACTCGCGCCACTCGGCGCGGCCGGAGGGCTGGACCGTTGGTTTGTCGTCCATGCCGGCAGTATCGGGCGCGCGGTCCGGGATGTCGCGGCCGATGCGCAGCGGGGCACGGTAGGCTGTGGTCATGGAAGCTCGCGACCGCCACGAAGTTGCTCGGTCCGGCAGGATGCCGGGCTGGATCGAACTCCAACGGGGCGACATCACGATGATCGCCGTCGATGCGATCGTGAACGCCGCGAACCAGGCCCTGGCCGGTGGCGGCGGCGTAGACGGAGCCATCCATCGCGCCGCCGGTCCCGGGATGGCGGACGAGCTGCGGTCGCGGTACCACGGCTGCCCAACCGGGAGCGCAGTCCTCACCGGCTCTGGCCAGCTCGGCGACCATGGCGTGCGCTGGGTCGTTCATGCCGTCGGCCCGATCTGGCGCGGCGGCCACGACGGCGAGGAAGACCTGCTCCGATCCGCCTACAAGACGTCCTTCCTGCTCGCCGAGGATGCCGGCGCCCGATCGGTCGCGTTCCCCGCCATCAGCGCGGGGGTGTACGGCTATCCTCTCGCCGGCGCCGCGGCAGTTGCCCTGCGGACGGTCCGGGACTGTCTCGTCCGCGCGGAATCGATCGAGCGTGCCCTCTTCGTCCTGTTCAGCACCGACACGCTCGAAGCCTTCGAGCGGGCCCTCCGCGAGCTGACGCCGAGAGGCTGACGCCAGGCTACTTGACGATGATCACCGACGCCCGGGTGTGAGTGGCATGCTCCGAGACGCTGCCCTGGAGCAGCCGGCCCAGCATGCTCATGCCGCGCGAACCGACCACGACAATGTCGAAGTTGCCTTCGTCGGCCATGTGCTCGATCGTCCGAGCCGGGTCGCCGGCAGGTTCGAGGAGACTGGCCTCGATGTCGCGCTCAGCGAGTGCCTTTCGAGCCTCACGCAGGGCCGAGCGGCTTGGATGGTGGCGCCGCCCGCGGTTCCGCCTCGTGGTCCCGTCGGCCCTCCGCCCCCGGCGCGCGGCCGGGCCGAGAATCGGCCGCTCCGGCGGCGTAGAGTTGCGGAGTCTTCCGAAACAGGGGCCGCCATGACACACCAGTGGTATCGCTGTTCGTCATCCTCGACCCATGACTGAGCTCATCTTTCCCGATGGGTTTCTCTGGGGAACGGCCACCTCGGCGCACCAGGTCGAGGGCGGCAACTCGAACAGCGACTGGTGGGAGTGGGAGCGGCGGCCCGGCAGCCCGTGCAGGGACCAGAGCGGTGCCGCGATCGACCACTACAACCTATATGCGAACGACATCGCCCTGCTCGCCGATCTCGGCTTCAACGCCTACCGCTTCTCTGTCGAGTGGGCCCGCATCGAGCCGACCGAGGGCGCCTTCGACCAGGCGCAACTGGACCACTATGTCGATGTCGTGGAACAGTGCCGCAAGCGCAATCTCGTGCCCATGGTCACGCTCTACCACTTCAGCCTGCCGGTCTGGGTCGCCGCAAAGGGCGGCTGGCTGTCGGACGAGACGCCGAAGCTGTTCGAGCGCTACGTCAGGACCGTCGTCGAGGCGTTCGGCGACCTGGTCGACTGGTATTGCCCGATCAACGAGCCGGGCGTCGTTTCCTTCGGTGGCTACATGGGCGCCCTGGGCTTTCCGCCGGGGCTCCACGGCGTGGCCAACTGGAACGCGGCATCGAAGCGCCTGATCGATGCCCATTGCCGGGCGCGTGCCGCAATCAAGGCCATTCGGCCGAGCGCGAAGGTCGGGCTTGCCAATTCGATGCAGGAATGGGACTCGAACGCCGGCGGCAAACCGATCATCGAATACGCGCGTCGACAGGCCGAGGACATCTTCCTCGAGGCAGCCGGCGAGGACGACTTCATCGGTGTCCAGACGTATTCGCGGACCCGGATCGATCTCCCCCGGCCCGTCGGCTGGCTGACACGGGCGGCGCTGGCAATCGGGCCGATCGAACGCGCCGTCGTCGAGACCACCGTCAAGCGGCAGACCGGCAACGACCCCACCTTCGACAACCGCAGCGGCATCCGCCGAACCCAGATGGGCTACGAATACCGGCCGGAGGCCGTAGCGGCCACGGTCAGGCGGGTCGCCGAGATGCTACCCGGCAAGCCGATCGTGGTCACGGAGCACGGCGTGGCCACCTCGGACGACGCCGAACGAATCGAGTTCATCACGCGGGGTCTTGCGTCCCTACACCCGCTCATCGGCCAGGGCATCCCGCTCCTCGGCTACGTCCACTGGAGCGCCTTTGACAACTTCGAGTGGGTACTCGGCTACGCCATGCAGTTCGGGCTCATCGGCGTGGACCGCGAGACGCAGGAGCGCAAGCCCAGGCCGTCGGCGAGCTTCCTTGGCGAGATCGCCCGGACGAACCGACTCCGCGCGGACTGACGGCGCGGAGCAGACGGCGCGGAGCAGGCGGAGCGTATTCGGCCGCCCGGCGGTTCCGGGGGCGCCGCGCGCGGCGGGCCACAAAACACAAGACCGACGCTCGCGGCGCCGGTCTCGGCAAGTTTGTCTACCGCGGCAAGAGCACGTGGCCCCTACCGCGACGACTTGCCAGCGCGAGTGTCACCGCTGAGATTGCCGGCACGCGGGCGCCATTCGAGGTTGAACGCTACACGAGTGGGATCGGCCGTGTACGGGATGGCCCCGTCAACACCGCGAGAGAGTCGCGAACCTGTGGCCGCCTTCGCCTGCATCTTGCCTCCAGGAGAACCCGAGCGCCGATGAGACCAACCCACCGTACGCCCGCTCGGCGGCATATGCAATACCAGATGGCATGGGCCGAGACGGGATAAGAGTTTGCCTCCGCGCTCGTGCATACGGTGGAATCGGCCGATGACTCCGGCATGGCGCGGGGCGGCGCTGCGCGGGCGACGGCGGTTGCTCATGCCCATAGCGAATACCGGCTGGAGCTCGGCCCGCAATCAAGGAGCGAACGCAAGCACCATGGACTGCCCGCCGCAATTCGGGCGATCGGCCTCTCCGGTTACCGAGTGGGCCCTTGATCCGACCGTTACGTTCCTCAACCACGGCTCCTTTGGAGCGTGCCTGCGGGCCACATTGGAGGTCCAGCGGGGCTGGCGCGACAAGGTCGAGATGAACCCGGTCCGCTTCCTGGCCCGCGACCTGGAGGATCTGCTGGACTGGTCCCGCTCCGAGGTCGGCGGCTTTGTCGGCGCCGCGGCGGACGACCTGGCCCTGATGCCCAACGCCACGACCGGCATCAACACGGTCCTGCGGTCGATGCGCTGGAAGACGGGCGACGAGGTCCTCACCACGGACCACGCTTATGCCGCGTCGCTAAACGCCCTCCGCTTCGCCGCCGCGGGCTCGTCGGCAAAAGTGGTACTGGCGCGGATCCCCTTCCCGATCGAGTCGCCGGACAATGCCTTCGACGCCGTAATGGCGGCCGTCACGCCGAACACGAAGTTCGCGATGCTCGATCACGTGACCAGCCCCACCGCCATCGTCCTGCCTATCGAGCGGCTGGTGCCCGCGCTGGCCGAGAAAGGCATCGACGTCCTGGTGGACGGCGCCCACGCGCCCGGGATGCTGCCGCTCAAGGTCGCGGAGATGGCCCCGGCTTACTACGTCGGCAACCTGCACAAGTGGGTCTGCGCGCCCAGGGGCTCGGCCTTCCTGTACGTGAGGCGCGACCGGCAGGGCCGGATCAAGCCGCTGGCCATCTCGAACGGCGCCAGCGACACGCGCACCGACAGATCGCGCTTCCGGCTCGACTTCGACTGGAACGGCACCTTCGACCCGAGCCCGTGGCTCACGATCCCAGCCGCGATCGACGGGTTGGGCGAGATGTTGCCGGGCGGCTGGCCGTCCGTGATCGCCAGCAACCGCCAGCTGATGATCAACGCCCGCGAGATGCTGGCGGCGGCCCTCCACGCCGACGTCCAGGCCCCAGACGAGATGACCGGCCCCATGGGCAGCCTCCGGCTGCCGGGCGGTCCGTGGCCGCGTCAGGACGCGCTGCGCCACAAGGAGATGATCGAAGGCGCGCTCCAAAGTCGGCGCTTCGAGGTCCCGCTGATGACCTGGCCGTGCACATGGCTCGTCGATTCGGGCGACCTGCCGGAGGACACCGAGTTCGACCTGATCCTCCGGATCTCGGCCCACGCCTACAACCACCTGGGGCAATACGAGCGACTGGCTTCGATCCTGGCCGGGTTCGCGGGGGTCAACCGTCCGCCAGGTTGAGCCTGCCGGCACCATCGACGACGTCCACCGGATAGACGCGGCCATTCAGGCCGGTTCGGCGCGCGTATTCGCGGTCCACGGCGGCCTGGAGCGCCGGTACGGCGTCGGCGAGGACGAGGTTCACGGTGCAGCCGCCCGGTCCCGGGCCTGTCATGCGCGAAGCGACCACGCCTGGGATAGCCGACGCCACTTCCACCATCGCGTCCAGGGCGGGTGAGCTCACCTCGTAGCAGTCGCGCAGCGAGGCGTGCGACTCCGCGAAGAGACGCCCGAGTTCGTCGAGGTCCCCGGCCTCGAGGGCGGCGGCAGTGGCCACGACGCGAGCGTTCTCCGAGACCACGTGTTCGGCGCGGCGGGCCACGTTCTCCGGCAGGAGTGCGCGGTGACGGCGCAACGCCCCGGCGTCCAGGTCGCGCATGGAACAGAGGCCCGGCATCCGCTCTGAAATCAGGGCGATGGCCCGGGCGCACTCGGCGCGGCGGGTGTCGTAGGTGGAGTTCCCGGGCCGAGCGCCGGCCGGGCCCGCAGCCGCCGGCCCCGCGCCGGCACCGCGGTGAGTGGCAGCCGGCCTCGTGGAGGCCCACGACCCTTCGCCGTCGCCGGTATCGCAGATCACCAGCCTTATCCCGAACGGCAGCGGGACATAACGGGCATCGAGCGACCGGCAGTCGAGCATGAGCGCGCGGCCTTCGCGGCCCCCCGCACCGACGAACTGGTCAACGATGCCGCAGTCGATGCCGAGGTAGTCGCGCTCGCCGCGCTGGGCGAGAGCGGCCAGCGCCGGGGAGGACGGCGACACGCCGCCCAGGAGGGCCATTGCCGCGGCCAGCTCCATTGCCGCGGACCACGAGAACCCTGCGCCGGCAGGAATGGTGGAGTCGATGAAGCCGTCGAAGCCGCGGATCGGCAGGGCGGCTTCTCTCAGCGACCAGGCCGTGGCCGCGACGTAATCGCTCCAGCCGGGCGCGGTTGCGCCGCGGGCGCGGCCCGGCGCAGTTGCGCCGCCGCCGCGGCCCGAGGCGATACCGCCGGCGCGGCCCGAGGCGATGCCGCCGCCGAAACTGGCCTCGGTGCCTCGGACGAACTCACCACCCCGGGGTTCGCGGTCCGGGTCGAGCTCGTTGATCCAGAACGACCCGACTCCGGAAGATGTTCTCCATGCGACGCGGACGCGGCCGTCGGTGCGGCGGCGGAAAGCGATCCACGTCTCCAGCTCGACCGCGGCCGGCAGGACGAAGCCGTCGTTGTAGTCCATGTGGTCGCCCATGAGGTTGACCATGCCCGGTGCCCGGACGAACTCGATCGGACTCGCCCCCGCGCCGACACCCGCTCCGGGGTCGCGGCCAAACCCTGCGAGCGTGCCGAATTGGGCATCCAGGCTTGCGCCCAGTATCTCAATTCTTCCGCGGTCGAAGCGCTTGCCGGTCATCGGATGATGCTAGCGCCTCGGCCGGGCCGCGGAAGGCGATCGCGCCGCCGAACGACGGCAGATGGGGTAGGACGGCGGTAACTCCACCAGACCGCCCCAGATAGCCCACTCGCGATCGGGAGTGCACTCATCGCGCGTTGTCACGGCGCAACAAGATCAACTTTGGGCGTCCTCGGGGCCTTGAGTGGCACTAAGATTGACGTCTTGTTACGGCGCTAACACAAGCGTATGTGGACGCTAGCCGCGCCCAGACTTGGGGCAATGCAAGGGGTCGAGCCGATACTGGGGATTCTAGGGGCGGCCACGGTTCTTCTGATGATCATGGCCGTTCTGCTTGCGGCTGCTCTGCTCGGCCACGGTCCGCTCTACGGCCGCTTCGTCGAAAGCGAGCGCCAGGCCGGGAATCCGACCGGCGGCGATACGCCCAAGGGTGCCCAGCGCGTGCCGCTGACCGCCGTTCCGCTCCAGTCCGGCGTGCGCCTGCAGGCCCGTGAGCGCGTCCCCGGCGCACGCGCCGATGCCCTGGCGCGACGAGGCTTCAGGCAGTCCGAAGACGAAATGGACGAAGTCCTGCGTGGCACCTTCGCCATCGACACATTCAACCGTGCGGTCCGGGTTGTCGCCTGGTCGTTCATCCTCGTCGTGCTGCTTATCGTCGCGGTCAGCCAGATCTGGCAGCCGGTGGAACCGGAGATCTTCGCCACGCTGATCCTCGCCGGGATCTTCGTGCTGGTGGTCCACGAACTGCTGCCGCCGGGCAACCTCGGAACGGGCCGCGTAGTAATGGAAGGCAGCGCCGCCATCGTCTTCCTGACGATGCTGGTCCTTCTGACCGGCCGATCGACGAGCCCTTTCTTCTTCCTCTACCCCGTCCTGATCGGCGGCGCCGCGCTCATTGCCGCGCCCAGGATCACGTTCATCTTCACGGCCGAGACGGCCGTGGTATACGGCATCGCGGCCATATCCGGACCGGTCCCATCGCAGGGCTACGAGGACGCACTTGCGCGGATCGCGATCAACCTCACGGCGCTCTTGCTGCTCGCCTACTCCGGGATGATCGTCTCGCGCGTCCAGACTCGAACTCGCGACGCGGCCATCCGGCTCTCGACGGTCGACTCCCTGACGGACCTGTACAACCGGGCATTCTTCTTCAACGCCGTGGACCACGAGATCCAGCGCGGCCGGCGCTACAAGCGCGGCTTCTGCCTGCTGATGATGGACCTCGACGGTCTCAAGGGGATCAACGACCGGTTCGGCCACTACGAGGGCGACGTCATTTTGCGCGGCGTGGCCCAGCTGATCAAGGCCGCGCTTCGCGGCATAGACATCGCGGCACGATACGGCGGCGACGAGTTCGTGGCCATGCTGCCGGAGACGGACCAGGACGGAGCCTACTTCGTGGCCGAGAAGATCCGCCAGATGGCCGCGGAGTTGGTCGTCGAGACCGGCGGTCACCAGATTTCGACGTCACTCTCCATCGGCGTCGTCTCGTATCCCGAGGACGGGCAGACGGCCGACGAGCTGATGATCGCCGCGGACGAAGCGATGTACTCGTCCAAGCGGCTCGGCAAGAACCGCGTCGTCGGGTACGCGACGACGAACGAGGACGG
>PMJT01000037.1:0-2378 GCA_003158495.1 Chloroflexota bacterium | reverse complement strand
GATCGACCGCATCCGGTAGCATTCGTGAATGAGACGATTTGCCACGCGCGCGATCCTGGCCGCGACACGTTCGCCGGAAGTCAACCAGACCCCGTCCGCCGTCCCGATCTACCAATCGGCCGCCTTTTCGACCGGCGATGCATCGGAGCTGGGCGACGTCCTGACCGGTGCCACTGCCGGATACGCTTACAGCCGGATCGATAACCCGACGACCGCCGCGCTGGCCTCGGCCATCGCCGAACTGGAAGGGGCGCAGGCCGGGCTGGTATTCGCGACCGGCATGGCCGCAATCCACGCCGCCATCGTCTCAGTGGTTCGTGCCGGCCAGACCATCGTCGCCGCAAAGGCCGTCTACGGCACTACGCGTGACCTGATGGTCAAGGTCCTGGCCGGACTCGGCATCGAGACCGAATTCGTGGATCCGCGCGATCCGGCCGCTGTGGACGCCGTGCTGGCCCGGACGAAGTCGCCCCTGCTCTACGTGGAGACGATCTCCAATCCAACGATCGTGGTTTCGGACATTTCCGCGCTCGCGACCATTGCCCACGGCCACGGCGCCGCGCTGCTCGTGGACAACACGTTTGCGTCGCCGTACTCGTGCCGGCCCATCGAGCTGGGTGCGGACCTGGTCATGCACTCGGCCACGAAGTACCTTTCCGGCCACGCGGACGTTCTGGCCGGGGTGGTGGTCGGGAGCAAGGCCAGGATCGACGCCCTGCGGCCGATCCTGGTGGATGTGGGCGGCGCGCTGGCGCCTATCGCCGCCTTCCTCGTGCTCCGCGGGTTGCCGACGCTTTCGCTTCGCATGGAGCGCCACAGCGAGACGGCCCTCGAGCTGGCCGCGTGGCTCCAGGGCCAGGACGGCGTGGACCGCGTCTACTACCCCGGCCTCCCCGATGACCCCGGCCACGAAATCGCGGTCCGGCAGCTGCACGTCTTCGGCGGCATGCTCGCCTTCGAACTGAGCGGCGGCCGTGAGGCGGGCCGTGCTTTCCTCGACGCGATGCAGCTGGCCGAACGCACTGCATCCCTTGGCGCCGTGCGGACCATCACCACTCACCCGCCCTCGACCACGCACCGCCAGCTCGACGCGGCCGCTCTCGCCGCGAGCGGCATCGCCCCGGGTCTGCTCCGCTGCTCCGTTGGTCTCGAGGACGTCGAGGATCTCCGCGAGGACTTCGAACTGGGGCTGGCCGCCGCGCGCCGGGTCACCAAAGCGGCCGCGAAACGGGGTTGAGTGCGCGGCGCCACACGACAGGCGCCACTCCCCAGGGCCACTCCCCAGGGCCACTCCCCAGAATCAAAGAAGCCCCGGCCTACAGGCCGGGGGCTTCTCCTTGCGGCTAGTACTGGAACAGCAGCTCGCGGTACTTCGGCAGCGGCCAGAGCTCATCGGAGACGATGGTCTCCAGCTCGTCGGCAGCGGCGCGAACGGCGGCCTGGGCCGGGATGACTTCCTCGTGGAACGCCTTGGCCTCGGCGTGGACCGAACCGGCCTCGTGCGCGGCGTGCTGCTCGTGCTCGAGGGCGTGGATCGCGTCGACCAGCTGGTCGGTCAGGGCCGTAACCTTGTCCTTGACCGTGGCGATGCCCTTGCTCGAGCCCGCGGCGGACAGCTGGCCGAGGTACTTCACCGCGGCCGGGAGGATCAAGGTCTTGGCGATGTCCAGCGCACAGTTGGCCTCGATGTTCGAGACCTTGACGTAGCGCTCCCAGTTGATCTCGACGCGGGCGGCCAGCTCGCGCTCGGAGAGGACTCCGAAATGCGAGAAGATCCGCTTGGCCTTGGCAGTCTCGAGGGCCGGAAGGGCGTCGACCGTGCTCCGGTTGTTCGGCAGACCGCGCTTCGCAGCCTCGGCATGCCATTCGTCGGAGTAGTTGTTGCCCTCGAACAGGACCTGCTTGTTCTCGGTGATGATCTTCGACAGGATCTTGGTGAGCCCGGCGAAGTCGCATTCCTCGAGCTTGTCGAGTTCGTCGGCCAGGCTTTCGAGTGAGTCGGCAACGGCCGTGTTGAGGATCGTCTGCGGCCAGTAGATGGGGGCCGAGGAGCCGACGGCGCGGAACTCGAACTTGTTGCCGGTGAAGGCGAAGGGCGAGGTCCGGTTGCGGTCGGTGGCGTCGCGCGGCAGGACGGGCAGGGTGGTGACACCCAGCTCCATCGAGCCGCCGGTCTTGGACGTCGAGGCGGCACCCTTGGCGAGCTGCTCGACCACGTCCTCCAGCTGGGCGCCGAGGAAGATCGAGACGATGNNGGCGCTTCGTTGGCGCCCAGGCGATGGTCGTTGCCGGCGTCGGCGATGCCGGCGCGCAGCAGGTCCGCATGCGTGTTGACGCCGCGAATGACGGCGGCCAGGAACGCGAGGAACTGGGCGTTG
>PMJT01000145.1 GCA_003158495.1 Chloroflexota bacterium | reverse complement strand
CTGGTATTCGCGCAGGTCCACCAGGTCGATGCCGTTGCCCCGGAAGAGGCTGCGGTAGTCGCCCTGGAGCACGCCGTCGAGGCGTCGGATGACCTTCCAGTCGAGCCGCTGGAGGATCTTCTCCGGGGCCGACATNNCGCGGCCGAGGCCCCGGCCGGGACCGAAGCCACGGCATCGACGGGCACCGCACCGTCATCGGACGCCACGGCTTCCGGCATCGGCGCCCAGATGTAGCCGTCAGGCGCGGGCGCGGACGTTGGAACGCTCCCGGAGCGGCACCACGGGCACCGGAATCCGCTGGAGGACCGTCGACAGGATGTCATCGGCGGTCACGTTGTCCGACAGGGCTTCAAACGAGAGCACGAGGCGATGGCGCATCACGTCACGGGCCATGTCGAGTACGTCCTGCGGCAGGGCGTAGTCGCGGCCGCGAACGAAGGCGAGGGCACGGGCCGTGAGGATGAGGTTGATGGAGGCTCGGGGGCTGGCGCCGTAGGTTATGTACTTGTCCAGCTCCGGCATGCCGTGGATGCCGGGGGCGCGGGTCGCGGTCGCCAGCCGGACGGCGTATTCCATCAGCGCGGGATCGACGTAGACGCGGTCGGCTTGCTTCTGGAGGGCAAGCAGGTCGGTCGTCGTGAGGACCTCCTGGACGGGCTCGAGATGGCCGGTCATGCGCTCGACGATGACGAACTCTTCGGTGGCGCTCGGGTAGCCGACCAGGATCTTAAGCATGAACCGGTCGACCTGCGCCTCCGGCAGCGCGTATGTACCCTCGGTCTCGATCGGGTTCTGGGTTGCGAGAACGAGGAACGGGTCCGGCACCTTGTGGGTCTCGTGACCGATCGTGACCTGCCGCTCNNCTGGTTGTAGATGCGCGTCCCGATGAGGTCGGCGGGCACGAGGTCCGGCGTGAACTGGATCCGGCGGAACTCGCCGCCGATCGCTTCGGCGAGGGTCTTGATGGCCATGGTCTTGGCCAGGCCGGGGACACCTTCGACGAGCAGGTGGCCGCGCGCCAGCAACGCCACTGCCAGCCGCTCCAGGAGGTGGTCCTGGCCGACGATCACCTTCTTGACCTCGTAGAGCAGGCGCTCGGTCGGCGCCGCCGGCTCCGTCTCGGCCTTCATGGTCACTTGTCGCTACCTCCTGGGTTCGCGGGGCTGATCTAGTCGGGTGGGAGGCCGGCACCACCGCCGGCGGTGGCGATCGGCACGGCCAGCCCGATGCCGATGAAGACGTCCTGGTTGGTGGGATTGACAAGCGCGTCCACGATTCCTACGACCTGGCCGTAGCGATTGACAAGGGGTCCACCGGAGTTACCCGGGTTCACCGCCGCGTCGAACTGGATCAGGCCCTGGAGAACCGCGCCGTTGTTTGGCAGCTGGAAGGAGCGATTGAGTCCCGAGATCACCCCGGACGTGAACGAGCTCGTCAATCCGAACGGGTTCCCTACGACATACGCTTCGCTCCCGATCTGGACGCTCCTGGAACTGCCGAGCACGGCCGGCTGGAACTTGGCCGGAGGTTGGGTCGCGCGCAGGACGGCGATGTCCGTGGCGGGGTCCGAGCTCTGGATCTGGGCCGGCGACTTCGTGCCGTCGGCGAACGTGACCTGGATCGAGGTCGCGCCGGAAATCACGTGAAGACACGTCAGGATATCGCCGGCGGTGTCGACGATCACGCCGCTCCCCAGGTTGCCATCGGCCGTGCCCAGACCGCCGGGCACGGTGGTGGGCGCCGCCGTTGGCGCGGACGTCGGACCGGCCCCGGGGGCGGCGGAGCTGCCCGGCAGGGCTGAACTGCCGGGCAGCGTTGAATTGGCCGCGGCCGGCGACGCGGCTGCGGCTCCCTGTGTCTCGACGACGACGATCGACGGCGCCACTGCCTGGTATGCAAACTGCGACAGGGCCGGTCCGGGAGTGACCGAGGCCAGCGCCGAGGCCACGCTCCTGGCCACGTCCTGGTTCGTGAGTGGCTTTTGGGCCGGAACCATCGCGCCGTACAGCAACACCGCAATGAGGGCGGCGGCGATGCCCATGCCGAAGGGCGCGGCCCACCGCGTCCGGTTTCGCAACTTTGCGATCCGCGACGACCTTGCCCCGCGTTCGACCGGGGTTGCGCTGTCTTGGTCTTGCGGCAGTGGCATGAACCAGCCAGAGGCGGTCGGTGTGGCGGCTCGTTCAGGTGCGATCGAGCCCGGCGGATGCTCCGCCGTCGGTAGCCTTCGCTTTCATCCTGAAGCCAGTATGAAAACGGGCGAATCGCGCAAGGAGGGCCGCCGGCCGGGATTGACGGAGAGCGCGGGCCTCAGCCCGGTGATGGCAATCTTCGATCGAAGTAGATGCAGCCATCGGAACTTCGGCATTCGTAATTGCCCATCCCCCTGGTGTAGATTCGGGGCATATCCGCCGATCCCTCAGCTGGCCGGCCCGAGGGGCGGGATTCAGCCGTGTCGGCTTAGCGGCGGCGGAGCGAGCGGTCGGAGTCGTCGATGGGCGCACACAAACCTGGGCCAGATCCCGTAGATGCCGGCGTACGCGGCTTGGACGACGAGCCGCACACTTCCGACGACGCGGAGAAATGGCTTCCCGGCCCCGATTCAGCGCTGACGGCGTGTCTGGACGGGATGGTGGACGGCATCGTCATCAACACCGCCATCCGCGACGAGACCCGGCGCATCGTGGACTTTCGAGTCGTCTACGCGAACGAAGCTGCCAGCCGGATCAGCGGCGTCGCGCACGATGAACTGGTCGGACACCGCATTCTCGATCTGTTTCCGGGGCGACTGGAGAACGGGCAGTTCGACGCGTACGTCCGCGTTGTCGAGACCGGCGAACCGCTCATACGCAATTCCGAGCGCGACCACGACGTTGCCGACCGCAGCGACCCGGAGGGCTTCGCCCGCGACTTCGAGGTCAGCGTTACCAAACTTGGCGACGGCTACGTTGCCACCTTGCACGACATCGTGGCGCGCCGGCGAGCGGAAGACGAGCTCTTCCGCTCGCGGCAGATGCTCCGGCTTGTCCTCGACTCGATCCCTCAACGCGTCTTCTGGAAGGACACCAATTCCGTCTATGTCGGCTGCAACGAGTCGTTTGCTGGTGATGTCGGCTTGGCCGATCCGTCGGAGATCGCCGGCAAGACCGACCACGACCTCGCTTCGCGTGAGTTCGCCGACGGTTACGTCGACCATGACCGGAGGGTCATCGCCAGCGGCCGGCCCATGCTCGACTACGAAGACCGGCAGGTGCGACCCGATGGAGACTACCGATGGGTTCATGTCAGCAAAGCGCCTCTACTTGACGGAAACGGCCGGGTTGTTGGAGTCCTGGGTACGTACGAGGACATCACCGACAAGAGACGCGCCGAGCTGGCTCTCAAGGAGAGCGAACGCTTCCTGTCGGACATCCTCGAGAACATACCCACGATGGTGTTCGTCAAGGACGGGCGGGATTTCCGTTTCGTCCGTGTGAATCGAGCTGCCGAACGCTCCATGGGCTACACGCGGGACGAGCTGGTCGGCGTTGACGATCAGCGCCTGGCGCCACCCGAAGAGACCGCGTTCTTCGCTTCGGTGGACAGGCACGTGGTCGAGTCGGGCGAGACCGTGGACGTGCCCGAGGAGACCCTCACCGTGCCGCACATAGGGCGGCGGATCATGCACACGACGAAGCTGCCCATCTTCGACGACGCGGGCGGGGTCCGTTACGTGCTCGGGATCTCGGAGGACATAACCGAACTCAAGCTGGCAGAGGAGGCGCGGCGCGAGAGCGAGGCCCGCTATCGGGACATCATCGACACGATCACCGACTACGTGGTCAGCGCGAGGATCGAGAACGGGCAGGCCGCCAGCCTGAGCCACGGGCCCGGTTGTGTCGCGGTCACGGGGTATTCGGCGGAGGAGTTGTCCGGAGATCCGGACCTGTGGTTCAACCTCGTGGTCGACGAGGACCGCGATCTCGCGATCGATCGGTTTCGGCGGGCTGCAGCGGGTGAGCCGACCAGTCCGCTGGAGCATCGAATCCGGCGTAAAGACGGAGCGGTCCGGTGGGTGCGCAACACGCCGGTCCTGCGGTTTGGCCAGGATGGGACGCCCATCGCATATGACGGCGTCATCCAGGACATAACCGAGCAGCGANNNAGGCGCCTGGATCTGAGCTCCCTCGTGGCCGACTCGACCAAGATGCTCCAGCGGCTCCTCGGCGACGACATCAAGATCGAGACGGCCCTCGATCCGCGGGCGGGTATCGTGAAAGCGGACCCGGGCCAGATCCAGCAAGTGCTGGTAAATCTGACCGTCAACGCTCGAGACGCGATGCCCAACGGCGGTCGCCTTCGCATCGAGACTTCCGAGACGACGGTCGGTGAGGAGGAGGCACGCAGATACCCGGGCGCCGTCGCCGGAGCCTTCGCGCTGCTGTCCGTCGACGACACGGGCGTCGGGATGACGGCCGAGGTTCGTGAGCATCTTTTCGAGCCGTTCTTCACGACCAAGGAGCTGGGCAAAGGCACGGGCCTCGGCCTGGCGACATGCCACGGCATAGTCGGGGCATTGGGCGGTCATATCCGCGTCTATTCCGAGCCGGGCCTGGGCACGAGGTTCCGCATCTATCTGCCCCGCAGTGCCGAGGCCGCGGACGCGCCGCCCATACCCGCGCTGCCCAAGCCGATTCCAGCCGGCATGGAGACGGTGCTCGTCGTCGAGGACGAGCCCCACGTCCGCCGGCTGGCGGTGCTCGCTCTTCGTGCCTACGGCTACACGGTGCTGGAAGCCGCGGATGGGGCTGAGGCCATCGAGGCGGCGGGCCGCGCCGGAACGGCGGTGGACGTGATCGTAAGTGACGTGATGATGCCCGGAATGAGTGGGCCCGAACTCCTCGAGCAGCTGTCTGCCGTCGTTCCTCGGGCTCGTGCGCTACTGATGTCAGGTCACGCAGAAGCGACGGTGCTGTCAGCGCACCCGGCCCTGCACTGGGCGTTCCTGCCCAAGCCGTTCACGCCGGAGCGGCTGGCCCAGAAGGTGCGCGAGGTCCTGGACGGGTCCGGCCCCGGGTGATCTGGAGCTTCGTCCGGCGCCGAGGCCGGTGCCGGCAGGGGCTCTTGCTGACCGCCGTTAGGGCTTGGTCACGTTCCAGCCCGGGTAGTTGCCGTTGGTGTCGCCGGCGGCATGGTCACCGGAGTAGAAGTAGAGCGGAAGCCCGTTGTAGGTGACCTGGAGTGCGCCGCTGTCGGCCCGGGTGATCGTACCGAGCTTGCCGGCGGCGCCCGCGTCCGCGGTCGGCGTAGTCCCGGCCGGGACCGTCAGGGCCGGCCACTTGGCGGCGCAACCGCCGGAACAGGCGCTCGTTCCGCTGTTGGCCGTGTCGCTCGAGAAGTTGTAGACCGTTCTGCCGTTCGAAGCGTCGACGAGGACGATCCCGGCGCCGGTGCTCGCCGTAGCCACGGTGGCGCCACCTGCGGCCGGCGCCTGGTTCGGCGAAGCAGTCGCGGCGGCGCTCGAGCAGCCAGCGACGAGCATTGCGGCCACGATCGGCATGGCTACGAGCTTCTTGAAGGAGATCATGTTGGGCAACCCCACACTCGATGGTCGGCGCGACTTGCGCTGATCACGTGTGATGCGTCGACTTCGCCCTTTCGGTTTCCGAAAGGCCCCCGCCGGGTCGAATACATCGACCCGCGGAACGAAACGACTTTGGCGGCGAGATGCCCCGGCCCAAAAGGACCGCCGGTCTACAGGAGCTGGTTGACGAGCGCCTCTACCTGGGCCAGCGAGGCCGGCATTGCCGGCAGGATTCGCTCCTCGCGGACCGCCGCGGCGCCGGTAGCTCGTCTGCAAGCTGCACGACCTGGGGCAATTCGATCTCCTCGACGGTCGGGCAACGGCACTGCCCTGAATGGCTCGTAGCGCAAGCCGGTCGTGAGTACCACTGTCCGACCGCCAGCCGCCGCGCTCGTTCCCCGCGGCGCGACTGGACAGGCCCCTGGCGCGACGCTCGTTGACACTGGACCCGGCCCACCCGCAGCATCCCCGCACCGGTAAGGCAGCCGACCACAAGAGGACGACCGCGATGGTGCTCACGCCGGCGCAGCGCGCCGAGTTGCTGGCCGGAGTCGGGCTCTTCTGCGGAGCCGGCGAGGACGGCCGAGCCGCCGTCGCCGAGTGCCCCGTGAGGAAGAACTTCCGGCAGGACACAGGATCGCCCGCCAGGGCGAGATCGAGACCGGGTTCTTCATGATCGTAGCCGGTTCCGCAAGCGTGGTTCGAGACGGGGAAACGCTGGCGCGGCTCGGTCCGGGCGACTTCTTCGGCGAGTTGTCGCCGCTCGACCGGCAACCGCGCGTCGCCTCGGTCACCGCCGACGAGCCGAACGATTGCGCTCGCGAGATTGGCAACTTGCGCGTTGAGATCAACTGGTCGATCGAGAGCGGGTCGGCCAATGTCGAGCTGCGATTCGGCTTCGCTCTCTGGCGGTACTGGCAGATGCGGGGCATGTTGCCCGAGGGAGCCGTGACTCTCGAGCGGATCCTGGCCGTGCCCGATCCGGAGGGTCATCCGCAGCTTCGCGCCAGGGCACTCGAGGCCGCGGGCAGCGTTTCCTACTGGCGGGCCGAGATGCCTCGAGCATTGGAGTACTACGACGCCAGCCTCGAGCTCTGCCGCGAGATCGGCGACCCGAGCGCAATCGCGAACGCCCTCTACAACCTCGGCTTCCCGACGCTGGCGACAAAGGCCGACGTTGGCAAGTCGGGAACCGCCTTCGAGGAAGCAACGGCGATGTATAGCGAATTCGGAGACTCCGAGATGCTGGCCCGCGTCCTGTGGGGCTTGGGCAACGCCTGCTACTTCGGCGGCGACAACGAGGCCGCGCGAGACACGCTTCTCGAGGGCGTGGCTCTGCTGCGGGTTTCGTCCGAGCCATTCAGCTTCGCGCTGCAGCGGGACGGACGGCATTGAACCGCAAGACCGGCACCCTCCTGGCCGCGATCCTCGGGTCCGGAATCGTCTTCCTTGACTCGACCGTGGTCAACGTCGCGCTCCAGAAGATCGGCCAGGATCTACCGAGCAGCAACTTCGGAGCGCTCGAAGGCCAGTCGTACGTCTACAACGGCTACCTGTTGAGCCTGAGCGCGCTGCTCATCCTGTCCGGGGCCCTTGCCGACGCATACGGGCGCCGCCGCCTCTTCGTCATCGGCCTCGCCGGTTTCGGCGGCGCTTCCGTGCTGTGCGGCTTCGCGCCGAGCATGGAAGTGCTGATCTTCTTCCGGATCGTCCAGGGCGCAGCCGGGGCGATGCTCGTGCCCGGATCGCTCGCCCTGCTGACGAATACGTTCGAAGGCCCGGAACGCGGCCGGGCCTTCGGCTTCTGGGCCGCCTCTTCGGCCGCTACCGCGATCCTGGGCCCGGTCGTCGGCGGCCTGCTCGTCGACACGATCTCGTGGCGAGCGGTCTTCTTCCTCAATGTGCCGCTCATCGCGATCGCACTCTTTGCCGCGTTGAGGTACGTGGAGGAGAGCCGCAACCCGGACGCGGCAAAGACGTTCGACTGGCTCGGGGCGGTGGTCGTGGCCCTCGCCGTCGGCGGCCTGGCCTTCGGCGCCATCTACGGCCAGCAGCACGAGTGGCGCGATCTGGTCGGCCCGATCGCGATCGCGGTCGGCGCGGCCTCGTGCATCTTGTTCGTGGTGTTGATGGCCTACGGCCGCCACCCGCTGGTTCCTCTCGGCCTGTTCCGCTCGCGCAACTTCTCCGTGACGAACCTCTCGACGTTTCTTATCTACGGAGCGCTGTACGTCGTCGGATATCAGCAATCGATCTTCACCCAGGGGACGCTGGCATACTCGGCCGCGGCGGCAGGCTTCATCTCCGTCCCGGGCGCATTTCTGCTCATGCTCGGGTCGTCGCGCGTCGGAGCCCTGGCGGCCCGGATCGGGCCGCGGCGGTTCATGGCCATCGGGCCGGCCATCATGGGCGTAGGGATTCTGTGGCTGACGCGGGTACCGTCGAGCAGTCCGTCGTGGAACCTGGCTCCGGGCAATCCGGCCAGCTGGATCCCTTCGAGCGGGTACCTGGTCGACTTCCTGCCGGCCACGCTCCTGTTTGGGTTGGGGCTGGCGATCACGGTGGCCCCGCTTACCACGGCCCTGATGGCGTCGGTTCCGGAGAACCGGGCCGGGCTGGGCTCCGCCGTCAACAACGCCATCTCGAGGGTCGGCCCGCAGCTGGCCGGGGCGCTCATATTCGTGGCCGTCACCGGCGCGTTCTATTCCGACCTAGCGAGCAAGGCACCCGGCGTGGACACCTCTTCGACCCAGATCCGGACCGAACTGGCGCCGCTCAACAAGCCCGATCCGGCGGCCGGCCCGGTCCTGGTTCTGGCCGCCAACGAGTCGTCCACCGATTCCTTCCATCTGGCCATGGGCCTGGCCGCGGCGCTGCTGCTGGCCGGGGCGCTCGTCAACGCCGTCGGCATCCGCGACCCGGAGGCCGCGGCCCTGGCCGAGAGCGCGGGCCGCGGTCAGGCTGCCGTGCCGGATATTCCAGACTGAGCCTCGCGGCGACGCCGGCGGCCGAATCCGCGCTCACCCGGCACCACTCCGCCGGCGGCGCCACTCCGGCGCGCCACTCCGGCGGGGCCGGCCCATCCCGGGAATCGGAACGGCCCGCTCCTTTCGGGGCAGGCCGTTCGACATGGCGCGCGTGTCGGCTAGAGGAAGCCGTTGGCGGTGAGCCACTCCCTGGCGATGGTGCCGATGTCCTTCTTGTCGAAGACGTACTCGGCGTTGAGCTTGGTGAGGTCGGCCGTGTTCATCTTGGCCGAGACATCGTTGAGGATTTTCTCGAAGCTGGTCGCGTCCACCTTGGCCAGGTAGTCGTTGCGGACGAGCGGGGCGATGTTGTCGGCCGGCTGCGTGTGCTTGTCGTCGGTCAGGACGACCCAGCCGTTCTGGGAGATGTCGGGCTGCGTCGAGCAGAGCTCGCCGACGTCGATAGTGCCCGCCTTGATTGCGTCGACCATCGGCTGGTCGCAGGCGGACAGCGGCAGCGCACTCGAGAGGTCGATGCCGTAGGCGGTCTTGATCGCCGCGGCGCAGACCGGGTTGGTCGAGCAGTCCGTGGCGACGCCGAACTTCAGCTGCGTCGCTACCGCGGTGAGGTCACTCATCGTGGCCAGCTTGTACTTGGTTGCCGTGGCCTGTGTGACCACGAATGCGTTCTGGTCGGCGGCCGGCGAGTAGTTGAGAACCGTTATACCGCCGCCCTTGCCGGTAAGGATCGTCTGGAGCGCAGTGGCGTTGGCAGCCGGATCACCGGTCGTCTTGGTGGCGTCGTAGTAGGCGAGGCCGCTGCCGATGTATTCGGGCTTCAGATCGAACTGGCCGCTTTCAAGTGCTGGCGCCGACACCTTGCGGGTGCCGATGCCGATGCCGGTTCGATCGACCGTGTAGCCGTTGTGCTCGAGAGCCTGGCCGTAGATTTCGGCCATCAGCTTGGATTCGTAGAACCCATCCGAGCCGATCTTTATGGTGGGCTTGGCGGCCGTGGGAGCCGTCGTTGGAGTACTGCCGCCCCCACCCGTCGTGCAGGCGCTCAACAGCACCAGCAGCGACGCCCCAAGGGCTAGCATGCGGAATCGCCGCATTGGGTTTCCTCCCGTAGCTGTCGCGCAAACCCATTGTTGAGCCGCTACGACGCAACCCGACTATAGGGCCGAAGGCTCCAATCTCCGACTGGGCTTCCGCCTGACGCGCCATCTGGCGCGACTGCCCGCACGATCGGCTCAGCCTGCGGTACGGGTCGCAAGTCCCGGCGACGTCAGCCGCCGCTCGAGGAGGACGAACAGGCCGAGCGTCGTCAGGGCAAGGGCGGCAACGAGGACCACTCCCCCAAACAACTCGCCGTTGTTCTGGTTCGCGTCGCCCAGGATGATGAGCCGGCCCAACCCACCGAAGCCGAATGCCGCGCCGAGAGTGGCCGTGGCGATGACCTGTACGGCCGCCGACCGGATGCCCGTGGCCAGCACCGGCAGCGCAATCGGGATCTCCACGCCGGTCAGGATCTGGCGCTCCTTCATGCCCATCGCCCTCGCCGCCTCGACAAGGTCGCGATCGACGCCGGCGATGCCCTGGTACGTGTTGACGAGGATCGGCGGGCCGGCAAGGACGACCATCGCGACCAGGGTCGGATAGAGAGTGAAGCCGAGGTTGGGGTCCAGTACCGTGGTGAATGGAATGAGCAGGCCGATCACGGCAAAGGAGGGCAGCGCCCTCCAGGCATTGGCCGATCCCACGATCCACCACGAGAACCGGCCCGTGTGGCCGATCCACAGCCCCAACGGCAGGGCGGCGGCAACGGCAAGAACGAGCGAGAGGCCACTCAACGCGACGTGTTCGAAGAGCCGGACCTGGACTCCGTTGGGCCCCTGCCAGTGAGCCGGATCGAACAGCCACTGCACTGTCTGGGCAATCAGATCCATTGCGCAGGCTCGTTTCGCTGAACGTGGAGCGTGCGGCGTGCCGCCCAGGGAGTGAGGAACCGCTGCAGCAGGACGAACGCCACGTCGGCGATCACGGCAAGGACGATCGATAGCAGGCCGCCCACCAGGATCTCGGTGGTGAAGTGGCGGTGGTAGCCATCGAGGATGTAGTAGCCCAGACCGCCCAGGCTGTCGCCGAGGATCGCCGAGACGGTGACGAGGCCGATCGTAGAGACGCTGGCCAGCCGCAAGCCGGCCACGACGAGCGGCACCGCAAGTGGCAGCTCCACGCGCCACCAGCGCTGGCCGCGGGTGAACCCCATCCCGTCGGCGGCGTCGAGCACGTCGAACGGCACCGAGTCGAAGCCCGCGACTATGTTCGGCAGGAAGAGCACGATCGTGTACAGGATGAGCGGGACCTCGGCCGTGACGGTGGTCAAGCCGGTCACTGGCACGAGCGCCGCGAACAGGGCGAAGCTCGGGATCGTGTAGGCGGCCGTGGCCACGAACGTCACGATCGGGTAGACGCGGCGCCGCCGGATCGAAAGGGCCGCCAGCGCGAACGAGATCGCGAAGCCGACCGCGACGGCGATCGTGGCCAGGTAGAGGTGCTGGCCGACGCGGTCGCCGATAGGCCCCAGATGCGCGACGAGCCAGTCCCAGCGGATCAGCGGCTCGCCGTCCATCAGCGGCCGTCTTCCGGGGCGACTTCGGCGGCCGAGTGCCTCGCGGGCGAGTGGCCTGCGGGCGAGNNGGCCGGCGGGCGAGTGGCCGGCGGCGCTCGGGGCCCGATCGTCGGCCAGGGCGCTGGCAATCACGTCGACAGTAACGAAGCCGCGCGGGCGGCCGGCATCGTCGAGGGCGACGCCGCCGCGGGCGTCGGCCACGAGCAGAGCCGAGAGCGCGTCGCGGAGCTTGGTCGACGGGACGAACGTAGGTAGGCCCGGCCGCGCCCGGGTCGGCTCCAGCTCCAGGTCGCCGATCGTGACGAGCGTCAGTCGCTTGAGGCCGCGGTCGGCGCCGACGAAGCGGGCCACGAAGTCCGAGGCGGGGTGGGCAAGGATCTCGTCCGGAGGCCCGAACTGGGCCAGTCGGCCG
>PMJT01000191.1 GCA_003158495.1 Chloroflexota bacterium | reverse complement strand
GGCGTGATGTCGACCCGGAACTTGTCCGGAGTGGAAAGGCCGGCACGTTCGTCGTCGGTGAGGTTGAGAACGCGGCCGATCTCCTCGACGGAGTTGACACGGTTGGACATCTGCCAGCGCCAGTCGTTCCAGCGCTCATCCGGCACGTCCTGCCAGATTGCCGCGCGGCGGCTGACCGCGGGGCGGCCATCGGGCCCGAGGGCTCGGGCGGGGTCGCGGAGGTTGACGAACGGCGCCGACTCGGAGGCCGCAGCGGCCGGGCGGACGAGGCCCTCGGCCGAGGCCGGCACAGCGGAACCGTGACCGGACTTGGGTTCCACCATGGCGCGCCTCCGGATCGTCAACGCCCCTGCCGTGGGAGTCGGCCGGGCGGGTGTCACGCATAAACCCTATGCACTCTGAATGNNGGAGGGCGAGGATCGTCATCGCGTCCCGGATGTCGCCCGCGCGGATCATTGCCATCGCTTCGTGGAATGGAACCCAGCGCATCTCTATCTGCTCGGTTCCTTCCGGTGAAGCCTCACCCGCCTCGAGGTCTGTGGCGACGAACATGATCGTCACTTCGTCCGAGACGGAGTTGGACAGCTCGGCGCGGCACAGTTCGCGCCATACGCCGCCGCGATAACCCGTTTCTTCGACGAGTTCGCGGCGCGCGGCCGCCTCCGGATCTTCGTCGAAGTCGCCGCCGCCTTCCGGCACTTCCCACGAGTAGTGGTCCATCGTGTAGCGGAACTGGCCGACGAGCAGGACGCGATCCTGTGCGTCCATCGGCACGACGCCGATCGCCAGGTGCTTGAAGTGGACGACTCCGTAGATCCCCGGCTCGCCGTCCGGTCGGATGACGTCGTCGTGGAGGATCTCGATCCACGGGTTGTCATAGGCGACGCGCCGGGATACGCGGCGCCAGGGGTTCGATTCGGGGTTGCTCACCGCGCAATCGTACCCGCCGGAAGCGCGCCCGGCGGGTCGGGGCACGCTGGCGCGCGCCGGCAGCGCCGCGGGAACCGCCACCGGCCCCGAGTCGGCGCTGGTCCGGCGCCACTCCGCCGAGCGGCCGGAACCGCCGCGGAGCCCCCGAGTCGGCGCTGGTCCGGCGCCACTCCGCCGAGCGGCCGGAACCGCCGCGGAGCCCCCGGCGTCCTGTCTCTGTTACTCAGAGGGATAGAGGAGACAGCACCATGAGCGAGAACGAACCCACCATCGGCCGCGGCGCCGGCCCGCTGACCTTGCCCCGGATCATTGCGGTGGTGGCGGCCGCCGGGTTGCTCGCCGGGATCATCGTGGGCCCGCTGATGAGCGGCCGGTCCACGCTCGCCGCCGACCCAACGGCCACCACGCCCGAGCACACGGTCGCGGTCACCGGCATGGCCGACGTGAGCGTCGCCCCGGATGTCGCCGACATCGTCATCGGGGTCATGGTCCAGAAGTCGACCGTCTCGGCGGCCCAATCCGCGGCGGCCACGTCCATGAGCGCCGTCATCGCGGCGCTCAAGAAGGACGGAGTCGACGACAAGGACATCGTGACCGTCAACCTGAGCCTGAACCCCGTGTACGACTACAGCAACGGTTCGACGCCCAGGCTCGTCGGCCAGCAGTTCAGCAACACAGTCAAGGTGACGGTCCGGAACCTGAAGACTGTGTCCGCCGTGATCGATGACGCCATCGCGGCCGGGGCAACGACCTTGAGCGGTATCAGCTTTCGCCTCAACGATCCCAAGCAAGCCCAGGCCCAGGCTCGAGCGCTTGCCGTAGCAGACGCGAAGGCAAAGGCCGACGCATTGGCGGCCGCCGCCGGCGTCTCGATCAAGGGCGTCGCCTCGATCACCGAGACGACGATCCAGACGTCACCGGTCCCAGTCGCTTACTCGCTCGACGCCGCCGGAAAGGCTGCTTCCACGCCGGTCCAGGCCGGGACGACCGACATCGTCGTCCAGGTTTCCATCAGCTATCTCATCGGCTGACGCTACCTCTGTCGTTCGGGCGCGGCTCCGGCCGGGGCCGAGTTCGAAACGACGCAGCTCGCGACAAAATCACACTCGCACGGTGCGATTTCTGCCAGCCGTCACATTACGGCGGGACCAACGGCAGGGTGTAGCAATCGCGCATCGGCGCAATACTCTTTCACTATGCGACTAGACCTCACCAAGCGCAGCGACTACGCCATTCGGGCAATGCTCGCCCTGACCATGGCCCCGGAAGGCCTTCTCAGCAGCCGGAAGATCGCGGAGGAGATGAAGATCCCGCCGCGGTTCCTGCCCCAGATCATGGGCGATCTGACGCGGGCCGGGCTGGCCGAGGCTCATCCGGGCCGGGCCGGCGGCTACAGGCTCAGCAAGAAGGCCGACACCGTCACGATCCTCACCGTCATAGAAGCGGTCGAGGGAGATCCGCACCGCCAGATCTGCGTCATGCGCGGAACGGCGTGTGGCCAGGACGGCGAATGCGGCGTCCATGACGTCTTCTACGCGGCCGAGCACGCGATCCTGCAGGAGCTGAGCGGGGCCACACTCCAGGGGATCATCGACGCCTACCGGGCCAAGCAGGCCGCCGCCGCGGCCACTGCCACAGCGGCGGCTACAGCGTAGGTTCGGTCCGGGCGGCTTTCGAAAGTCCGAGTACTCGCCGTCTCCTACCTGGGCCGGTTTCGCTCTTCCCACTCTTCGAGCAGCACGCTCATGTGGATCTCGTCCCAGAAGCGGCCGTCGCGGAAGATGGCCTGCCGTGCCCGACCTTCGACCACGAAGCCGCACTTCTCATAGGCCCGGATTGCGCGCGGGTTGAACTCGAAGACCGTCAAGGCGACCCGATGCAAGGCAAGTCGCGTGAAGGCATGGGCCAGCATCAGCTCGGTGGCCTCGGTGCCGTAGCCCTTCCCCCATGCGTCCGGCTCGCCGATCGTGATGTGGTACAGCGTCGAACCGTTGTCACCGTCGAGCTGGCTGAACGCGCACGTGCCGATCAGCCGGTCTGTGTCGCGGACGTGGATCGCCATGGCCAGAAAGTCCGAGCCCATGATCCGCGAGTAGAAGAAACGCTGGACCTCGTCGTGGGAGAGCGGCGCCTGCTGGTAGCGCGTCAGGCGGGCCACTTCCGGGTCCGAGTACCAGCGCATGAAAGCGCGCAGGTTCTCGGCGCGGTGCCGGCGCAGCACGATCAGGCGGCCGGGTATGACCTCGGGTCGCCACGATTCGCGCTCGGTTGCAGATGCCACTGTCGGACTCCGGTTCGCCAGCATGGATCGCTCGGGGTCGGCCGAGCGGGCTTCACGGAGCGAAGGTATACCATCGCCGCCATGCGTGGCTGGAGCGAGTTGGCCGAACGCGTCGGCGGCACAACTCGAACCTCGGAGAAGACCTCGCTGCTCGCCCGATACCTGGCAACTCTGCCGGCCTCGGAATTGCGCGTGGCCGCGACCTTCCTGGCGGGTCGGCCCTTCGCCGAGGCGGACGGGCGGTCCGTGGGACTGGGCTGGGCGACGATTGCCGCGGTCGTGAGTCGCCTTGCCGAAGCGCCGGCCGGCGCCCTCGGCGAGGCCTACGACCGTTCGTCCGACCTGGGCCAGGCCGTTGCCGATGTGCTCGCCCTGCGGCCGATCCAGGCCGACCCGGCCGTTTGCCCGGACCTGGCCGAGGTGGCCGAGGCCTACGCCGCGGTCGAAGCGGCGCCGTTCGCGGCCGCGAAGAGCGCGATCTTTGCCGGTCTGCTGGGTCGATGCGACGCCCTCACGGCCAAGTACACCGTCAAGATCCTCACCGGCGAGTTGCGCATCGGCTTGCGCGAGGGGCTGCTCGAGGCGGCCATCGCCGAAGCGTTCGACCGGCCGCAGCCCGCCGTCGGCATGGCCCTGATGCTCACCGGCGACACGGGCGAGACGGCGGTCCTCGCCAAAGAGAATCGCCTGGACGAAGCCCGGCTTCGCCTGCTCCACCCAATCAAGTTCATGCTCGCCTCGCCCGCTGAGGACGCAGCCGACATATTGGGCCGCCTCGGCCCCACGGTCTGGGTCGAGGACAAGTACGACGGCATCCGCGCCCAGCTCCACCGCCGCGGGTCCGAAGTCCGGCTATACAGCCGCGACCTCCACGACATCAGCGGCCAGTTCCCCGAGATCGTGGAGGCGGCCGGGCCGCTCGACTGGGACGGCATTCTCGACGGCGAGATCCTCGCGTACGCCGACGGTCACGTCCTGCCCTTCCTGACCCTGCAGGGCCGCCTCGGCCGTAAGGACCCGAGCGCCCACGTCCAGTCCGAAGTGCCCGTGGTCTACGTCGCCTTCGACCTGTTGGCAATCGGGCCGCGGTCCACCTACGTCAACGGGTCTCTGAACGGGTATCAACCTCTGGAGCCCGGCCGGTCGACATTCACGGCGGCGGCCGATGACACGGGCAGGGGCGGTATCGGCGCCGGGGCTGTCATCGACGTAGAGAGTGGCGCCGTGACCGCCCCGGGCCACTCTCGGGGCCACTCTGAGGATAGCTCGGCCAGGGTCCGCGGCAACGGCTCATCGGCGCTGCTGCCGCTCCTGGCCACTCCGCTGGCGGAGCGGCGCGGCCGGCTGGAGGCACTCGGGCTGCCGACCGTTGCAGAAGGCGGGAGGTTTGCGCTATCCCACCTCATGACCGCCGGTTCGGCCGAGGCGCTCGACGGGCTGTTCGGCGAGGCGCGCGGCCGGCGGAACGAAGGCCTGATGGTCAAGGATCCGAACAGCGGATACTCCCCGGGTCGGCGCGGCCTGGGCTGGCTCAAGATGAAACGTGCCCTCGCGACTCTCGACTGCGTGGTCGTCGGCGTAGAGGCAGGCCACGGCAAGCGCCACGGCGTGTTGTCCGACTACACGTTTGCGGTCCGCGACGACTCGGGCGAACGGCTGGTCACGATCGGCAAGGCCTACACGGGGCTGACGGACGCTGAGATCGCCGAGATGACGCGCTGGTTCGAGGCGCACACGATCGCCCAGTACGGCCGTTACCGCCAGGTCGAGCCCACCGCGGTGGTCGAGGTCGCGTTCGACGTGATCCAGCGGTCGAACCGCCATCAGTCCGGCTTTGCGCTGCGCTTCCCGCGAATCGTGGGTTTACGGATGGACAAGAGCCCGACCGAGATCGACACGCTGGCCACGGTCGAGCGTTTGCACCGCGAGCTGCAGTACGGCGCCGAGTAT
>PMJT01000130.1 GCA_003158495.1 Chloroflexota bacterium | reverse complement strand
TTCCTGCCCGACAAGGCGATCGATTTGGTCGACGAAGCGGCCAGCCGTCTGCGCATGGAGATCGATTCGATGCCCGTCGAGCTGGACGAGCTCGAACGTCGGCGGATCCAACTGGAAATTGAACGCGAGGCTTTGCGCAAAGAGACGGACGAAGCGTCGAAGGACCGCCTCGAAATCCTCGAGCGCGAGCTCTCCGACACCGAAGCGGAAGCCGCGGTCATGAAGAGCCGCTGGGGCGCCGAGAAGGCCGCGATCGCGGCGGTCCGGGCGACCAAGGCCGAGATCGAGGCACTCCAGGTTCGAATCGATCAAGCCGAACGCGAGGCGGACTACGGCACCGCGGCCCAGCTCAAGTACGGCAAGCTGCCGGAGCTCCAGGCCCGCCAGAAGGAGCGCGAGGCCGGCATCGCCGCGCTTTCGGGCCCGGATCGGCTGCTCAAGGAAGAAGTCACCGCGGACGACATCGCCGAGATCGTGGCCGCCTGGACGGGCGTGCCGGTGACCAAGCTGCTGGAAGGCGAGTCGGCCAAGCTCGTCCAGATGGAAGACCGGCTGCACCGCCGCGTTGTCGGCCAGGACGAGGCGATCCAGGCAGTGTCGGACGCGGTCCGACGTGCCCGTGCCGGCCTGAAGGACCCGCGACGGCCTATCGGCTCGTTCCTCTTCCTCGGCCCAACCGGTGTCGGCNNTCGGCTACGAGGAAGGCGGCCAGTTGACCGAGGCAATTCGACGCCGGCCGTACCAGGTAGTCCTCCTCGACGAGATCGAGAAGGCACACCCGGACGTTTTCAACATCCTGCTCCAGGTGCTCGACGACGGGCGGCTGACCGACGGCCAGGGTCGAACGGTCGACTTCCGGAACACCGTCCTGATCATGACCAGCAACGTCGGCTCGCAGTACATCTCCGCCTTCACCGAGCGCGGCGATGCGGGCGACGCCACTGCCTATGAGCAGATGAAGAAGCAGATCAACGAGTCGCTGCGCGTCCAGTTCCGGCCGGAGTTCCTCAACCGAATAGACGAGGTCATCGTCTTCCACGCTCTGAACGCGGCGGATCTGGCGGCGATCGTGGATTTGCTGGTCGCGGACCTGCAACGCCGGCTCGCGGCCCAGGACATCACTCTGGACCTGACGCCCGCCGCGAAATCCCTGATCGTCACCGAAGGCACGGACTCCGCCTATGGCGCCCGGCCGCTGAAGCGGACGATCCAGCGCCTGGTGGAGAACCCGCTGGCGCGGGCTCTGCTACAGGGCGAGTTCAAGCCGGGGGCCGTCGTGATCGGCGACGCGGACGCAATCGGCGGCGTCTTGGTCTTCCGCCAAGGCGACTCCACGATCGTGGCGGACGCGGGTCAGCGTCGCGACGCCCGCAAGAGAGTGGTCCCGGAACCTGTCGGCGCCACGGTCTCCGAGGCCGTCGACCAGGTGTGGTCGCCGGGCCAGCCGGAGAAGTCGCCGAAGCGGGTGAACTAGGCGGAGATCCACACGCCTACAGATGCGATCGAGTCCGTGCGGCCCGGCCCCGCCTTCAAGCGCCCGGCGTGCGACGTGAACGACTCTGGCGTCAAGTATCTCCGGCGTCTTGCCGCAGCACTCGCCACCGCGACGTCTGGTGGAGATCGGGCTGACACGTTATGTCAGCCCTCATCACACCTTCCTGCCGTTTACCAGTCGGGGCGGTATTACGTGGGTTCTCGAATGTGACGGCCGGCAACCGGATCGCCCGACCAGGCGATTCTGTGCCGTGACCGCATTGCCGGCGCCCAAATATGACCGAAGAACACGCATCCTGGGCGAACCTAGCCTTCCGTTAGGCTTCGCGCGGTTGACCTTTCGAATTAGTACCGCCTCCACCGGTATACGGCAGGAAATCGGGGCGCGTCTAGGATTACCGCGTTCAAGGCAGAGCGGCGATCCGGCGACCAGGACAACGAGGCGAGTTCAATGAGATTCGACCTGGTCCGCGAAAGACTCGAGACGCTGCCGCGCGAGTTGCCGGCGGCGCCGGCGATCCTGACGCCGATACGGCTCGACTCGCCTGAGCCGCTATTCCCGCCGGAAGGCCGCGGCCGCGCTGGCGCAACCGGGCGTGGCCGCCCCGCCGCGGTCCTGGTGCTGCTCTTTCCCGACGCCGAGGGCCAGGCCCGCGTCCTCCTCACGGCCCGCGCCACGCATATGGGCTCGCATGCGGGCGAGGTCAGCTTCCCGGGTGGCTCCGCAGAAGAGGGCGACGAGGACCCGGTCGCCACGGCGGTGCGCGAGGCGGTCGAAGAAGTGGGCCTCCACCCGGCGGCATGTGGACTCCGCGTGACCGGCATTCTCGAGGTCTTCGCGCTGACGGTTTCAGGGTTCCGGATCGTGCCGATCGTTGCGCTGGCGGAGCGCCGGCCGGAGTGCAGCCCCGCGCCGGCGGAGGTCGCGCGCGTGCTCGAAGCGCCGGTCGAGGCGTTCCTGCCGGACGCGCCGGTCGAACTCGAGGAACGGACGATCCGGCGGCGGCTCATCCGGTACGGCGTCTACCCGGTCGAAGGCGAGCGAGTGTGGGGCGCCACCGCGCGAATGCTCGGCCAGCTTGGGGCGCTGCTCGCGGTCGAACCGGGGGCAGTCGAACCTGCGCCCGAGCCGGCGCCCGCCGTCGGCGACCACATGGTCCGCGCCGCGACCTCGGACGACGAGCAGCCGATCCAGGGATTCCTCGAAACAGTCGCGCCTGAACTGGCCCACGACCTGCCGCCCGCCTCCGAGTTGTTCCTCGCCGAGGTCTCCGGGCGAGTCGCGGGCCTGGCCGGTTGGGCGCCCTGGGAGCGCGATCGTTCAGCCGACGACCCGCGCGGCTTCGACGGTCTCACCTTCCCCGACGGCCAATGCCCGGCCGAAATGACCCTCCTCGCCGTGGCACCGCACCTCCGCGGCCGGGGCGTCGGCCGTGGCCTGACGTCGGCAGTGGCGATCGCCGCAGGGGCCGCGGGCAACACCCGCGTACTCGCCTGGACCCTCGCCGATTCGGACGCCCATCCGTCGTCCGTTGCGGCTCGCGCCTTCTTCCGTTCGAACGGCTTCGCAGACCTCGCGGTCGATCGCCGCATTCAGGCGCGCGGCGAGGATCGACTACTCCTGAGCCGCCCGCTGGGCTGAGCGTGGCGGCCGGCGCGGGAGGCCGCCGGAGCGCCGGCCCGGGCCGAGCCATTGCGCGGCGCTATGCCGCGCGCCGGCCCCGCCGGCCGGGCCTGAGCCATTGCGCGGCGCTATGCCGCGCGCCGGCCCCGCCGGCCGGGCCTGAGCCATTGGGCGGCGCTATGCCGCGCGCCGGGGCGCCGGCCGGGCCTGAGCCACTCGGCAGGGGCCTCGCACGACCCGAGACACTCGGCGCTGGCCGCGCGCCGGCGGCTTCCACCGAGACTCTCGAGTCCGACAGCCGACTCTCTCGGCCCATCTGGCGGCACGTCCGTGCGGCTCGAGCGGCCGCCACTATCGTTTCTCGGTGCCGGCCCCGGTCGCCGCCCGGCAGTAGGGGGCCGTCCATACGAAGGAGTAGTGCGTGGACTTCCTTGTTCGCAAGCTCACCGGCACCACGGAGGCCGTCAAGAACGGCGTGCCGAGCGACTCGATCATCACCGGAATCGCCGACACGGGTACCACCATCAGTTCGCCTTCGGCCGGGCCCGAGGCTCCCGTGTACAAGCTGACCCTGCAGGTCAAGCCGATCGGCGGCGCCGGCGCGCCCTACCAGGTCGAGATCAAGGAAGCCATTCCGCGGCTCTACGTGCCGATGATCCTTCCGGGCGCTCCGCTCGGTGTCTTCATCGACCCGGTCAACCCACAGCACGTCTCGCCGGACTGGAGCCGCGTCGGCGCCTATGCCGCGCCACTGGCAGGCGGCGCGCCGAACGGCGGCGTCAGCCTGACCGCGGCTCCCGGCGGCTTCAACATGGACTTCGACGCAAGCGGCCGGCCCGCCGATGGCGAAGTAGCGGCCGTGGCTACGGGCGTCCGGAGCGGCCAGGTCAACACGATCAAGGGCAGCGCCGATCAGCTTCTGGCGAGTGGCACCCGCGGCACGGCCGTGATCACGACCGCGATGCCCCTCGGCAAGACCGTGCGCGACATCAACCCCGCCGCGGACCCGTCGCGCCTCAACGACCCGGTCTGGATCTTCACCGTCGAGTGCGACGTTCCCGGCCAGGGCCAGTTCCCGGCCGTATTCGGCCATCGGGTGCCGCTTGCCAAGCTCGCCGCCGTCGCTCCCGGGGTCAAGCTCAACGTCGCGGTGAACCTGGCCAACAAGAACCAGGAAGTAGCCATCGACTGGGATTCGTCGCCGCTCGCATAGCGGCGGCGCGCCGCCACAGCATCCGGGCCGCCGCCTCTCCGAATTGGGCGGCGGTCTCGCGTCCACGGGATCCGGGATCTGGATCGCCGACAGCGCCTACCAGGGCTCCTGCTCGGGCGAAGTGTGGTTCGGCGGCATGACCGGGGGCTTCGGCGCGAGTTCGCCGTCGCCCCGATCCGCCTCGACCCCGGCGTTCGGGCCGGGCTCCAGGTGGAGCACCTCGCCCGGTCCGGCTTCGGGGGCGAATTCGACGACGATCGCTCGCATCGGCGTCAGTTCCGTCCACGCGGCGTGGACGACGTCCGGCGGCCAGACGACGGCATCGCCGGCGGACACGCGGGCCCGCTCGTCACCGACCTGGACGAACCCGCCGCCCTCGATCACGAGGAAGTAGGCCAGGTTCGGATTCGAGTGCGGTGCCATGGCCGCGTTCGCCTTGAGGGCCAGCTCCGCCACCGCGCCGCGTGGATCGGCGTGGACAGGTGTTCCTTCGACCCCGTGGGTCCCGGGAGGGCCGTCCTTGTACCGGTGGCCGATGCCGAAGCGACGGATCTCCATCGTCTTACGGGCGCGCCGAACCGGAGATCGGCAGTGCTATGCGAACCGGGTGAGCCGCGGCGGGACGCACCGCGCTACCTCATCGTCAGCGACGGCGGCGCTTCGGCTTGGAGGACGCCTTGGCGCGGATCGTCGCTTCCGGATGCGAAACCCTGGAGCGCTGGAAGTAGCGCTGGCGAGCGAGGCGCTCTTCGTATGCCTGGATCAGCGGCGGGAAGTGGATGAAGCGGATCCAGATGAAGAGGGCCGCGCCTCCGACCATCGTCGGCAGGACGAAGATGAAGTCGAAGCCGAACAGGCAGTACATGAGGGTGAGCAGGAAGACGCCCATGGTGGTCCACAGGAGCCACTCGTTGAGGTCCAGGAAGACCGAGTAGGCGTGCAGTCGCCGGCCCTGGAAGTTGTAGAAGAGGACTCCGATCACCAGCAGCAGCGCCGACAGCTGCCACGTCGGCGTGTAAAGCGCATGGAAGTTAACGTCGTTGAAGCCGGTGAGCAGGATGTCCATATGGTTCCACGGGCCGTCCACGCGAACCCTCCGAATGTTCAGTAATTAGCGGTCGGATGACCTGGATAGACGCTCATCAACGACGCNNGAGTATGCCATGACCGGGCGTTATACTCGGATCAATCCGGCAACCGGGACTCCAGGGAGCCTGGCGCGAGGCTGATGGACGGCCGAGTGTTCCATGGCGCGGCCCTCCGGGTCACTGCCGCCGGCCTCGGGCAGTAGGGAGGTACGGCCTGGTGCGAGCCTTGCTCTCGGTCGCGAACCGAGAAGGCATCGTCCCGTTTGCGCGCGACCTGATCGCCCTCGGCGTGGACGTCATCGCCACGGACGGCACCCGCGAAGCCCTTGCTGCGGAAGGCATAGTCGTCCGGCCCATCTCGGACCTGACCGGCTCGGAAGCCATCGCCGGCGGCCAGGTCAAGACACTCCACCCCGCCGTATACGCGGGCATCCTGGCGCGGCGAGACAAGCCCGAACAGCTGGCCGAGCTCGAGGCTCAGCAGATCGGCCTGATCGATATCGTCGCGGTCAACGTCAGCCACTTTGCCCCGCAGGTTGGGGCGCGGCTCGTGCCGATCGACGAAGCGATCGAGATGATCGACATTGGCGGCGCGGCACTGCTCGCCGCCGCGGCCCGCAACTACGCGGGAGTAGCCGCCGTCGCGAACCCGGCGCGGTACAGCCAGGTCGTGGCCGAGATCCGCGGCCGCGGCGCGGTCTCCGCCGAGCTTCGCCAGCGTCTCGCGGCCGAGGCTTACGGGCTCGTGGCCGCCTATCACGCCGAGATCGCCGCGTACCTCTCCAACATATCCGGCGACATGTTTCCCGGGCGGCTGGCGCTGGTCCTCGAGAAGGTCGACGACCTGCGTTACGGNNGCCACTCAGCTGCAGGGTTCGCGGCCGTCGTTCAACGACCTGCTGGACCTGGACGCGGCCTATGCCATCGCGGCGGACTTCACCGCGCCTACCGTCACGATCGTCAAGCACACGGACCCGGTCGGGCTGGCCTCCGCCGAGGAGCTGGTGGAGGCGTGCCGCAAAGCGCTGGACACGGATTCCGTCTCGTGCTTCGGGGGGATAGTCGGCGTCAACCGCGAACTGGACGGCGCCACCGCGCGAGAAATCGCAGCCAATTCGTACGAGGCCGTGGTCGCGCCGTCGTATAGCCAGTCGGCGATTGGCATCCTGGCCCAGAAGCCGCACATCGCGCTGCTCGCCGTGCCGCCGAACCCAATCGAAGGACCGCGCGACTACGGCATCGCGAACCTGAACTTCAAGCGCATCGCCGGCGGCCTGCTGGTGGAGACGAAGGACGAGCTGGGGCTCGACAAGACGCAGCTCCAGGTGGTGACAAAGCGGCGACCCACGCTCGAGGAACTGACGGACCTGCTCTTCGCCTGGCGGGCGGTGCGCCACGTCCGGTCGAACGCGATCATCCTCGCCCGCGGCGGTGCCACGGTCGGCATCGGCGCGGCCCAGGCCAGCCGCCAGACGTCCGTCGAAATCGCGCTGCGGCGGGCCGGCGACCGAGCCAGGCTCTCGGTCATGGCCAGCGACGCCTATTTCCCGTTCCCGGACGGAATCCAGATCGCGGCGCAGGCCGGCGTCACGGCGATCATCCAGCCAGGCGGCTCGATCCGCGACGAGATGGCGATCGAGGTGGCAGACCGGCACCACATGGCCATGGTCTTCACAGGGCGGCGCCACTTCCGCCACTGAGCGGGCAGACGGCCGGGCGTACGCCGTGATCAAAGTCGACTGTGCACGGTTGCTCGACGATTTTGCCGGGCCGGTGATCCGCTCCCCCGAAACCCGCGAATAGATTGGTGACAGCCGATCGGAACTGACGGACCGATCGGTCGGTCGGAGGATAGGGAAAACCCGGTCTTCCGGGCAAGGTCCGGTTCTACCGGACTTGGGGACGTGGCGGGCGACAGGTCGGAAGCCCACATACCGACGAGGGGCCTGTCGCCGCGCTACGTTGAGAGCCGCGCCTGGAGCGCGGCTCTTGTGTTTTCCGGAAGGGCCCTTGCGCCGGACGGCGATCTTGAGGGGGCAACCATGAAGGACCGCGGTTATCGGGGATCGGCGAAGGACCCGAGCGCACCTCGGGCATTCCTCGGTTGCGCCGCATTCGCACTAGTCCCGTTGGCGCTGGGCATCGCGGGCGTATTCGTCCTCGCGAACGTGCTTCCGCACGGCGCGTGTGGCTGCGCCTCGACACCGGACCCCAACTGGACTCCGCCACCGGTCTCGTCGCAGCAGGCCGTGAACGCGGCCGCGAAGTTCGCAGCCGGTGGGGCCGCCGCGCAGCCGATTGGACTCGACACATGGCTGTTCGATCTCGACCGGGATCAGGCCGCATACCTTGTATCGTCGCCGACCGTAGACGCCGTCGTGGACGGACGCTCGGCGATGGTCCTTGAGTACGTCTCGGTGGAGGCCATGCCGGACACAGACATCGCCACCGTGTCGAGCGATGCCGCCATCACGACCGCCGAAACCTTCCTGGCTGACCGGGGAGTCGGGACGGCCGGCATGACCGTCGCGGTCGAAAGGCACGCCGCCGGCGGCACGTCCGCCTATTTCGTCACATGGGCCGGCACCGGCAAGGACGCGGCCGGCGTGTCCGTGCTGGTCAACCCGTCGAGCGGGGCGGCGTTCGCCTTCGTAGACCAGCGATCCGGGGTACACATGGTGGCGCCGACCATCGGAGCGACAGCTGCCGCGAAGCTGGCTCAGGGCGCCGTCACCACGCCGGGACTCGTCGTCGAATCTTCGAACCTCCTCGTCGCCCCCGACGGGTCGAGCTGGGACATACAGCTGACCGCGCCGCCCGATCACTTCACGGATGTCTCGGTCGATGCCGTCACGGGAGCCGTCAGGGTGGGCAAGTCCACCTGACGCCCGACCGCGTCTTGCCACTCTCGTGGCCGGCGTCTTGCCCAGTTCAGGTCAAATCGACAAGTAGGCAAGCCCCGAACGGCGTCAGACCCGGTCCGAGACCTCGACCCAGAGGCCGGCCGCAGGATCCCATTCGGCCACCGCCCGGACCACCGAAGCCCCTTCGATCGACACGCGGCGGTCGCGAGCGGCGGCCACCGACTCCGACCAACCGGGCGGGACGAGGTCCGGCGCCAGGTCGGCCAGAGGGGCGAGGACGAAGAGACGGCGCGCGGCCTCGGGGTGAGGGACCTCGAGCAGCCGCGTGGCCTTGGCCGGATCGGGTGAGCGTCCTTCCTCCGGCCGCTCGACGGTGAGGTGGGCATTGCCGAAGATCAGCAGGTCGAGGTCGAGTTCGCGCGGACCATATCGATACCGCTCCTGGCGGCCGAACGCGCGCTCGATCGACTTGAGGGCGAGGAGCAGTGCGATCGATCCGGCGTCGCCGGGGCCCTCCGGCACGTCCAGGGCCGCGACTGCGTTGTGGAATTCGGGTTGATCCGTGACTTCGACCGGGGCGGTGACGTAGAGTCGCGAGACGCCGATCAGCGTGGCCCCGGGCATCGCCGCAAGGGCGTGGACGGCGGCGGTCAGCGTGGCGCGGGCGGCGCCGACGTTCGCCCCGAGTCCGATGTAGGCCCGAACCGTTCTCATGCTCCTCCAACCGCCGGGCCTTCGCCAGGTGGCACGGCCGACGGCACCGCGGCTCGGGGCGCCGCGGCTAGACTCCGCTCGTGCGCCCCGTGCTCGTGCTCATTTTCCACGCTTCGGCCCCGCCAGGCGCCGGGCCGCTGGCTCGCGCGCTCGCAGAAGCCCGCCGGGCGCTCGCCGAGAGGCAACGCATCGCGTTCCTGGCCGCCGGGGCCGATGCCGCGGAGGTAGTGGCCGGGCCGCCGGACGGGCTGACCTTCGGCGAGCGTCTCGCAGCGGAGGTCGGGGTGCGGGCCGCAACGTGGCCCATTCGCGCCACGGGGCCGACCGTGGCCGGGCCGATTGGCGCGGGGCAGAGCTCGGCCACGGGGCGGCCGTGGGGGAGTGGCGCCACGGACCGAAGCGGCGCCGCGGCGGCTCTCCCGTCCGCGGCAGCTCCGTTGTCCGCGGCAGCTCGCCGGTCGGCGGCAACTCCGCTGTCCGCGCCGCTATTCGGCGGCCTGGTGGTGCTCGGCTCGGGGAGCATTCCACTGGCGACCGACGCGGACCTGCGGCGCTTCGTGGAAGTGGCCGCGAGGCCGGGCGGGCAAGCCCTCGCGAACAACCGCTATTCGGCAGACGTGGTGGCCGTCTCGCGCGCGGCCGACCTGGCGAGGCTGCCGCCACTCACCGCCGACAACGCCCTTCCCCGGTGGCTCGAGGAGCGTGCCGGCGTGGCCGTCGCGGATCTCCGTTTGCGTTGGCGGCTGGCCGTCGACGTCGACACACCGCTCGACCTGATCGTGCTGCGCGATCCCGCCGCGCGTGGCCTGCTCGCGACTGCGCCACTCATTGGCGAGCGGCTGGCCGCCCTGGTCGACGTGATGTCGAACCGGCGCGCCGAACTGCTGGTTGCGGGACGCATATCCGCCACGACCCTGAAGTGGCTGGAACGTGGCGTAGCGTGCCGGGTTCGAGCACTGGTCGAAGAGCGCGGCCTCCGCGCCGCGAGCCGCCTCGCCCAGGCCGATCCCGTGGCCGGCGCCACTCACGCCACTGCAGCGGGGGGCGGCGCCACTCCCCAGCGGCCGCCCCGCTCCGTTCTCGGCGAGTTGCTCGATCGTGACGGCCCGGAAGCACTTGCCCAAACCGTCGCCCGCCTGGCCGACGCCGCCGTCATTGACACGCGCGTACTCATGGCTCATCAGCACGGCGTCGACGAAGCTACATGGCCTTCGCCCGAGGACCGCTTCGCATCGGATTTGCTCGTCGATGCGTCCATCGCCGATCCGTGGCTTCGGGGCCTGACCTCCTCCGCCATATTCGCCCCCTCCGACCACCCGATCGTCCTCGGCGGCCACACGCTGGTCAACGGCGGACTCCGCCTGCTCGCGTCGCGAGCTCGTGCGGGAACTCGATGACGCCCGATAGCCGGCCTCCATCGACCGAGGGCGCAGTTCCGGCCGACATGCGACCTCCGGCCGATCCTTCCGCCCCAGGCGCCGTCAATCGCGCGCCCGCAGGCGCCATCGCGAACCCGCTCGCCGACCTCATCCGCGCCGAGATCGAGTCGAGCCCCGATCACCTGATCACTTTCGCCCGATATATGGAGTTCGCCCTTTACGCGCCCGACCTCGGCTACTACCGAGCCCCCGCCGACCGGCCCACCGACGCCGGCGACTTCCTGACGGCGCCCGAGACGCACGCCATCTTCGGCTGGACCGTCGCCCGCCGCATCGAGTCGATCTGGGCGGAGCTGGGCGGCCCAAAGCCATTCCAAGTGGTCGAGTACGGAGCCGGGTCGGGCACGCTCGGGCTGTCGGTGCTCGACGGCTTCCGCCGACACGGCTCGACCGAACTGCTCGACGCCGCTCGATACGAGCCCGTCGAGTCGAACCCGAACCGGCTGAGCGACCTCCGCAAACGGTTTGAGAAGGCCGGATTTGCCGGATCCCTGGCGGCTGCCGGCTCACCCGGGACTGGATCCGTGGCCGTCACCGGCGTCATCCTTGCCAACGAGTTCCTCGACGCCATGCCGGTCCACCGCGTCGTCGTCCAGGGCGGGCAGCTGCGCGAGCTCTTCGTCACGTGGACGGGCAGCGGCGCCGTCGACGCCCCGGGCGACTCGACGGGGAGTGACCTCGGCCTCGCCCCGGGCCGCTTCGCCGAGGTCGCCGCCGAGCTCTCGACTCCGCAGCTCGCCGCGCGCCTCCAGGAAGATGCCGTCGAACTCGCCGAGGGCCAGGTCGCCGAGATCGCCCTCGGCCTCGCCCCGTGGCTCGATGAAGTCTCCGCCCGCCTCCCCCGCGGCATCGTCCTCGCGATCGACTACGGCTACGATGCCGCCGAGCTCTACGGTCCGCGCCACCTCGCCGGCACGCTGCTGGGCTATCGCGGCCACCGCGTGGAGACCGACCCGTTCGCCATCCCCGGCCAAATCGACCTCACCGCCCACGTCGACTTCACCGCTGTGCGGAGTCTGGCCGAGGCTCGCGGGTTCCGGACCGTCTCGCTGACCACACAATCGGAGTTCCTCGTGGCCGCCGGCCTCGAAGCCGAGCTTCAAGCTCTCCAAGCCTCGCCGGACCTGGCCTTTGCCGACTACACCCGCGCTCGGTCCGGCATCGTCCGTATGCTCGACCCTCGCCACATGGGCCGCTTCCGCGTCCTGACCCTCGCCCGCGACTGAGACGGCGGCTGGCCGGTGGCTGGCCGAGGCGGCGGCGACCCACGGCGCCCGGCCGAGCCCGCCGCGGGGGCGAAACCAGGTTTCGGGCACGCGCAATCGACAACTTCGTAGCTGTACCGCGACGCCAATCGATCGCCGGTCGACTCCTATATGGCACCTCGCGTATTGCCCGGCCGGAGCGCCGGGCGGCACCCTGAGCACGGACGGGGGGGAACCGCGCTGGTGGGTCGGTGGAACGGCTGCGTAGCCGGCCCGCGCGCGCTCTCTTGTTACTCGCACACTCCTGCTGCCGGTGCTACCCCACCGGTAGGTTGTCCGGTTGTTGCGGGCGGCACCGACACCCCCCGGGCCGCCCGCCACCGGCTCATCTTCGCGCCGCACCCACACGCCGGTTATGCCACACCGCACCCGCCCGCGCCACGCCGAGCCTTGGCACGCCGCACCCGCCCGGGCCGCCACCTGCCGGGCCGAGTTGTGTCGTCAGGCAGGACAATCCCCGCCCAAAAGTGGAGGCCGTCCGCGGACGATCCGGTGCCGCCCGCACGGCCGCCCGCCGATGAGGGGCGGGAACGCGGCCCGAGCCCGGCCCGGCTGGTAGACTCTGATCGATCGTGAGGGAGCGGGCATCGAACCCGGCCCGGCGACCACCTGTTTGATCTCGCGTCCCGACGCCCGCTGACTCCCCGCCGCGGGCAATAGGTCTGCTGGAGAACCGATGACCGGCATCTGGTACGTAGTCGGCTTCGCCTTTGCGGGCGTTTCCTTCGTGTTCCTGACGATCGGCCTGGCCTGGGTCATATCCCACCGAAACCGAGGCGACCGCCACAAGGGCGTGCCGTACGAGAGCGGCATCGACACCTTCGGCGATACGTGGGGTCGAGCCGGTATCTCCTTCTACGTCTACGCCCTGCTGTTCGTCGCCTTCGACGTGGAGGTCGTGTTCCTCTACCTGTGGGCGATCGTCTTCCGCGATCTGCTCGTCGGCGGC
>PMJT01000181.1 GCA_003158495.1 Chloroflexota bacterium | reverse complement strand
CGAATGATCGGCCAGGTCGACGCCCGAACCAGGAAGCGGCGTGCGGCTGAGGCCCTGGCGCTCGCCGCGGAATCGCGGGCCCGGTTCGCCGCCGGCCAGGTCGGCGCAGAGATGCGCGTCCTCTTCGAGCAGCCGCTGCCCGACGGCCGGTGGCTCGGCCACGCCGGGAGCCACGTCCCGGTTGCCGCGACGCCGCGGGACGGCGCCTCGCTGGAGAACTGGATCGGCCTCGTCCGTGGGGTCGCCGTCGATCCAGACGCCCCCGGCCGGGTCTTGGGCGAGCTGCTGAGCCTTCATCCGCCGCGGATTGCCCTCGGGTCGGCCGCGGCGGCGCAGTAGCCTATGGCGGAGCGGCCGCGCAAGTAGCAAGATCGACGCGACCACGAACGCCGCCCACGAGCTTCACGGAGCCAGCCATGCCGTCCGACTGCCTGTTCTGCCGCATCGTCGCCGGCGAGCTTCCGTCGACCCAAATCTACTCGGACGATGCCGTGGTCGCGATCCGCGACATCTCGCCCCAGGCGCCGACCCACATCCTGCTGTTGTCCCGCAAGCACATCGCCTCGGTCGGGGCGCTCGGCGACGAGGATCACGACCTGCCGGGCAGGATCTTTGCCGTAGGCACCGAGCTGGCGACCCGCGAGGGGATCGCCGAGGACGGTTACCGGATGGTCGTCAACGTCGGCCGGAACGGCGGCCAGACGGTGGACCACCTCCACGTCCATATGCTGGGCGGCCGCCGGATGAGCTGGCCTCCCGGCTGATCGACAGCCCGGCCCGCGACGCCGGTCGCTATCGGAGCCTCCTCGAACTCGCCGACTGGTCCTCCCTGACGGGCAGCGGCTCGTCGATGACCGCCCAGATGCGGACCCTGTCGCGCTGGACCTTGAACGTGTGCGTCCGCGGGAAATCCGCGTCCGGCCACAGTCGCCAGGCGACCACTCTTTGATGAGCGGCCAGGGTCCGGTTCGCGGTGCGGACCGCGGTCTCGATCCGCGACCGGACCGCGACCGGATCGTGGATCTCCGGCGCGCGGCTCAGGTCCGCCCGTTCGTCCGGCTGAGGCAGCACGGGCATCCCGGGCGCCAGTACCACGGCCTCGATGCGGCCGGGCTTCGTCTCGACCACCACCGCGTCGCGCAGACCGGCCGTCCGCAGCGCGTTCTCGATGTCCTCCGGGTAAACGTTGAGTCCGTTGGGCAGGACGATGATGTCCTTCTTGCGGCCCATCAGGATGAGGTGTCCGCTCTTGTCGTGCCGACCTATGTCACCGGTCCTGTACCAGCCGTCGGCGGTGAATGATGCGGCAGTGGTGACCGCGTCGTGCCAGTAACCGCCGAATAGCGTCGGTCCGGCGACGAGGATCTCGCCGTCGTCGGCGAGCTTGACCCGGACTGGAGGGATCGTCTTGCCCACGGTGCCCAGCCCGTGGTCGCCCTGGTGACTGGCCGAGGCCACGCCGCATTCCGTCGCGCCGTAGCCCTGTATGACGACGACGCCCAGATCCTCCCAGGCCTGTTGGAGCGACGGCGGCAGGAATGCGGCCGCGGACACGATCAGATTGAGCGACCCGCCCAGCTGGCGGTGGACCTGGGCGAAGATCCGGCGGCGGGCCGGATATGGCAGCACCCGCGCAACCCGGCGCATCCGGTTGAACATGGCCAATTGTCCGCGCGTCGCCACTTCCTTTTCGATTGCGGCCCAGAACAGGTCGATGACCTGGGGCACGAGCACCAGGGTCGTCGTGCGGTGGTCGCGAATCGCCTCGAAGATGACCCGCGGGTTGCGGCTGCGGATGTACAGAACGTGCGCTCCGACGCTCATGGCGTAGAAGACCGTCGCCACCTGCTCGAGCAGATGCGAGAGCGGCAGCAGCGAGACGGCGCGGTGCTCCTGCTCCGGCAGCAGGTTGTGGGCCGCGTCGAGCGTGCCGATCAGGTTGTCGTGGGTCAGCACCACACCCTTCGGTTCGCCGGTAGTGCCCGACGTGAAGACAATCTCGGCGATGTCCGTGCCGCCGGGCCGCGGCCAGGCGTTGACCTGGGCCTCCCAGTCGGCGGGGAACGACGCGTCCGGCTCAGCGGCCAGTGCCTCGACTACCGAGCACGGGAAATGCTCGAGTCGGGCGTCGGCCGGGTCCGGCGTGTCGCGGCCGGTGCCGACCACGAGATGGCGTGCGTCCGCTCTCTCGACGATGCGCTCGATCGCGCCCGGCGACATGCGCAGGTCCAGCGGCACGAGGACGACCCCGGCCCTCATTGCGCCGAAGTGGAGGGCCGGGACGGCCGGGCTCGACGGAGTCCAGATGAGCAGCCGATCGCCCATTCCAAGGCCGATGGCCCGAAGCCGCCAGGCGATGATCCGGCTCCGACGGTTGAGCTCGCGGTACGTCCATTGCTCGGTCGAGCCGTCGTCTCCGCGCATGCCGAAGGCGAAGCAGTTCGCGTACCGGGCTTCGCCCTGGTCGATGATGTCGAGCAGGCTGTAGAGGCGATCCATTCCCGCCATGCTACCGCCAGGCACCCTGCAAGCTCGCTGAGGGGAACGTACGGCCGCAGATTGCATGAACGAAGCAGGGCTGCCGAGCACTCGTATTGGTCATGGAACAGACAAGAAAGCCTGCAGCAACGATACAGCGGAGGGGATCGGTGGCCGTCGAGACCAGCAACGAGGCCTTTGCCGCGCTGACGCGACGTCAGATCGACTCGGCATACCGCCTGGCCTGGGCGATCCTCGGCGATGCCGGCGAAGCTGACGATGCCACCCAGGAGGCCTTCACATCGGCCTGGCGTCACCGGCG
>PMJT01000079.1 GCA_003158495.1 Chloroflexota bacterium | reverse complement strand
GGCGGGGCACCTGACGATCTTCCTGACCAGGACGCGCGGCCCCTTCTGGTCAATCCGTCCCGCGCGAATCCTGTGGATGGCGGTGCTCGGCACTCAGATCGTGGCGACGCTGATCGCAGTCTTTGGGGTCTTCATGACGCCTCTCGGTTGGGGCTGGGCGCTCTTTGTTTGGGGCTACGCCCTGGTTTGGTTCCTCGTCAACGATCGAATCAAGTTGCTTGCTTATCGGCTCCTCGATCCTGCCAAAGCCGAGCCGCCGACCGCGGCGGCGCGATCAAAGAAGCGGGCGCGCTCGTTGGTCAAGGCCGCATAGCCGACCCGCTGGATAGGTAAAACTAGGCAGCGCCCGTGGGCCCGCCCGGTCGAAGTCTGGTGAGCGCGGGCGTCGGCTTCAACCCATAAGAATCACCCCCATGGGAGGCGCGATGGAGGCGGTGGTCTTTGCACTCAGCGCAGCGCTGAGTCTCGGCGCGAGCGTCCTGCTCGTGTCGCGCCTCGAGCGGGTTGGCGAGCGGCTTGGCGTGTCCGAGGCGCTGCTCGGCCTGATCGCCGCGCTGGCCGCCGACGGCCCCGAGATCACCTCTTCGGTCACAGCCATCGCCGGCGGGCACGGGACTGTCGGCATCGGAGTGACACTTGGCTCCAACGTCTTCAACCTGGCCGCGCTGTTGGGCATCAGCGCCCTCGTCGCAGGTCGCATCAGGTTCCATCGACGCGAGATCGCCCTCGAAGGCGCAGTCGGAATCTGGATGGCGGTAGTCAGCGTTGGGGTCGTTGCCAGATTCCTACCGGCGGTGGTGGGCCTGCTCCTCGCCCTCGTCGTCTTCGTGCCCTACGTGGCCGTGAGCGCTGAAAGTCCGGCCGCCAGAGCTCGGATACGGCTGCCGGCGCGTTGGTCGGAATGGCTGGCCCGCGCACTGGCCGAGGAAGAGGCGGAGTTGGCGGTGGCAATCCGACCGAAGCGAGCGGATCGTCGAGACGGGCTGGTTGGGCTCACCGCGTTAGTCGTGGTCGTCGGGGCAAGCGTGGCAATGGAGGAGCAGGCGACGACCATCGGCGCACGTATGGGATGGTCGCAGATCATCGTCGGCGGTTTGATCCTCGCCGCCGTGACCAGCCTGCCGAACCTTGTCGCCGACATCTACCTCTCTTCGCGAGGGCGCGGTGGGGCAGCTCTGAGCGAGGCCTTCAACAGCAACGTCTTCAACGTGATCGTTGGCCTGCTCCTGCCGGGCGCCATCCTCGGGATCGCATCAGAGGCGGGTAGCGGCCAGCTTGTGGCCTTGGCCTACGCGGCCCTTACTTGCGTGGCGCTGGCACTCGCGTTCCGCGGGCACGGGCTGACTCGATTGACGGGGTCGATCATCATCGCCGGTTATTGCGTCTTCGTCGTCGCCATGGTGGCGGCGTGACGCTGATCGAAGTTGACGGCTGACACTGGGTGTAGCTCGGCAGCCCCCGGGCGCTGTCATCTCCCTGTCATAGACCCGTCATCTGTCCGTCGCACGAAGATCCGATCCTTCGGCCGGTCTACAACCAAAGCCGGAGGATTACATGTACCGGTCACCGCGGAAGCTGTCGGGATTGCTTGCGATCGGAGTTCTAGCTCTGGGCATCGGCGTGGCCGCATGCACGCAGACCGGAGCCAGTCCAAGCCCGAGCGCGATGATGCAAGAGAGTCCCAGCGCGATGATGCAAGAGAGCCCCAGCGCGATGATGCAAGAGAGTCCCAGCGCAATGATGCAGGAGAGCCCGAGCGCAATGATGCAGGAGAGCCCGAGCCCCAGCCAGTAGCTCTTCTGCCCGCCCCATCTCGAGCCGCTGCCGGATCGAGCTCCGCACCCAGGACGGCCTGCCGGGTCGCTCGACGGCATCTCGCCCCCACCCGTGCGCGGGTAGCCAAGGACGCACCCCCCAATGCTCGTACTCGTTCTCGTCGCCTTCATCGCCGGATTAGTCACGGCTGTCTCACCCTGCGTACTCCCAATCCTGCCGATAGTGCTGGCGACAGGAGCCGACGGCGACCGGCGCCGGCCCTATCTGGTCATCGCCGGACTGGTGGCGAGCTTCACGTTCTTCACGTTGGCAAGCGTCCAGATCATCTCGGCGCTGGGACTCCCAAGCTCCGCGCTCCGGGACGTGGCCATCGCCATCATCGCGATCTTCGGGCTGACGCTTCTCGTTCCGGCCGTTTCGGAACTGTTCGAACGGGCGACGGGGCGGCTGCAGCGGGCAGGCGCTCGATTGATGACACCGTCAAGGAGCGGCTCGTTGAGCTTTGCCTCAGTCGGCGCGACCGACGGCGAGCCGACTGCTCCGTCGCCAAAGCGCGCGAGCATAGCCGGCGGCCTGCTCACCGGGGTTGGGCTCGGTCTGGTCTGGACGCCGTGCGCGGGTCCCATCCTCGGAGCGATCACGAGCCTTGCGGTAATCTCGCCCGGCTCGTCATCGACGTTCGCACTGGTCCTCGCCTATTCAATTGGAGCAGGGCTCCCACTGCTCGCGATCGCCCAGGGCGGTCGGGCAATGATGGGGCGCCTTCGGATGCGGTCGGCATCCAAATGGGCCACCAAGGCATTCGGTGTCCTGGTCCTAGTCACGGCGGGGTTGATGGCCGTCGGCGCGGACACTGCCCTTTCGGCAGACCTCACCAGCGCGTTCCCCAACTGGACCGATGGGCTGCAAAGTCTCGAGCGGGCAAACCCCGTCCAGGCGGCCCTGAGCCAGCTTGAAGGGCACGATCAGGCTTCGGGCCAGCCGACACCGAACGGATCCGAGCTGAGCGACCTGGGTCCGGCACCGGAGTTCACGGGCATCGACCACTGGCTCAACTCCAAGCCTCTCACGCTTGCGGATCTTCGAGGCAAGGTCGTGCTCGTGGACTTCTGGACCTACTCGTGCATCAACTGCATTCGAACCCTCCCCTACGTGGAGGGTTGGTATCAGAAGTACGCATCCGACGGTTTAATCGTCGTGGGCGTCCACAGCCCTGAGTTCGCGTTTGAGCACGACACCGGCAACGTCTCAGCGGCGATCGCCCGCTTTGGAATCACCTATCCGGTCGCACAGGACAACGAGTTCTCGACCTGGAACGCCTACAGCAACGAGTACTGGCCCGCCGATTACCTGATCGACGCGTCCGGGCATATTCGGGCCGAGCATTTCGGCGAGGGCGACTACGACGGGACGGAGGCCGACATTAGGGCCCTGCTGCAGGAGGCCGGCAAGTCCGCGCTTCCGAGCCAGACGGCCGAACCGGCCGGCGCGCCAATCGCCGGGAGCCAGAGTCCGGAGACCTACCTCGGGTCCGCTCGCCAATCGGACTTCGCTGGAGCCTACCCGGGCGATGGAACGCACGCATTCCAGCTCCCGTCCAAGCTCGATCTGAACTCCTGGGGCCTGGGGGGAACCTGGGATGTGGCATCGCAGTACATCACGGCGACACAGGCGGGAGACAAGCTCGAGTTCAGCTTCCAGGCCCGCGATGTCTACTTGGTGATGTCGGCCCCGGGCTCGGTCACCGCACACGTGACCATCGGAGGCGTGACGGCCCCGGCCCAAGGAACGGAGGACGTCTCGGCCTCCGGCGAGCTCACGGTATCGAGCGCCCGCCTCTACCACCTGGTCCACCTGCCCGCATCCGCGCAGGCGACGCTCACGATCACGTTCGACGCACCTGGGGCGCAGGCCTTTGCCTTCACCTTCGGCAGCTGAGACTACTGAGCGACAAAGCCAACGCCTACTTCGCCGATGCTGGCGTCGCTAGGACTCGGACCCGCACCGGGCATTCTGGTTGACAGTCGGAAGCTCAGATCTAGTCAGCGGCTACTCCCCTACTCGCCCGTCGACTGGCTGTGTGGAGGAGCAGCGCCTACGGTCTAGAGAACCGTTGCATTCTGTTCGGCGTTGTTCGCCGGCGTGCGCTGTTGCTACCGGCTGTTGCCACCGGCTTCGGACGCAAGAGACCGGTTTTGAGCCCAAAAATGGCCATTTCACGAGGGGAATTGTGGCGGAGAGGCAGGGATTCGAACCCTGGGACCTTTTGGGTCTGCGGTTTTCAAGACCGCCGCAATAGACCGCTCTGCCACCTCTCCGCGGCGCGGGCACAGGTGAGTTTACCTGCCAGAGCCCAGTGCCGAATCGTCGCCGGAGACGGCGCCACTCTCGCCAGGAGACTCGTTACGTGGTCCGGCCCAGCCTGCGGCATGGCGGGCGTGCTGGACGGCGGCGAAGAGTTGCGTCGAGCCGACCGGGTTCGGCACGAACTTTGCGCCACGGGCCGTTAGCCGCGCCGCGTTCAGTGTCTATGCCGTGTACCCGGACAGGAGCAAGACGCCGACGTCTTGGGTGGCGATCAAGGGTCCATTCGGCGAGTTCGAAGCCCGACATGGTGGGCATGACGACGTCCACGACCAGAGCGTCGGTCGGCCGCCCCGTTGTCGCCGCCCCGCGGCGCCATGGCCCATGGCGCCCGCCACGGGGCCCCACGGCGCCGCCGCACCGCCGCTCCCCCACTCCACGTCGGCGCGCCGCGCCCGCGTCTATGCCCGCCCCGGCATGGCATCATCGCGTCGGGCGTCGCGACCAACACGAGGAGAATCGAGTGCTGGATATTTCGGGCAAGTGGGTCCTTCTCACGGGCGCCAGCCGCGGGGTCGGCAGGCAAGTGGCGGGGGCGCTGGCGGAGAAAGGCTGTCACCTGATTCTGCAGAGCCGAGAGCTGGGCCACACTGCCGGTATGGTCGCGGAGTTCCGGACAAGGGGCCTGACAGTCAACGCGCTCGCGGCAGAGCTATCCGACCAGGCGCAGGTCGTCGCCCTCGCCGAGGAAGCGCTGCACATCTCCGGCGGGATAGACATCCTTTACAACAACGCCGCAATCCAGACGGGCTGGCACGAAGACAAGTTCGCGACCGAACCGGACGAGTACCGGCGCAGCTTCCAGGTCAACACGCTCGCCCCGATCACTCTTTCCAACCTGGTGCTGCCGGGCATGGTCGAGCGCGGGTTCGGCAGAGTGGTCTGCGTCACTTCCGGGATCAAGGACCAGCCGCAATTGATGGCCTATGCCGCGTCTAAGGCCGCGCTCGACAAGTACGTGTACGACATGGCGCCGCACCTCGCCGGCACCGGCGTAGCGCTCAACCTGCTCGATCCGGGCTGGCTGCGAACGGACCTTGGCGGTCCGCAGGCGCCGAACGACGTCACGTCCGTCCTGCCGGGCGCCCTGGCGCCCGTCCTGATCGAGGACGGCACCTGCGGCAAGTGGTTCAACGCCCAGGACTACCGGTAGCTCGTCGCCGGCCGCCTGGCCGGAGACGGCAGCTGCTTCCACGCATCCGAGCCGGCGATCCTGAGCCGGTCAGGCCGTGAGACTCGCCCCGATGGCGACGAGGCCGAGAAGGCCGATGAGCACCGAAGAGCCTGCAGCGAGACGGTCCATCGACCCGGGACCGAGACGGTCCCGAAACGTGGCGACGACTCGCGCCAGGATCAGCCACCACGTCGCGGACCCGCTGAACACGCCCAGGACGAGCGCAGCGGCGGCCGGAGCGTCGTGGCCGGCGAGGCCCAGGCCCACGAACGCCGCCGCGAACGACAGGATCGTGGCCGGATTGGCGATAGTGAGCCCGAGCGTCGTAGCGTAGGCCGACAGAAGCGTCCGCGGCGGACGATCCGGGGCGGCCTGCGCCCTCGTTCGGAGCGAGTGGACTGCCAGTGCCAACAGGAAACAGCCCCCGAACACGCCCAGTGGCCGCCGCGCCCCAACGAGCACGTCGGAGAGGGCCGTCAGGCCGAAGGCCGCAACCGAGGCGTACAGGCCATCGGCAGTTGCCGCTCCAAGCCCGGAGACGGCGCCTACCGCCGCGCCCTCGACCAGGGTCCGCCGAATGCAGAGCAGACTGATCGGCCCGATCGCGGCCGCGATCACAAAGCCGATGACGAGCCCGCGCCCCAGCGCCGACAGCAAATCCACGACGAGACACCCCCACAAAGCCCGGACGTGGCGCGGACCGACGAACAGGACCGCGCCCCGGGTCGCCCGACCCCGCCCGGCTATCCGCCCAGGTACGCCTTCTTGACCTGCTCGTTGGCGGCGAGGTTCGCGGAGGTGTCCGCCAGCACGATCTTGCCAGTCTGGAGGATGTAGCCGCGGCTCGCCACCTGGAGAGCCATCTGGGCGTTCTGCTCGACGAGCAGGATCGTCGTCCCCTGCGAGTTGATGTCGCGGATGATGGCGAAGATCTGTTCGACGAGAACGGGCGACAGGCCCATCGACGGTTCGTCCAGCAGGAGCAGCTTGGGCCGGCCCATCAAGGCTCGGCCGATGGCCAGCATCTGCTGTTCGCCGCCGGAGAGCGTGCCGGCTGCCTGGCTCTTTCGTTCCAGGAGCCGAGGGAATAGGGCGAAGACCCGATCGAAATCGGCCGGGAACTCGCTCTTGTCGGACCGGGAGTAGGCGCCCATCTGGAGGTTTTCGAGAACGGTCATTCGGCCGAAGATACGGCGGCCTTCCGGCGCCTGGCCGATGCCCAGCCGGACGAGCTTGTGGGCCGGCACAGTGGTCACGTCATGGCCTTCGACGCTTATGTGGCCGGACCGCGGATGCATCAGGCCACTGATCGTCTTGAGCGTGGTGGACTTTCCGGCGCCGTTGCCGCCGAGCATGCAGACGATCTCGCCTTTCCGGACCTCGAGCGAGATGCCCTTCAGGGCCTCGATGCGGCCGTAGAAAGAGTGCACGTCGCTGAGGGACAGCAGGGCTGCCCCGGATTGAGTTGGAGCCGTGACTCCGGTAGTGGAGTCGGTTGGACTCAGGTTCACACCGCACCCTTCCCGAGATAGGCCTCGATGACCCGGCTGTTGGCTCGGACTTCGGCCGGCGTACCCTCGGCGATCTTCTCGCCGTGGTCGATGACCGTGATCCCGTCGCTGATCCCCATCACGACGCGCATGTCGTGCTCGATCAGCAGGATCGGCAAGCCAAGTTCCGTCTTGATCCGGCCAAAGAGAGTCATCATCGCGGCCGTCTCGGACGGGTTCATGCCGGCAGTCGGCTCATCCAGCAGCAGGAGTTTCGGCCTGGTCGCAAGCGCCCGCGCGATCTCGAGGCGTCGCTGATCGCCGTACGGGAGGTTTCGGGCAAGCTCGCCGTCCCGGCCGACGAGGCCGACGAAACCCAGCAGGCGCCTCCCCTCAGCGGCCGATGTGGCCTCCTCGAGCACCTGCTGTCGCGTTCGCAGCAGGGCGTCGAGCGGGCTCGCCTTGAGCCGGCTGTGCATACCGACCAGGACGTTCTCCAGGGCGGTCATATTCGCGAAGAGGCGGATGTTCTGGAAGGTTCGCCCGAGACCGGCCGTGACCATGTCGTTTGGTCGGGCCGTCTTGAAGATGCCGAGGCGGGTCAGGAACTTGCCGTACCACGCCGGCCTGATGACCGCCGTTATCAGCGTGGTGATGAGCAGCCCGAGCCCCAAGAGGATGAGGACCTGGACGAGATTATCCGAACCGCCCATCGACGCGACCACATAAGTGAGGGCCCAGGTCGCAAATGGTGGCAAGATCCAGAGAAGCGGCTCCAGCCAGCCGCGCTCCGGGGCCGCGATGACCCGGTTGCCGAGGAACTCGATGTGGCCTTCGGTGGGCTCGTAGAGGCCGGCGACAACGTTGAAAAGTGTCGTCTTGCCGGCCCCGTTCGGGCCGATGAGGCTCGTGATCGAGCCGGCCGGCACCTCGAAGTCGACGCTCTTGACCGCGATGAGGCCGCCGAATGCCTTGGTCAGGCCGACCGTTCGTAGAACTGGTGGCGCGATCTGGCCGCTCATGCTTCCACCAGTTCCTGGTTTGCGGCGCCGGCGTCATCAACGTCGTGCAACTCGGCCTTGCGGCGGCGGCTCGGGAAGAGCCCCTCGGGTCTCAAGAGCATCATCGCCACGAGGGCCAAACCGTAGAGGAGGTACTGGTAGTTGAGGAAGTTGATCGTCGAGAAGTCGATGTTGATGAACCCCAGGTGGATCGCCGGGAAGCCCGACGAGGCAAAGAAGTTGTTCAGCTGCTTGAGGCCCTGGCTCTGGAGCTCGTAGATGACGAAGGCACCGACGGCCACGCCCCAGATGTTGCCCATCCCGCCCAGCACGACCATCGCGAGGACCGTAAAGCTCACGGTGAACCCGAACTGAGTCGGCGAGACGATGGCGAGCTTGGAGCTCAGGTAAACACCGGCCAGGCCGGAGGTGGAGGCGCCGATCGCGAACGCGAGCAGCTTTGTGGTGACCGTGTTGATACCCATGCTGGCAGCCGCAAGCTCATCCTCGCGAACGGCCATCCAGGCCCGGCCCAACCGGGAATCCTGCAGCCTGTACAAGAGAATCATCGCTACGGCGATGATCGCCGCCACGGTTATGTAGTACGGCACCGGGTTGCCGAACCCGAAGCCGTTGGGGAAGAGACCGGGGATCGCCGGCTGATAAAGCGCGGTGATGCCGTTCGTCCCGTTCGTGTACTTGTCCGAGTTGTTGAAGACGACCGGCACGATCTCGCCGAAGCCGAGGGTAACGATGGCGAGGTAGTCGCCGCGGAGCCGAAGCGTCGGCGCCCCGAGGAGCAGGCCGAAGATCGCCGCCACGGCCGCCCCGATCAGGAGCATCGGCCAGAACGGGATGTGGTTGTGCGAGAAAGGCGACGCGCCGTACGCGTACGTGTAGGCGCCGATGGCGAAGAACGCGGCATAGCCGAGGTCCAGCAGGCCGGCCAGACCGACGACGACGTTGAGGCCCACGGCGAGCAGGACCCAGACACCCGCCTGGGCGAAGCCGTCGACGAAGTCGGTCTGGTTGCCGAAGCCGCTGAACGGCGGCAGCAGGATGATGAACGGCAGGAGCGCCGTCACGATCGACATTCCGACGATCACGGACAGGGATTGGTGCCTGTTCAGGAACCGNNAGGATGAGGATTGTGAAGACGATGGCCTCACTCCAGCGGGCGTAACCGAACTGAGAGCTGAACACCTCGACGAAGGCGATCAGGAACCCGCCGAGGGCGGCGCCCGTGGTGTTGCCGATGCCGCCGAGGACGGCCGCCGTGAAGGACTTTAGGCCGGCCTGGAAGCCGATGTCGAACTTGGTGTGGCCGTAGTTGAGTGCCCAGGCCACGCCTGCGGCGCCGGCCAGCGCGGAGCCGATGAAGAAGGTCAGGGCGATCGTGGTGTTGATGTCCACGCCCATCAGTTGGGCCGCTTCGCGGTCGATAGCCGTCGATCGCATGGCCCGGCCGAGCCGCGTCCGGCGGACGAACAGCTGCAGGGCAACGATCATGGCGAGGGCCAAGACGATGATGAAGATGTGGACTACGGTCGCGGTCACCTGGGAGTTGGTGAATGCAATCCCTGCAACGGTGAAGTTAGGAATCGTAAACGTCAACTTCGCCTGCGGGTCTATGACCTGCGGCACGTTGAAGTCGGCGTTGCTGTAGGTCGCCTGGATCAGGTTCTGGAGGATGAAGCTCACGCCGATGGCCGTGATCAGCGGCGCCAGGCGAGGCGCGTTCCGGAGCGGACGGTACGCGAAGCGTTCGATCAGGACGCCCACGAAACCCATGACGATCATGGCGAAGGCGAACATGACGACCAGCAGGACCACGAGCTGGACCGGGTCGTTGATCGTGCCCTGGACCCCGAAGGTGGCCAACAGCCACAGGGTCACGAACGAGCCGACCATGAAGACGTCGCCATGGGCGAAGTTGATGAGCTCGATGATGCCGTAGACCATGGTGTAGCCAAGCGCGATGAGCGCGTACATGGCGCCGATGGTCAGGGCGTTCAGCGTCTGTTGTATCAGGATACCGACGTCCACGGAGTCTCCCGGGTCAGCTTCTTAGGTGACGGTCGAAGCGGATCGTAACTGGGGGGCCGGAAAAGACTTCCGGCCCCCCAAGATCTCGTTTGCGAACAGCTGTCCTTACGGAGCGGCTGTGGTGGTCACGCCGGTGGTGTAGTCCTTCTGCTGGAAGTACTTCCAATCCTTCGTGGTCGGGTCGAACTTGTACTCGCTGATGACGTGCTGGCTGGTGTCGCCGTTCGCGTCGAACGAGACGGTGCCGAGCACGGTGTTGAACTTGTTGGTGGAGTTGGTGACATAGGCGCGGATCGTCTCGCGATCGGCGCTCTTGGTCGCCGCGAGGGCCTGGAGGTAGATCTGCGCGCAGGCGTAGCCGGAGGCGCTGTAGGCGCCGGGCTCGGCCCCGTAGGCGGCCTTGTAGTCGGTGGCGAACTGCGCCGCATTCGGGATGTCGTGGACCGCAGCGACGGTCATGTAGGTGTTCACGTCGCCGTCAGCACCGGCCACGTTCAGGAACGAGCTGGCGGTTGCCGCCGAGCCGTCGCTGATGCCGTCGCCGCCGCCGAACGGGATCGAACCCATGCCGTTCTGGACCATCTGCTTGCGGAGCAGGCCACCGCCCGTTGCGGTGACGCCGCCGAAGTAGACGAACCCCGGGTTATTGGCCTTGGCCGCGGTGAGGAGCGCGGTGAAGTCGTTCTGGCCGCTCGCCGGGACGCCGTCGCGGCCGGTGATCTTTCCGCCGAGAGCCGTGAACGAGGTGACGAACTGATCGGCGAGGCCCTTGCCGTAGGTCTCGGTGTCGTCGACGACGTATGCCGTCTTGGCACCGGCAACCGTGTAGGCGATGTCGGCGCCTGCCTGGCCCTGGATGTCGTCAGTGGTGGCGACACGGACGTAGGCGATCTTGTTCGGGTTGGTTGGGCGCAGGGCAGCGGCCGCGGCGCCCTTGGTCAGCGCCGGGTTCGTGTTGGCCGGGCTGCACTGGATGAGGCCGGCAGCATTGGAGACCGGGATCTCGGCCTGGGCGACGTTCGAGTTGAACGGGCCGACGACCGCGAAGACGGACGTGTCGGTCACGAGCTGGCCGATATTCGTGGCACCGGTCTGGGGATCGTGCTTGCCGTTGAGAGCGTCGTCCTTGACGTTCGTCGTAACGGTGAACCCGGCGACCGGGTTCTGCTTGATTGCGAGCTCGACGCCCTTGAGGGTCGGGTCGCCGTTCGGGAGCTCAGCGCCGGACAGCGGGAGATCGACGCCGATCTTGACGGCAACGTTGCTGGCCGCGCTCGGGGCGGTGGTCGCCGACGAGCCCGTGCAGGCAGACGCCACAAGCGCAACCACAGCGATTATCGCTAGCGGTTTCAGCTTCATAAAGAGATTCCTCCACTCCACTTGCACTCCGACATGGGCCGAGATCGTAGACCAGTCTCCCCTGTGCCAGAGAGACCGACGGTCGGCGCCATGAACACCATTGGTCGGCAGGCCCGGACATTGGAGTCCGCGCCGAGCCTTGCGCCGTAGATTACCTATCGCCACGTTCCGCGCAAGGTCGCGGCGCACATTAGTTGACTGTTTCACCGTACGGAATGGTTGCGGTTAGGTTGCGAAAGGCGACGGGGGTACCTACCCACCCGGACGGAGCCGTGGAGCAGGCGTGGGGGCCCCGTCCCGCCGGGTCGGGCAGGGTGTTGGTGGGCGGCTCGAAAGCCGCCGGGATGCTCCGGCGATCAGTAGACGTGGACGCCGAGAGGGACCTCGGAGGCCGGTGTCAGGTAGATCGTCTCCCCCGCCGCGTTGGTCACTCCGAGGACGAGCACTTCCGAGATTTCCGGTCCCATCTGCTTTGGCCCGAGGTTCACGGCCGCGACCACCAGCCGCCCGACGAGCTCCTCCGGGGCGTAATTTCGATATGCGCCGCACGAGACTTTGACGCCGATCTCAGGCCCAAAGTCCACGGTGAGTCGATAGGTCGGCTTGCGAGTGCGTGAATCTGCGACCTCCAGGATCCGGCCGACGCGGATGTCCAGGTCCTCGAGAGAGCCGGGCGAAGCGATTGGCTTCAATTCGATCTTCCTACTGAATGAACTCGCCGGCCGCGCTGCCGGGCTTGATAAGTGTCTTGATAGCGGACCAGGCAAGGGTCGCACTCGGCGCGCCGGCGGCCATGCTCGCCAGGTCGCCCTGGGCCCAGCTGAATTCCAGGCCGGCAGGCGTCAACGCCCAGGCCTTGTCGAAGAAACTCATCGCCGTTGCCGGCCCGGCCCAGGTGAGGTCCGAGCCAAGGTCCGCCGAGAGTGCGGCGTGGGCCTGTGTCGACAGGACCGGAAGTGCCGCGGTCGGGTCGTTGAAGAGACTGGTCAGGGCGACCGTGTCGCCACTGGAGACGACGAAGTTGATGCTCGCGGGAGTACCGATCGGATGTGCTGCGCCTGTCACAAAGGTCAGGACCGTGAAGCGGAGGCTGATCAGCGTTGGCGAGTCGAGCGCGATGGTGAAATCGCCTTCGAGCGTGCTCGGCCCGGCTCCGGTTTGGACCGCCGGCAGGCCGGAACCCGTGAAGCCGCTGATGAGCGAATTCACCTTGGCGGTGATGGCGTCGTTGATCTTGGTCATGGCCGGATTCGGTATGCCCGAAACTATGGGCTTCTTGAAGGTCACCTTCCAGCGGCTATCCGGCGCGTCCGACGAGATGACGACGCTGCCGATGGCCGGCGTCGCCGGTCCCGGGGTCGGTGTGGCCGTGGGGGCCGGCGTTACGCCCGACGGCAGCGGGGTGGGGACCACAGTAGGAGTAGCCGGCGCCGGGGTCGGCGTTATGTAGATGATCGCCGGCGTGGCGTTGCTGCCCCCGCAACCGGCCGCGGCCAGGGCGGCGACAACCGCCAGGCACGAGGCGAGCCCAAATCCGGCCCGCCGGCGAACGATTAGCGCCATCCGATCCTCCGTGCCCTGTGCCGGTCGCGACGCGAGTCCGGCTTTCTGGAGCGCGCCGTGACGGCTCCCCGGTGGCGGCGCGACTCCATGCTTCGCCGCCCGGCGCACGGGATCCGTGGCGGGCAATCCCAATCCTGACAGATACAGGCGTCATTGGGCCAACGGCAGTTCGGACGCGCCGAGCCGGTCAGGCGGTAATCCGATCCATTCGCATGTACGGCCGGAGAGCCTCCGGCACGACCACGCTGCCATCGGGCTGCTGGTAGGTCTCGAGGATCGCGGCAACCGTACGCGGCAGGGCCAGCCCCGAGCCGTTCAGCGTATGAACCAGCTCGGGCTTCGCCCCGGGCTCCGGCCGGTACCGGATCGCCATCCGTCGGGCCTGGTAGTCGCGGAAGTTCGAGCAGGAGCTGACTTCGAGCCAGCGCTCGACGCCCGGTGCCCAGACCTCGAGGTCGTACTTCTTGGCCTGCACGAAGCCCATGTCTTTCGTGGCCATGAGCAGAACGCGATAGGCGAGCCCAAGCCGCTGGAGGATGACCTCAGCGCGGCCTGTCAGCCATTCGAGCGCCTCGGCCGAAGCCTCCGGCTTCTCGAAGAAGACCATCTCGACCTTGTCGAACTGGTGGACGCGGAGGATGCCGCGGGTGTCCTTGCCGGCCGCACCGGCCTCGCGGCGGAAGCAGGGCGAGTAGGCGGCGTAGCGAATCGGAAGTTCGGCGGCATCGAAGATCTCGTCGCGGTGGAGGTTCGTGACCGGGACCTCAGCCGTGGGCACGAGGTAGAGGTCGTCGCGCGGCGCGACGTACATCAGGTCTTCCTTGTCCGGAATCTGGCCCGTGCCGCGGGCCGACGCACTGTTGACCACGGCCGGCGGCCAGACCTCGGTCATGCCGTGCTCGGTGGTATGGATGTCCAGCATGAAGTCGATCAAGGCGCGCTGGAGGCGCGAGCCCGCGCCCATGTAGACCGGGAATCCCGAGCCGGTGATCTTCGCGCCGCGCTCGAGGTCGAACATCTTGAGGTCCGCGCCGATGTCCCAGTGCGGGCGGCGAGACCACGCCTGACCGTCGGTGGTGGCTTCTCGGGGAAGCTGCTCGCCCCACGTGCGAACGGTCCGGTTGGCCGATGCGTCGCCGACCGGGACGTCCGGGTCGGCCGGGTTCGGGATGCGCAGGAGCATCTCTTCGAGCTGGGTTTCCGCGGCCGCCAGGTCCGCGTCGATCTTCTCGATCTGGGCGCCGGCTTCGGTCGAGGTCTGCTTGAGGGCCGCGACCTCGGGGCCGTTGGGGGCGGCTCCGCCACGTATGGCCTCGCCCACCCTCTTGGACGCGACGTTGCGCTCGGCCTTGAGAAGGTCCGACTCGCCGAGCAGCTGGCGGCGCCGGCCCTCGAGAGCGCGCGCCGCATCCACGACCGCCGGGTCCTCGCCCTTGTCGATCGCCCCTTGCCGAATGCGATCAGGCTCTTCGCGCAGCCTTGTCAGCCCGATGCTCATTGCGTCGCTTCTCCCTGGTCTCGCTCGGCGGCCGCGGCCGCGCCACTGTCGTGGAGTTTAGCGGCGGCGCGGAGGGAGGGGCGATGAAGACCAGCAGCGGAGCGGCCGAAAGTCAGGCGGCTGCGATCCCGGCCGCGGCACGCAGCCTCTCGACCACGAACGCGGGCTCCAGGCTGGCGAGCAGCCACCCTGCGCGCGGGCCGTTGCTGCGGCCGAGGAAAGCGGCGTACAGGGCCCCAAAAGCGCGGCCGGAGGCCAGCTCAGCTTCGGCGGCGACGCGGAAGATCAGCGTTTGCCATGCATCGCCCGAGCCGGGCGCCTCCACGGCGGCGGCTTCGGCGAGCGCAGCCAGGTATGCCCTCTGGTCGGCGCCGAGAGCCGCCACCTCGGTGGGCACGGCATCGCGCCGGATTACCAGCCGCGCGCGCTCCGGGGCGTATGAGTCAAGCCAGGCGCGCGCGGCGGAGACGCGCTCCGCCAGGACCGCGGCCTCCAGCTCGGTGAGGGGCGCGCCCTTTTCGGCCACCATCCGCGCGTCGATGTCCGTTCCGGGAATCTGGAGCAGCAGGGCCAGGTGGCCGAAGGCGGGCCGGAAGGCGGTCGCGGCCGCGGAGACGTCCGGGTCGGGCCCCAGCAGGGAGTACCCGAAAAGCCGCTCGTAGTCGGCCGGCAGCTCGCCCTTGACCTCGCGCCCGGCAGTTGCTGCGGCGATCCGGTCGAACTCGTCAAAGAGGCGGGGAATCGTGTCCCCTTCGGGATCGAAGTCGATGACCTGGTTTGGGCGAGGTCGGAGAAAGAGGAACCGCAGTTGTTCGGGCGGCAGGACCTCGGCAATCGAGTGTGCGGCCACACCCTGGCCCTTGGACGTCGACATCTTCTTGCCGCCGACGTTCAGGAACTCGTAGGCGACGTTTCGCGGCGGCTCCACTTCGAAGACCTCGCGGCTGATCGCATCGGAGCGATCGCGCGAGCCACCGGCCGTAGCTAGATCCTTGCCGCAGCCCTCGACCGTAACGCCGAGCAAACCCCACTTGGCGGCCCACTCGAGGTTCCACGGCAGCTTGGCCTGCCCGCCGAGCGGCGAGACGCGCCCCTCGTGCCCGCAACCGCGAGCCCACCACACCAGGTCCGGCTTGCACGCGTACGCGACCGTCGAACCGTCCCAATCGGTGGCATAGGTCGTGCCGATCTTGCCGCAGTTCTCGCATATGACCTGCAGCGGCAGCCATTCGCTCGACCGCTCGACATGGCTGACGCGCGAGTAGACCTCGCGCACCTTGTCGGCTCGATCGAGCGCCAGCTTGACGTAGTGGTCCATTCGACCGGCCGCGTAGAGTTCGCTGACCCAGTAGAACTCGGGCTTGATGCCCAGCGGCTCAAATGTGCGGAAGAAGATCTCGCCGACGAAGTGGCGCGCGTAGTTCGCGGCGGTACTGCCCTCGGGGGCGGGCACGCGCGAAAGCGGCGCGCCCATGTACTTGTCGACCGCGTCCGGAGTGAGCTTCGCCTGCGAGTCCATGGCGTCCATGTCGTCGACGCCGTACAGGAAGGTCGAAGGCAGGCCGACGCCGATCAGGGCTCGGTGGATTGCGTCGTGGAGGACGACCCCACGCAGCGAGCCGACGTGGACCGTGCCCGAGGGCGACTTGGAGTCGTTGACGACCTGCGGCCCCGCCAGGGACGCAGCAAGCTCGTCGGCCCAGTACACGGCGAGACGGCTAGCTGATGTCGAGGATCTTGTAGGAAAAGTCGCCGGCCGGGACGTGGACGACGACCGAATCGCCCTTGTGCTTGCCCAGCAGCGCTCGACCGACCGGCGATTCGTTTGAGATCCTGCCCTCGCGCGGGCTGGCCTCGGTCGAACCGACGATGGTGAAGACTTCCTTGCCGTCGGTGCCGTCGACCTTCACGGTGCTGCCGATCTGGACGTGATCGGTGCCGTGGTTCCCGTCGATGATCGTCGCGTTCTTGACCAGGGCCTCGAGCCGCTGGATTTGTCCCTCTACGAACGCCTGCTCGTTCTTGGCGTCCTCGTACTCGGCGTTCTCGGCCAGATCACCGTGCTCCTTGGCATCGTGGATCCGCTGGGCGATCTCGGCACGCCGGACGTTGACCAGCTCTTCGAGCTCCGTCCGCAGCTTGGCGAGGCCATCTTCGGAGATGTACTGGGTTCTGTTGTTCACCGCGGGAAGCTCCCGTTCTCGTCCGTCCGGTACTTGCCGGAGAAGCTCCGGCACCTCGCGGCCCGGGATAAGGAAAAGAACTCCAGGCGCACCGCATGAGATGCCCTGAAGTTCGGCCGGCGCGTATGCTAGCCGTCGCCCTTGCCTGTGTCAAAGACTTCGCGCGAAATGCCCGCGGAATGGCCGATCCGTCGCCGCGAAACCGCCACCTCCGGCCGCGGCAAACCTGATCGATGGAATCAATCCACCCCACACGGCGAATTGATGCGCATCGTCGCGGTCCAGATGAATTCCGGGGCCCGGCGTCCCGTCGTTTTGCATCAGAACGGAGGTCCCGATCGGGGAAGGACGAATGTGGAATGGATGCTGAATAGAACCTGATCATTATTGGAGACAACAAAGCAACTCTACCGGCCCCGCCTTCCGGATCCTCCTCCTCCTCCCCGGAAGCCGGGGCCGGTCTGCGTCTAGCGGCAGGCGCCGGCCGGGCGGCCCATTGCTTCGTTGTCGCCGCCGCTCTCTCGCTCACGCACGTTCAGGCGCGCTCGTTCGCGTGCTCGGCTCCGCCTCGCTCTGAGCCGCCGGGCCGGCGCTTCGGGATTCAGTGGCGTCTCGGCCATGCGCGCCATTGATTCGTTGGGCGATGCGCCGCGGGCGCGGCGCCCAGGCCGGTCGTGGCCCGGGCCTACCGCCCCAGGGACGCCAGGCGGGCCCGAATGCGCTGCATGGACGTGCGGTCGCCGCAGGCTACGAAGACCGTGTCGTCGCCGGCGATGCTGCCAACTACTTCCGGCCAGCGCGTTCTGTCGAGGGCGGCGGCAACGGCGTGGGCGGAGCCGGGGAGTGTCTTGAGGACGAGCATCAGCCCGGCGTCGCGGACCTCGACCGGCAGGTCGTGCAGGAGGGCGCGCAGCCGCTCCTCACCGGTGCTCTCCGCTTCGGTGACTCGCGCCGGAACGACGTAGGTCTGGACCCCGGCCGAGTTGGACTTGATCAACCCAAGTTCAGCCACGTCGCGGCTGATCGTGGCCTGGGTTGCCCGGAAACCGCGCTCGCGCAGGGCAGCGGCCAGCTCCTGCTGGGTGCGTATCGGACGCTGGCCCAGCAGGTCGCGTATCTCGCGCTGGCGGAGCTGCTTGATGACCTCCATGGAGCCGCGAGCCTCCCTCAGGCGCCGTGCGGGGAAAGCAGGACGACAAAGACGAGGATCGCCGCAGCCACGCGGTACACGACGAAGATCGTGACCGGCTGTCGCTTCAGGAACTCGAGCATGAAGCGGATCGCGAGCATTCCAGCGACGGCCGCCGCAATGAAGCCGATCGCAACCAGGTGTGCCTGGGCGTGAACGACCGTGGGGTCGTGGCCAAGCAGCTTGCGAGCTTCCCAGATGCCGGCGCCGGCGACGACCGGCGTGGCCATGAGGAAGCTGAAGCGTGCGGCCGCTTCGCGTGTGAGGCCGAGGAACAGGCCGGCCGAGATGCTGACGCCGGAGCGGCTGATACCGGGGACGAGGGCCAGGACCTGGGCGATACCGATGCCCAGCGCGCCGCCGTATGTCAGCGAGGCCATCTCGCGTAGCTTGCTCCCCCAGCGATCGGCGAGCCACAGGATCGCGGCGCCGACGCAGAGCATCAGGGCGACTTCCGCCGGCTTGCGAATGGCGTCTTCGATTGGACCGGTGAGCAGAGGTCCGACCAGGACGGCCGGGATGGTGGCGATTACCAGGAGCCAGGCCATCTTACGATCGGGGTCGTCGCCGATGGAACGATCGCGGATCGAGGCGAGGCCGGCGGGGATGAGCCGGACCCAATCGCGCCAGAAGTAGACGAGCAGCGCGAGCAGCGTGCCCATGTGGAGCATGACGCTGAACTCGAGCGAGTCGATGAACGGATCCTTCCAGCCGAAGAGCCATGGGATCAGGATCAAGTGGCCGGAACTGGAGATCGGCAGGAACTCGGTCAGACCCTGAGCGATTCCCATGATCAGCGCCTGGATGGACAGGTCCACGCGACTCTCCTAGATGCGGGAGAAAATCGGCCCTTCGGGTCGATCTTCTTCGATGCGAATCACGGCTTCGGAAGTGCTCGGGCCGGCGATCGCAGGACCGCCGGCTCGAGCGTTGAAGCGTGGCTAGCGGATGAAGAGCGGGGCCATCACCAGGGTGATAGTGGCCAGCAGCTTCACCAGGACGTGGAGGGACGGACCCGCGGTGTCCTTGAACGGATCGCCGACGGTGTCGCCGACGACGCCGGCCTGGTGGGCAAAGGACTTCTTTCCGAGGACGTTGCCGTTCTCGTCGTGAAGGTTGCCCGACTCGATGTACTTCTTGGCGTTGTCCCACGCGCCGCCGCTGTTGTTGAGAACGGTGGCGAGCAGGACACCGGCGATGGTTCCGACCATCAGCATGCCCGCGACGGCCTGGTAGCCGAGGAGCAGACCGACTGCGATCGGAGTGGCGACGGCGACGACGCCCGGAAGCATCATTTCGCGGAGGGCGGCTCGGGTCGTGATGTCGACGACACGGGCGTAGTCCGGCCGGCCGGTGTAATCCATGATCCCNNGAAGAAGTAGACGAGCATCGCGGCCAGCAGCGCGGCCACGAACACATTCACGTCGGCCAGGTTGACCGAGGTCATCAAGCCCTGCTGAACGGTTCGAGTGCCGGCGTCGATCTGGCGCTGCAGGATCAGGTTGACCTTGTCGAT
>PMJT01000014.1:12001-19264 GCA_003158495.1 Chloroflexota bacterium | reverse complement strand
GTCGTAGCGGGCCAGGTTGGACGAGGCCTCGGCCGGGGCAATGATGTAGTAGGCGGCCAGGCCGTACTCGGTGTGCGGAAGCGAGACTTCCTCGACGTGAGCGCCTGCGGCTTCCATCGCGGCGACCGCCTCGCGGACGCGGGTGGCCACCCCCGGTTCCGTGCCCGCGACGAAGTACTCCTTCGGCAGCGCAATGCGCCGACCCTTCAGGTACGCGGCGGCTTCGTCGTCACTGCCGGGGAGGCGCAGCAGGTCGTCCGGGACAGGGACCGGGGCGGACGTAGCATCGCGTGGATCGCGGCCCGCTACGGCGTGGAGCAGCGCGGCAGCATCGCGGGCGTCGCGGGCGAACGGCCCGATCTGGTCCAGGCTGCTTGCGAAGGCGACGATGCCGTATCTGCTCACTCGACCATACGTCGGCTTCATGCCGACGATTCCGCAGAGCGAAGCCGGCTGGCGAATGCTGCCGCCCGTGTCTGTGCCGATGCTGATCGGCGCGTGGAAGGCGGCCACAGCCGCGGCCGAGCCACCGGAGCTGCCGCCGGGGACGCGGGCCAGGTCCCACGGATTGGACGTTGGGCCGTACGCCGAATGCTCGCACGACGAGCCCATGGCGAACTCGTCCATGTTCGTCTTGCCGAGGATTACGGCGCCCGCTTCTCGCAGACGCTCGGTCACGGTCGAGTCGAACGGGGCCACGTAGCCCTCGAGGATCTTCGAACCGGCGGTCGCCTGGCCGCCCTTGACCGAGACGAGGTCCTTGAGCCCGACGGGGACGCCGCACAGCGGATGAAGGGCGTCGGTAGCCTCCGGACCCGCGGCGCGAGCATCGGCCAGTCGCTTGTCCGCCTTCTCCGCCTGTTCGAGCGCGCCGGTTCGGTCTATGACGAGCCAGGCGTGGAGCGCCCTGTTCTGGCGTTCGGCAACGTCCAGGTGGGCTTCGGCCAGCTCGCGCGACGAGACCGTGCCGGCGCGAAGCAGCGCCGTCATCTCGTGGGCATGGAGGCGCGTCAGATCGCTCGCTTGCGCCACGTCTACGCCCCGCCCACGCCGCCACCACCGCCGCCGCCGCCGCCGCCGAGGATCGCGGGCACGACGAAATGGTCGCCGCTACGCTCCGGGGCATTGAGGAGGGCATCCTCTGCGGCCAGCGATGGCTGGACGGCGTCCTCGCGCAGGATGTTCGCGACCTCGATGGTCTGGGCCGTCGGTGGGATCCGATCCGTATCCAGGCTCGCCAGGACTGCGTACTGGTCGAGAATGTGGTTGAGCTGGCCTTCCAGGCGCGCCAGCTCCTCCTCGGTCAGACCGAGGCGTGCGAGATGGGCGACATGTTCGACGTCCGCGCGGGTGAGATTGGCCACGCTTTACCTGCGAGTGATGCTTTCCGGCGAGAAATCGGCGCAAAGGCCTATGGGAAGGTACCAGATGATGAGCCAACGATGCGGATGGTTGCCGTAGCGGTACCTACTGGCCCCGGTCCGCCCGGAGATGCGGCGGCTCCCCGGGGCCCCTGGCCGCGTTCTCTGTCGCGGAGACCCGCCCATTTGCGTACAGTGGAGGGCATCCGCAGGCAACCCCCTGGAGGCCCATGACCCAGCTCGAGATCCGGGATATGACGGCGGCGGACACCGATGCCGCGGTCGCAATGCTCCAGTCGGGTGGCTGGAACGAGCGGCGGTCGTACCTCGAGGCTCTGCTCGCCAACCCATGCTGCCGCCAGCTGGTCGGGTTCCACGAAGGGCGCCTCGCGGCCACGGGGATGGCCACGTTCGACGGGCCCGTCGGCTGGGTCGGCACCATATTCGTCGACCCGGCGATGCGCAGCCGGGGCTTCGGCCGCGAGATCACGGACGCCGTCTGCGCCCTGATCGACGGTGCCGGGTGCACTACGCAGGCCCTCATCGCATCGGAGTACGGCAAGCCGCTCTACGACACGATGGGTTTCCGGGTCGACGCCTGGTACCAGATCATGGAAGCGCTGCCGAGCGACGCCGCCCCCGTTCCCCCGCCCGGAACCTCTCTCCGCCCGATGCGACGCGAAGACATAGATCAGGTCGGTCGACTCGACTTCCGAGCGACAGGCGAGGACCGGCGCGGCATCCTGGGTCGGCTTTACGAGAGCGGCTGGCTCCTCGAAGCCAACGACGAGCTGCACGGCTTCCTGATCCAGGTCATGCCGCAGTCCGCGGCGCTGATAGCGCCGGACCCGCAGGACGCCGCCTGCCTGTTGGATCTGCTTCGCCACCTGGGCAAGGGACGGACGAAGACTGTGCGAGCGGCCGTGGTCAAGGGAAACGACCCGGCTCAGCGCTATCTGGAGCGGCTGGGCTGGAGCGCGACATTCACCGTTCCACGGATGTTGCGCGGCGAGCCGATCCCGTGGGAGCCGGCGCTGATATGGAGCCTCCTCGGCTTCGCCTTCGGTTGAGTCGATGGACGAAGCCGCCTGGCCGGTCCCGGGCCTGGAAATCCGAGACATGGCCCCGTCCGAAGCGGAGGTCGCGATAGCGCTCGCGCTGGCACAGGGCTGGCGCAACCGGCGCCGCTTCTACGATTTCGTCTTTCGTATATCCACGTGCCAGCCGATCGTGGCGGTCGTGGAGGGCCGCGTCGTGGGCACGGGCCTGGCGACAGTGCAAGGTCCGGTGGGATGGCTCGGCGCCATAGCCGTCGACGCCGGGTTCAGGCGGCGCGGCATCGGCCAGGCAATCACCAACGATCTGTGCCGGCGCCTCCGGGCGGCCGGATGCACGACGCTCTCGCTCGAAGCCACGGACGACGGGCGGCCGATGTACGAGCGCATGGGCTTCCGACTTGCCGCGACCTACCATCAGCTCCAGGCCGGCCACCTGGCGTGCACCGCCATGTGATCCCTGCCGGAGCCGACGTCAGGGCGGGCATCCCCGATCCCCACGCGGCTGCGTGGCGGGAGCTGCGGTCGAGAGGCTGGAACGAGACGTGGCAGGGGCCGCGGCTGATCCTCGGCCCAGACGTGCCGTGGCGCCCGGACTGGATCTGGGGCCCGATGAGCTCGGCCATGGGTTGATCGGGCCGGTCAGGGCAGAACGGTGTGCCACGTGGCGCCGCCGTCGTCGGTGGCCACAAGATGCTGGGGCGGGGAAAAGGCGTAATCGCAAACGGTATAGGCTCCAGACACCTGCGGGCACGGGGGCTCGGGCTCGTCGACGATGAGCCAGCCGTGGGTCGGGTCGGCAAAGCTCATCGAGCTCGCCCTGAACGGCCAGCGTTGACTCACGGCGGTCGTATGCCAGGTCTTGCCGCCATCCGTGGTGGCCCGAACGCTCGAGCCTGTCTCGGGATCTGCCACTACCCACGTGGTCGAGTTCACGACGGCCGTCATCAACATCCCCGGGTCGGCAACTACGGCGGGTGCCGTCCAGTGCGCGCCCATGTCTGCAGTGCGATAGAAGACCAGCTGCCCGGAGACGCCGTCCATTCCCGGGGCGCGGTCGTACTTGGCGACGACCGTGGCCTCGGCGGCCGGGCCGACGACCGGCACCTGGACGCTATCAAAGGAACCGCTGACCGAGATCGGTACGGGCAGGTGCGTGGCGTTCCAGGAACGCGCGCCGTTCGATGTGGACCACAGCGTCTGTCCGTCGGTCAGCCAGCCGTGGTCGGCATCGGCAAAGGCGAGCCTCAGATTCGCGAGCGGCATTCGGGTGACCGACTTAACCGTTGGCATCGCGACCCAATGGGCGCCGCCGTCGGCCGTCCGGTAGATCCCTGCAGAAAGGTTATTCGAGCCGACAGCCGCAGCGATGAACCCGATCTGCATGGTCCCGAATGAGACCCCGGTCGGCGCTATCGGGAGTGAGACGTCGCTCCACGTCGCACAAGCGTCCGTACTCAGCAACATATCCGCCGCGGCAAAGACGCGAATCGTGGCGACGTCGACGACCGCGGCTGTATTCGGCGTCCACGGGCCGGAGGTGCCCGGCCCAGGCATGGGTCGATCGAGACACTGGCGCCAGCTCGTTCCGTCGCTCAGCATAAGTCGCTCACTCGTCAGAACCCAGCCTCCGGCCCCGATCCGATGGACTTCCACAACGTATTCGTACTGGCGGAGCGCGACCAAAACCAGGGCCAATGGGTTGGGCGTGGCCGTCGGCGCCTCGGAGGCAATCGGTGGCTCAGTTGCGCTGGGCAGAGCGCTCGCAGCCGACGGGGTCGAACTCGGGCTTGCGGAACCCCCGGCGATCGGACCGTTTCGGAACGAGATCCACACCCCTACGCCTGCCGTTCCCACGGCGATCACAAGCAGCGCTGCGGCCGCCGCGACAAACTGGCCTCGGCCACTCGTCGCGAGGCGGCTCCGGGCAAGCAGGTCGGATGAAGGCGGGCGGGCGGCTCGGGCCGTCACGCCATCCCAGCGTCGCAACAGCGCATCGTCACGGGTAACGTCGTCGCGGCCCGGCTTCATCGTTCGCCTCGCAGTTTCTGCCGTCCGCGACTCGCCGCCGACCGGACCGCGTTGGCCTCGATCCCGAGAATCTCCCCGGCGGCGGCGGCGTCGAGATCCTCGACGACCGTGAGGACGAGCGCCGAACGCTCCAAGGGCGACAGTCGACCAAATCCGGCGCGCAGGTCGAGCCATTCCAGCCGCGCGTCGCTGTCCGGCGCCGTGGCGACGGGCACCCCGAAGGTGAGGCTTCGCCGAAGCCGCCTGAAGCGATCCGTGGCACTTCGCCGGGTTGTAACGAGGAGCCAGGGCAGCACCGGCTCACTCCAGTCGACCGTGTCGCGCCGGTTCCAGAGCCGCAGGAACGCCTCCTGGGCCAGGTCCTCGGCCGCGGCCCAGTCGTTGGTCCAGGCAAGGGCGAATCGGAACACAGGCAGCCATGCCTGGTCGTAGGCTGCCTCGAAGACTCGCGCATCGGCGGCAACGGTTGCCGCGGAACCATCAACCCGATGCCGGGTCGGCTCGGCAGCAGTCTTCGACGCGGAAAGGTCGAGTGGCATCATGCACAACCGTACACGCTCGACACGGCCGAAACGCACGCGAACGCCCGAGACACCTGGCCAGGCATCGGGGCCATGCAGGCCGCGCTCTACGGCTCGTCGCCTGCGAGCAGCCGGCGGAAGCCGTCCTCGTCGACCACTGGAACTCCGAGTTCCGTGGCCCTGGCCAGCTTGGAGCCGGCGCTCTCGCCGGCAACCAGGTACGAGGTGTTCCTGCTGACCGAGCCCGCGGCTTTGCCGCCGGCCGCGCGGATCGCCTCCTCGGCCTGCGCTCGGTCGAAGCCGGCGAGCGAGCCGGTGACCACGAGCGTCTTGCCGGCAAGCGGACCGGTGTCTCCATTCCCCGGAGCCACTCGGACGGCTGGCGGCACGGCAACGACGCCCGCGTCAACGAGATCCGACAGCACGGCGGCCGTTTCGGGCGCGGCAAAGTAGCGGGCGATCGCCGCGGCGACCACGGGGCCGATCCCGGGCACCTCGCGCAGTTCCTGCGCCGTGACACTGGGCAGCTCCCGCGCCACGGTGCCAAACCACTCCCCCGCCTCAATTCCCTCCGCCGGCCAGCGGGAAACGACCCAGCTGGCCAGGTCGATCGCCGTCGACTCGCCCACCTGGGGAATGCCGAGTGAATTGAGCACCCGCGCCAGGGGTCGCCGGCGCGACTTGTCGATCGATGCCTTGAGGTTCTCGGCGCTCTTTCGGGCGAACCGATCGAGGCTCTCGAGGTCGTCCACGGACAGTCGGTAGAAATCGCCCCGGGTCCTGACCAGGCCGCGCTCCAGCAGCTGCTCGAGGACCGCCCAGCCTGCGCCCTCGATATCCATCCCGCCCCGGCCGGCGAAATGGGCGAACTCCTGCGAGAGCCGGGCCGGGCATTGCGGGTTGGGACAGTAGTGACGGACCGCGCCCTCATCGCGAACCACGGCCGTGCCGCACACGGGGCAGGCGGCCGGCATGTCGAACTCTCGCTCGGCCCCGGTCCGGCGCTCGGGAATGGAGCGCACGACCTCCGGAATGACGTCGCCCGCCTTCTGCAGCACGATCCAGTCGCCGATCCGGAGATCCTTGCGCCGCACTTCGTCGAGGTTGTGGAGCGTGGCACGCGCCACCGTGGATCCGGCCACCTTTGCCGGCCGCATGTGCGCCACCGGCGTCAGCGTCCCGGTCCGGCCGACATACGGAACGATGTCCTCCAGGACTGTTTCGACCTGCTCCGGTGGGAACTTGTACGCGATCGCCCAACGCGGCGCCCGCGCGACCATCCCGAGCCGGGCCTGCTGGTCGTAGCGATCGACCTTGACGACCACGCCGTCCGTCTCGTACGGCAGGTCGTGCCGCTTCTCACTCCAGGTCTCCAGGAAGGCGATCACGCCGTCGATGTCGAGGCTCTCGGAGCGGTCCGGGTTTACCGGAAAGCCCAGTGCCGAGAGCCGGGCCAGGGCTTCGGATTGGCTGGCGACCGACGGGCGACCGTCGGCCCCGTCTTCGATCAGCTGGTACGACCACGATGAAAGTCGCCGCGAGGCCGTCACGCGGGCGTCCTGCTGGCGAAGTGATCCTGCGCCGCTGTTTCGGGGATTGGCGTACGTGGGCAGCCCGGCTTCCTCGCGCTCGGCGTTGATGCGCGCGAACTCGGCCTTTGGCATGTAGACCTCGCCGCGTACCTCGACCGAGACGGGCTCGCGGAGCCGCGCGGGCAGGACGGAGACGGTCTTCAGATTGGCTGTGACGTCCTCGCCGGTCGTGCCGTCGCCGCGTGTGGCGCCCTGGACGAAGCGCCCGCGCTCGTAGCGGAGCGAGATGGCCAGCCCGTCGATCTTGAGTTCGGCAACATATCGCAGCTCCGGCGCGTCTTCCGGGGCGGGTGCGAGGCCCAGACCCCGCCGCACTCGGGCGTCGAATCCGCGCAGCTCGTCCTCGTCGAAGACGTTCCCGAGCGAGAGCATCGGCCGGCCGTGGACGACCTCGCCGAACGCCCCGGTCGGGGCGGCGCCGACGCGCTGGGTCGGAGAGTCGGCCGTAACGAGCCCCGGGAAGGCAGTCTCGATTGCCACGAGCTCGCGCATCAGCCGGTCGTATTCGGCGTCGGTCAACGCTGGAGCATCGGCCACGTAGTACTGCTCGTTGGCGCGGCGGATCGCCGGCACGAGCTCGTCGCGCCGGGCCAGCGCACCGGCCTCACCCAGAGTTCGAGCCGCCTCGACGGCTTCGGCCGCAACCGGTAGACCGACCGCACCCTCGATCGACTCGGTCATCGCTCGCCCTCCGCTACGCCAG
>PMJT01000014.1:0-11949 GCA_003158495.1 Chloroflexota bacterium | reverse complement strand
TCAACCCCGGCCGTCGTCCTCCGCCCGCCGGTGCAGGTTCAGCGGCGCTTGCTCCATGTAGGCCATCACTTCGCTGAACTTAGCCTCCGCCAGGCCCACGGCCGAGTCCCCCGCTCCGTAGTAGAGGGACAGCCTGTCGGCAGCCTCATCCAGGACCCACCCGTTGGGGAAGACGACCTTGTCGACGTCTCCTACTGACTCATAGTTGGTGGTTGGGGCCATGACCCACTCGTCGGACCGGCGAAGCACGATCTCGGGGTGGTCCAGGTCCAGCAATGCCAGGCCGACGCGATAGATCGGCCCGGACGAGGTCGTATGGGCGCCGTGGTACATGACAAGCCAGCCCGCGACCGTCTCCAGCGGTGGCGGCCCCAGCCCTATCTTGTTCGCGTCCCACCATGCCCCCTCGCGGGCCTCGAGGAGGACGGTGTGATCGCCCCAATGGCGAAGATCCGGCGAGTACGAGATCCATATGTTCGCCGGTCCGGTGATGGGGGCCGGGCGGTGGATCATGATCCAGCGGCCGTCAAATCGACGCGGGAACAGGGCGGCGTCCTTGTCGTCCGGCGGCATGACCGGCCCGAGCCGCTCCACGGTCTTGAAGTCCTTGGTGACGGCCAGCGAGACCAGTGGGCCGCGACGGCTGTATCCGGTGTAGGTGATCGCCCACACGGCCCGCTCCGGCAGATAGACCAGGCGCGGGTCCTCGCAACCCCAGACTTCCTCCGGATGTGCAGGATCCGGGCCCAGGAGCGGCTTGTCTTCGACGTGCCAGACGGTGGCTCCATCCGAGCTCCTGGCCACGACGAGGCTCGAGATCCCTCGAAGATCCTCCACTCGCAGAAGAAGAACCGTTTCGTCGCCGACCCGGGCTGCACCTGGGTTGAAGACGCTGTTGGCCGGGAACGGCAGGTCGTCGGAAGTCAGGATGGGGTTCGCCCGATGCCTGACGAAGAGATGACGGCCGTCCGATTGGCTCACTTCCGTGTCCCCATTTCGACTCCTTGCATGCCTTCGAGGCGCGGCTTCGTGGCGGCAGCCGGTCCGCGACGCAGCCCGCGAATCGTCTCCAGCGCGGTGAGCCACATCAGGGTGGACTCGGCGCCTTGGTTGACATTCACGCCCACCGGCGTAAGACCGTCGCAGCATGCGCCGTTGACCGGGTCGGCGATCTCGACACCGACGTCGTTGTCGCCCAGGAACCAGCCGTAGGCCTGTTCGGCGGCCCGCAGGTAGCGGCGCTTTCCAGTCGCGCCAAAAGCCGCGGCCGCGGCCGACACCATCGTCGCCGCCTCGATCGGCTGCTGGTCAAACCGGCTTCGCCGGCCGGTCCGGGGCCACCAGCCGCGGTTGCCGATTGGCGAGAAGACGCCGCCGTCGCCCAGCTGGATGGCGACGAGCCAATCGAGTACGGCCAAACCGCGGGCGATAAGAGCGGGGCGGCCGAGTCGCCCCCCCGCGACGATCAGCGCATGTGGCATCAGGGCGTTCTCGTAGGTCAGGACGGGTTCCGGCCAGGGCCAGGCCATCGGTCCGGCGTCCGCATCGATCGGCTCGGGCGCACGATCGAGGACGTTGAAGGCCGCGTACAGCCGCCCCGAGAGATCTTCGAGTGTCGGCATGACGGCCGCATCGAGACCCGCCCGGCATGCCCAATCGCAGGCCACGATCGCCCGGGAAATGGATCTAATGGCCCCGAAACCGGCTACCGCCGGCAGGGCGCGATTGAAGAGCAGGCGGGCACTCTCGGCCTCCTCCGTGCTAGACATCTCGGCCATGACCGCTGCGAGTCCGGCCAGCGCACGGGCGTGGCTATCCTCCGATCCCCCGGCATCGAGCCACGAGCCGTCTGCGCCGCGAAAGTTGAGAAACCGGCCCGTGGTGCGATCGAAGGCGTCGCTGAGGAAGGTGAGGGAACGCCGGATGTCGGCGCTCAGCGCGCCGGCTGGAAGCACCTGCGAGTGGAGCACTTCCACGACGAGCAGGCGGGCGACGTCGTCGGTGCAGTAGCCGAACTGCGGGTCCGGTTCGACGCCCCGGGCGTGCTGCCACATTCCCGTGTCGTCGACCATTGCCGCCAGGTGGATTCTGCTTACCGGATACAGGGGACGGGGCGCCAATCTCATTGCCGGGCGGGCGCGATGCGAATTCGGCGGCCGTCGGGACGCCGGAAGTCGGTGCTCATCGCGCTCGAGCATTGACGGCACTCACTTCCACTTCCGGGCGGCGGCGGGCAATCATGTCCACCCCGGCGACGCGATCGAAGATGCGCCGATACTTCTCGCCGATGGCCGGCCAGATCATCGTTCTGCTGAAGTCGTAGGCCTTGCGCCCGACGAGCTTTCGCAGGTCGTCGTCACGGACGAGTTCCGTGAGAGCGTCGGCCAACGCCTCCGATGAGCCAGACTCGACGAGCCTGCCGCGCCCAGCTTCGAGCATCTCGACGGCATAGACGTAGGGCGTAGACACGCAAGCCTTGCCGGCGCTCATGGCGTACGCCAGGGTCCCGGACACGATCTGGTCAAGGTTCGGGTACGGCGTCACGAAGATGTCGGCCGCGGTGAGCCAGTTACCGAGTTCGGTACGGCTTACGAAACGGTTCACGAAGATGAGGTGATCCGCCACGCCGAGATCCTCGGCCAGCCGGGCGAGCTTAGTTCGGTACGTCTCTCCCTCGCGTCGCAGCAACTCGGGGTGGGTCGCGCCGAGGATGACGTAGTAGGCAGTCGGGCAGGCCCGTACAACCGCGGGCATGGCCTCGATGACTGCTTCATAGCCCTTGCCGGGTCCGAGGAGCCCGAAGCTCAGGATCATCGGGGCCGTCGCCATGCCGAGCCGCGGCTTCACCAGGTCAGGATCCACCAGCGGCAGATCTGGCACGCCGTGAGCCACGACCTCCAGAGCGCGGGGATCGACGGCGTACTTGCGGCCGAGCAGTTCCGCCGCCGCCCTGGACATGACGACCGCGGCCGCACTGGCCTCGATCAACCGCGTGAGAATGCGACGCTGCCCGACGGTTGGGGTCTGCGGGACGGTATGCAAAGTGGTCACGACAGGGATCTGAAGGGCCCCGACGAAGTCCAGTACGGCCTCGCCGTCGTCCCCGCCCCAGATCCCGTACTCGTGCTGGACCGAGACAACCCGCGCGTCCGACCGGTTCAGGGCCATGGCCACCCGCAGGTAGTCCTCCCTGTGGTCGCGCCTGATGACGTTCCGCACTTCGCTCGGATAGGCCGGCGGACCGTCGGGCGGCTGCAGCGCCACGATCTGTAGGTCGCCCGTGGCAGCCGCCAGGTCGTGGGTGAAAGTAGCGATGCCGCAACGTCGCGGCGGGTAGGTGGCAACGAACACGTTGCGTGAACCCATACAGCCTTGCCGGGCCGCCGATTGCCAGAAGGTCGAGGCCCTGTCTTGCCGGATCGATCCGAGCTGCCTCGGGCGTCGCCAGAACCCGGGCTACCGGCCGACGGCTTTCTGCCGTCTCCAGGGTGGAGCAGGCCGGCGGCTGCCCTCCCCAAGAACCGATGCTGATCTACGGCAAACACTGTACGCGGAAAGGTTGGAGATGCCAAATCAAGCACGGACAGCGCGACACCGACCGGCCCGAAAACTCTTCGTTCCGGGCCGATCGAGTCCGTATGAGTGAGCCGGCGGCAAGGGCCGCGTTCAGCCTTCGAGCTTGGGATCCGGCTTGAGCAGCTCGGAGTACGACGTCAGGACCTCGGCGTGCGGCCAGGTGTCGCCGAGAATGCGCGTCACGAGCGGGTCCGGGCAGGAGGCGAGGAACGGAACCTGCGTGACGTCGCGGACGACCGCTCGGACGAGCTTGTGCGGGAATTCGCCCCACGGGGTGATCGCGTTGGCGACATAGCCCTCGATCTCCAGGTCGGCGTACTCGGGGAAGTTCCAGTTGGTCCATGCCTTCTTGAAGTCCTCGCCATGGATCTCAAGCCAGGTTCCGAAGTTGACCGAGAAGCCGTCGGTCAGATTGACCGGCATCAGGACCCTGAGGAAAAAGCCGACGTTCTTGATCGCCAGGAACGGGTCGTCGCCCCAGGTGTCGAGAAGTTCTTCCTCTATCTGGAAGTAAACGTCCGGAAGACCGAAGGTCACCGAGAAGGGACGGCCCTGGGCGTCGGGGGCAATGCCGCAGCAGGCGCACGGTTCTACCGCGGACTTGCCGCCGATCTTGGCCCGACTGGCTCTCGATACGTTGGACTTGGTCATCTTCGGGGCCATCCACCTTCACTTAGGTCTGCGTTGCGGGCCGGCGTCAGCCGTCCCTGCGGAATAGTAGTCAGCCGAGCAATTCAAGGTTGGCGATACTCGCCAGAAGTGTCTTCACGCCGCCGCCGTTGGAGAAGGCGACGGTGACCTCTTCATCGTTGCGAGTCAACTTGGAGGTCACGACGATGCCATCGCCGAGCCTGGCATGGCGGACGCGATCGCCGTCCCGGAACTGGCGCTCGCCGGGGATCCGCGGCCTCGCCGCCACGGGCGGACGCTGCGATGCCGGCCGGCCGGCCGAGCCCGACTCGGAGGCCGCGTTGCGGGGCGCTGCCCCAGGCGGAACGTCCAGGCTGCCGGAGCGGGCCCCGGAGTCGTAGGCCTCTCGCTTTGCCCCGAGGTCGCGGGTCGTGCGGAACTGCTCCCCCGGCCTGGGTGCGCCGGGCTGGCCGCTGCCGCTGCGATACGCTCCCCCACCGGCCCGGATCGGCGTCCCGAACCTGCTCCCGAGCCGCCGCCCGAAGACGAGGTCCGGGTCTATCTGGCCGACGTCGTCGTCGAAGTCCTCGGGCTGCCCGAGCCGCGGGCCGCTCATCAGCGCGGCCGGGATCTCGAAGAGGAACCGGCTCGGCACGGAGAGGCCGCCCTGGCCCCATGTAGCTCGCCTGGCCGCATGCGACAGGAACAGGCGCCGCTTGGCGCGGGTGATGCCGACGTAGGCTAGCCGCCTCTCCTCCTCGAGTTGCTTCTCGTCGTCGAGCGAGCGGCTGTGCGGGAAGACGCCTTCTTCCAGGCCGGCGATGAAGACGACCGGGAATTCGAGGCCCTTGGCAGCGTGCAGTGTGATCAGAGTGACGGCGTCCGCACCCGCTTCGTACGAATCCTGGTCGGCGACCAGGGCCGTCTCCTCCAGGAAGCGGTCCAGGGCGTCATCCGGCGTGAGGTCGTCGTACCGGGTGGTGACCGAGCGCAGTTCGAGCAGGTTCGCCCAGCGGTCCTCGCCCTCCTCGGAGCCGTCGGCCAGCATGGCCCGATAGCCGGACTCCTCCAGCACCGCGTCCAGCATCTCCGGCAGCGGCAGAACTCCGATCCTCGTCCTGAGCTTTGCGATCAGCGCCGCGAAGCCGCCCAGGGATGTCCTCGCCCGCGAACCCAGCGCCTCGAGGCGCCCATCGGCGCCATCGACGATTGCGCTCCAATATGTCGGCTCGGGCGCGCCTTCGACGGGCGGCCGGATCGTCCGTCCGCCGGCAGCGGAGACCCGCAGCTCCTCGAGGCTCTTCTCGCCGATGCCCCTGGCCGGGACGTTCACGATCCTCTCGAAGCTGACCTGGTCCGTGTCGCTGCGGAGCACGCGCAGGTACGCCAGTGCGTCCTTAACCTCGCGTCGCTGGTAGAAGCGCGTCCCGCCGACCAGCTGGTAGCGGATGCTGTAGCGCAGGAACGCTTCTTCGATGGCGCGGGACTGGGCGTTGGTGCGATACATGACGGCCACATCGCCGCGCTCCCAGCGCTCGGCGTCGTCGTCGGCGCGGCGGGTCAGGATCGAGGTGCGAGCGCCGGTTAGTTCCTCGATCTGGCGCGCGATCCACTCCGCCTCTTCTTCCTCGTTGTAGGCCTCGAAGCGGGCGATCTGCTTGCCGCCGCTGTTCTCCGTCCAGAGCTTCTTGTTCTTGCGCGAGGTGTTGTGGGTCACGACCGCGTGGGCGGCGTCGAGGATCAGCTGAGTNNTAGATCGACTGGTCGTCGTCGCCCACGACGCAGAGGTTGTGGTGAGCCGCAGCCAGGGCCTTGACCCACAGGTATTGCGGCCGGTTCGTGTCCTGGTACTCGTCGACGTGGAGGAACCGCCAGCGGCCCTGGTATCGTTCGAGGACCTCGGGCGCATCGTGGAAGAGACGGACCGCTTCCAGGAGCAGGTCGTCGAAGTCCAGGGCCGCGGCCGATTTCAAGCGCGTGGTGTACCGCCGGAACAGGCGCGCGATCTCGCGCTCGCGGTGGGTATGTGCGTTGGCGGCGATGAACTCGGCGTCGAGCATCTCATTCTTAGCCCGTGAGATGGCGCCCAGGATCGCGCTCGGCTTGTACTCGCCGGTGATCGGCAGGTCTTCCTCGCGCAGGATCTGCTTCATCAGTGCCTGCTGGTCGTCCGAGTCGTAGACCACGAAATGGGGGTCGAGGCCGATGACGCGGCCGTCGCGACGCAGGACGCGGGCGCACAGGGCGTGGAAAGTGCCCATCGCGACTTCGCGGCCGGCCTCCTCGCCGATCAGGCCCGTGATCCGGGCACGCAACTCCGCGGCGGCCTTGTTGGTGAACGTGACCGCGAGGATCTGCCACGGGCGCACTCCACGAACGCCGACCAGATAAGCCACGCGATGCGCCAGCACGCGCGTCTTGCCGCTGCCGGCGCCGGCCAGGATCAGGACCGGTCCGTCGGTCGTCTGGACGGCCCGCTGCTGCTCGGAGTTGAGGCGGCCGAGGATCCGCTGCGCGAGCGCCTCGGTCGCGGCCTGCCGCTCGGCCAGGGCGACCGGCTCGGGCTCGAACGGAGACGGTTCGGGCGGCTCGATACGCGGGCCATCGAACGCTTCCGGCGGCGCCTCATCGGGCGGCGGCGGTTCATCGTCCCACGGCGCCGCCGACGATGGCTCGGCGGCATGGGCGGGCTCGGCGGCATGGGCGGGCTCGGCGGCTGGCGCGGCCGCTCCGCTGCCCAGCGCGGTCGTGTTCGTCGCCGGCAGGCCGGCGTTCAGTGTTGCGTCGTCTTCAGGCGTGGTCCACCAGCCACCAAGCGGCTCCGATGCCGCCTGACGCGAAGCCGCTTTTGAGCGGCTCTGACCGGATCGGGTCCCGCGCCCGTTGCCTGGAGTTGGACTCACCGTTGAATTGTATGGGCGCGGCATTTGCCCCGACTTGGGAGAGGCCGTCGCCCTGCTAGCTGGCCGACGGAAGGCCCAGGTTCATCTGGTTCGCCGGCGGGGCCAGGATCGGGGAGACGTTATTCCAGTTGGACAGGACGAGGCGGATAGCTGCCGCGCCGGAACTGGGATCGGAGGTCTTGTACTCGAGGCGCTCGAGCTGGAAGCCGCTCTGGGTGATCCACAGGTCCAGCTGGCCACTGCCGAGGGCCTGGACCGCCTGCAAACTGGACAGCTTCGAATTGAGCGCGTTCTGGCTGACGTCGACGCGGATGTGGTAGCTGGATCCGTACTGCTCCTGTTCGACCCCGACGAGGACCGGGCTCAGGCCCTTGTCGTTGGCCACGGCGACGATCTGCTGGATGAGGTAGAGCGGCCCGCTGGAGAGAGCGGGATTGATCGGCAGGTTCGAGTCGCCCTCGGAGGTGTACGTTACGGCGCCCGGCGCCCGGACGTAGGCGTACGGATCCACGACGATGACCTCGCCGGCAAGGTTGGGGACGCCGGGCACGCCGCCGGTGACGTGGGCCGTCTTGTTGGCGAAATCGATGTCGCCGTAGGCGGTGCTACCGGTGAGGGCGATCGGCATAGCCGTATAGAGCGGCGAAGGCGTGGCGGTGGGCACGGCGGAGGAAGCGATTACCGCGGACGCGGATGCGCTGGCGGCCGCGCTTGCGTCGGCGCTTGCCGATGCGGAGGCCGACAGAATTGCCTGGTTGCTCGCATATGCCGAGGCGTAGCTGCTGGCCTGCGCGGATTGCACGGCCGCCGCCGCACTGGCCGAAGAGCTGGCTGCCGCGGCCGCAGATGCGCTTGCAACTGCACTGGCGCTCGCGGAGGCGGCGGCTGATGCGCTGGCGCTGGCCTGAGCGGACGTCAACGGTGCGGGGCTCTTGGTGGGCTTCGGGGTGGGCGTCGGAGAAGACGTCGAAGTGGCCGTGGGCGAGGCAGCCGGCGTGGCGGTGGCCGTCGCGGTCGGCGTCGGAGCCGGAGTGTCCGTCGGCGCAGCAGACGGGGCCTGGGCGACGCCGATGATGAACTGGCCGCCGGCCTCGATCTGGAAGTGGACCGACTGCAGGTTGGTCAGGGAAGTCTGGGCGTCGGTGAGGATCTGGCGCGGGTCGGTCAGGGCCGCGGACGCGCAGCCGGCGATGAAGGCCACGATGGCGAGGACGCCGGCGGCTGTGATTGCGAGCGATTTCCGACGAAACACCTGAATCCTCCACAGAGATGCCGGCCTACGACAGGCGGCTTCACGAGCCGCGGTGCATGGCAACGCCATACCCGGCAGCAGAGGGCAGTGTAACGGCAGCGGACCAGGCGGGTCCGAAGAACTTGGGGCCGCCGCATATCGGTGGCCGCGGGGCCAACCACAACCGGCCCGCAGAGCCGCAGCCGGCGGGGAAAGCCTTCCCCGCTCAGCCGCCACTGACCTGGCCGGCCGGCGGCGCTGCGATGATCACGGGTACTCCGTAGCCATCGATCGTAGCGTCGACGTTGAGATCGCCGAAGGCGGCCGCGCTTCCACTCACCGTCATCCGGGCCGGCTGCATGGTGTCCACGTACACCCAGTAGCCGATTTGGCCGACCTCGAGCCCGGGGCTGCCAGCACCGCCGCCGAACAGGCCCATGATCGTCGTCAGACCGGCGGCCGGCAGGNNGTCGACTTCCTGTACTTGTCTCCGAGGAGGCTGACTTTCGTGTACGACCTGCCGTCCACGACGATGACGTCGGCCGTGGTGCCGAACAGAACCGGGAATGAGGCGGCGAGGTGGGCCGCCCGACGCCGTATATCCACTTCGCCCGTAACCGAGGACCCATCGAGTTTGAGCTTGCCGAGGAGCCCGACGGGAAGCCCGCCGGCCAGCGAACTGAGCGCGGAGGCGTTCATGGAGCCACCGACGCTGGCCTTGACGTGGAGGCTCGACGCCGACGCCAGGCGAACAAGGCTGGCCGCCAGGATATCGTTCGGGCCGAGGGGCGGTATCCGGCCGAGCCCGCCCACTGGGCTGCCGCAGCCGGCGACAACACTCGCGAGGAGCACCGAGAGGACGAGGAGCGACGCACGGGAACCCCGAGCCGCTGGCCGGGATTCCCGAAGACTTCCGGTATCTGTCTCGATCATGAGCGACCTACGGGGCCTGGACCTGGGCCGGCGACGGAGCGGTAATCGTTACTGCCTTGTCGTAGTCGGTGATCGTCAGGACTAGATCGATGTTGCCTAGCGTGGACGAGGCTGCCTTCACCTCGACCTGGGCGACCCCATTGCCGTCTGTGTAGACCCACAGGTCCACCGAGGCCGAAGCGATCTTCGGGGCGGCACTCCCGCTCGCCTGCGAGGCGATGCCTTTGTTGAGCGTGTCGATCGGCACGGAGATGCTGATGTGGTCGGCGGCCTTGCCGCCGATCTGCTCGACGCCGACGTTGGTGGGCGTAACACCGGCCGCCGTCAGGGCTGTCCTGACCTTGTTCACCTGGTCGCTCAGGCCGGCCAGGGCAGAAGCTCCGGGCGTCGGAATGGCAACCGGCGACATGCCGGTCAGGCTGCCGAGGTCCTGCCTGGTGTACTTCGACGTCGACATCCCGAGATATGAGACCTTGTAGTAGGCCGAGCCGCCTGCGACGATCACCTCGCCGGAGACCGCCATGGACGGCAGGCCGAGCGTGAGATGGGCGGCCTGGTTGACGACATCGACGTCGCCTTCGATGGCCGCACCGTCGAGCCTGATGTCACCGGTAAGGCCGCCTGCGGCCGCCCCGGCCGCGCCGAGGCCCGCGGTCTTGATCGTCCCGCTGACGGTGAGCTTGAGGTGGAACGACTTGACGGCCGGGCCGCCGTTGATGACCTGGCTGATGACCGTGCTTGCGTCTGCCGGTGTGGCGGCACTGCTGCTGCATGCGCTGGTAACAACAAGAACGAGTCCGACAAAGGCGCCGAAAGCCGGCTTTGGCACGTGTCTCAAGGGGGGAACCTCCTCTGGGGCTGCGTGAGCCTCAGGATTGGTACTGCCGCCGGTCCTGTCAAACCGGACCATGGTTCCCATTCACGACACCCGGACACCAGAAACCCCGGGCTTGTGATGCCCGGGGTTTCCTCGATGTCGCGCAGAAGGTGTTCGGTGGCGCCGCTACGGGGCGGCCTGGACCTGGTCGGCCGCGGGTGCGGCGATCGTGACCGGCTGGTCGTAGGCGGTGATGGTGACGATGAGATCGAGGTTGCCGATCGCCGACGAGGCGCCCTTGAGCTCGAACTGAGCAGGGCGGTAGCTGTCCTTGTAGAACCAGAAGTCGACCGATGCGGAGTCGATCTTCATGCCAGCCAAACCAGCTGGCACGGCACTGGCCTGCGCCGCGGCCGCCGCGATCTGGCTGTTGATCATGTCGAGCGGCACGGAGACGTTGACGTGGTAGGCATCCTTGCCACCGATCTGCTCGACGCCGACCAGGGTCGCCTTGGCACCGGCCTGATCCATGGCCTGGCGCAGGCTGGTGAGCTGATCGGTTATCCCGGACATGGCCGACCCGCCGGCGGTCGGCAGCGCGCTGGGAAGAGAGCCGGTCAGGCCACCGGCCAGGCTGCCCAGCGATCCAAGATCCATCTTCATGTACTTAGGTCCGGTCATGCTGATCTTGTAGTACAGGGTGCCGTTGACGACGAGAATGTCGCCGGTCAGGGGGCCGCCACCAGCGCCGCCAGCGGCCGCGAGGCCGGCAGGGTAGTTGAAGGTGATATGTCCCGCTTGGTTGGCGATGTCCACATCACCCTCGATTGCGGTGCCGTCGAGCTTCAGGTCGCCCTTGAACGCGCCGACGATCCCGCCAGCGGCTCCACCGGCGCTGCCGGCCGCCTCGGACAGAACAGCGGCTTTGATCGTGCCGCTCATAGCGAGCTTGATGTGGAACGACTTGGCCGCTGTGCCGCCGCTGAGGGCCTGGGTGATGATCGAGCTCGGATCCTGCGGGTTTACGGTCGGATTGCCTGCGATCGGATTGCCGGTAGCCGGATTACTCGCCGTTGCCAGGCTGGAGCCGGCCTCCTGGCCGGCCGGAGCCGCCGTTGCGGCGGCGCTCGAGCACGCGCTCGCCGCGACGACCAGAAGACCGGACAACAGGATCAGGGCAGGTTTGGGGACGCGAAACACCTTGTGGACCTCCTCGTGGGACTGTGACGGGCCCACGATTGACGGACCTGCCGCGCGTGTCAAACACACACTCGACAGGTGAACGTCGTGTCTCGCACCGCAAAAAGGAAGAGCCCCGGGCGGGTGGCCCGGGGCTCTTCAAACAGGTAGTGGTCTGGACTAGAAGTCCATATCTCCGCCGCCGCCGCCGTGGTTGTGCCCGGCGGACGAGTCCTTCTTCTCCGGGATGTCCGTGATGAGCGTCTCGGTTGTCAGGACCATCTTGGCGATCGAGGCCGCGTTCTCGAGGGCGGAGCGGGTCACCTTTGCGGCGTCCACGATGCCCTTCTCGAACATGTCGCCGTAGACACCCCGAAGGGCATCGTAACCGAAGCCGACCTTCATACCGCGGACCTGGTCGACGACGACCTCACCGTGAGCGCCGGCGTTGTCGGCGATCTGGCGGATCGGATACTCGAGGGCCCGGCGGACGATGTCGACGCCGACCTGGGCGTCGGGCTCGTCCATCTTGAGCTTGTCGAGAACGGTCTGGCAGTGGAGCAGCGTGGCGCCGCCACCGGCGACCATGCCTTCCTCGATGCCTGCCCGCACGGTGGCCAGAGCGTCCTCGCTGCGGTGCTTCTTCTCCTTGAGCTCGACTTCGGTGGCCGCGCCGACCT
>PMJT01000101.1 GCA_003158495.1 Chloroflexota bacterium | reverse complement strand
CCCTTCAACTTCCCGGTCATGGTCCCGATGTGGATCTACCCGATAGCCATGATGACCGGCAATACCTTTGTCTGGAAGCCCTCCTCCCACACCCCGGGCGCGACACAGCTGCAGGCTGAGCTGTGGCACGAGGCCGGCCTGCCCGCCGGCGTCTTCAACGTGGTCTACGGCGGACGCGAAGCCGTCAATGCCATCCTGGTCCACCCCGGCATCGATGCCATCCAGTTCGTGGGCTCCACGCCGGTCGGCAAGCACGTGTTCGAGACCGGGACCGCCCACGGCAAGCGCGTCGGGGCCTACACGGGCGCCAAGAACATCATGCTTGTCCTGCCGGACGCGGACCTGGACCTGGTCGCGGACGCGGCCGTGGCCAGCGGTTTCGGTTCTGCCGGCGAGCGCTGCATGGCCCAGACCCTGGTCATGACCGTGGGCGACGTCGCCGACAAGATCCGGCCGATGATCGAGCGGCGTATGGCGGCCCTGACGATCGGACCCGGCATGGAGTCGAGCTCCGACATGGGCCCGCTCTATTCGACCGAACACCGCGCCAGCGTCATCGATTGGATCGAGAAGGGTGTGGCGGAGGGCGCGGAGCTGGTTGTAGACGGTCGCCCGTACCGCCATTCGGAGCACCCGGACGGCTTCTACCTCGGCGTGAGCCTCTTCGACCACGTCAAGCCGGGGATGGAGGTCTACAACGAGGAGATCTTCGGTCCCGTCCTGGGGATGGTCAGGGTCTCAACCTTCGACGAAGCCCTTGGGCTCATCAACAGCCACCAGTACGGCAACGGCACGGCGATCTTCACCAATGACGGTGGGGCCGCACGCCGCTTCGAGCTCGAGGTGGATGTGCCCATGATCGGCATAAACGTTCCCATCCCGGTGCCGGCCGGCTATCTCTCCTTCGGCGGGACGCGCGGATCTGCCTTCGCGGACCTGCAGATGCGTGGCGAGGACTCGGTGCGCTTCTTCACTAAGCAGAAGGAAGTCACCGTCCGCTGGCCTGAGCCCGGCAAGCAGGGTCCGCTGAGCCTCGTCTTCCCCGGCAACTGATCCGTCCGCCCGTCACCGGCGATCGTATTGGAGGAGTGAGAACGATGAACCCGCTGGACGCCTTCCGGCTGGACGGCCGCGTGGCCTTCGTTTCAGGCGGTGGCGGTGCGATCGGTTCCGCCCTGGCCGTGGCACTGGGCAGTGCCGGCGCAAAAGTGGTCGTCTCCGACATCTCGCAGGCCAGCGCCGAAGCGGCCGCCGAGAGGGTCAAAGCTGCCGGTGCCGAATCTCTGGCCCTCGCCGGCGACATCACGGTGGAATCCGAAGCCGACCGGATCGTCGCTTCGATCATCGAACGTTTTGGTCGGCTGGACATCCTCGTCAACGCCGTTGGCGGTGGCGCAGGCAAGGTCCTGTTCGACGCCCAGGATTATCCCCGCGACGCGTGGGACTGGATCATGGAGATCAACCTGCGCAGCACCCTGATCGCGTCACAGGCGACCGCGCGGGCGATGGTCAAGGCCGGACAGGGCGGGCGGGTGATCAACATCAGCTCGGTCCGCGCGCAGCTCGGTATCAACGCCGGCTACTCGGCCTACGTCGCGGCAAAAGGAGCGGTCAGCTCTCTGACCCGCCAGTGGGCCACCGAATGGGCGAAGCACGGCATCACCGTCAATGCCATCGCGCCGACCTTCGTTGACACCCCACAGGTCGCGATGCTGCTCGGCGACCCGGCCTTCAAGTCGAGCCTGATCAGCCGGGTTCCGCTCGGACGGGTCGGCGAGACGCGCGATCTCGTCGGAGCCGTGATCTTCTTCGCCTCCGAAGCCTCGTCGTTCGTGACCGGTCAGATCCTCACGATCGACGGCGGCCTCACCGCCACCCAGTAGCCGGCAGGGGAGTCAGTCGATGGAAGAGGTAACCCAAAACATCCGGACAAACACGAAGCTGCGCGGCTGCAACCCGAACTACGTGGTCACCCGCGACGGTGTCGTCGTGATCGACACGCCGCAGCTGCCCACGAAGGCCGTGGCGATGCGTGCCGAGGTGGAGTCGCACGGTCCGATTCGCTACATCATCAACACCGAGCACCACGTCGACCACATCTTCGGGAACTACTACTTCAAGGGCGCCGGCACCGTGGTCAACCACCAGGGTCTGTACGACCGCTTCATGGTCGTCTACCCGGAACTGGACCCGTTCGCATACGCCTACGAAGCCCTCCCAACGCCGAAGGCACAGGGCACCGATCTCGACGATCCCGAGGGCGTGGCGCTCTGGCCGGACCGAGTCGTCTACTACTCCGATCCGAACAAGGGCAAGGTCGTCTTCACCGGAGACCTGACCCTTCGCGTCGGCGACCACACCTTCAACTGCCTGCATACCCCGGGACACACGCCGGGCCAGATCGCGGTCCATGTCCCCGAGGAACGCACCGTCTTCACGGGCGACACGATCTTCTCGCAGTGCCAGACGTGGCTCATGACCTCGAACGTCGACGAGTGGATCTCGTCTCTGGACCGCATCCGCGCCCTCGACGTCGACCACGTCGTGCCGGGCCACGGTCCGGTCACCACGCTGGCGTACGTGGAAGTGCAGCGATCCATCCTGATGGAGTGGAAGACGGCGGTAGCGGTGGCTGTGGGCAAGGGTTGGTCGCGCGAGGAAACCGTCGCTCGGGTCAACTTCAAGGATCGCCTGCCGGTAGATATCGGCCAGGGCTACATGATGGACTACATCCAGACGCTGAATGCCGGCTCGTTGTGGGACAAGCTCACTGCCGTCCCCTCACGCGGCTGACCCGTCCCGGCATGCCTGCAGTAACTTTCCCGGCCGGATGAGGCACAAGCCCCGCATCCTAGGAGATTGACATTCCCATGTCGGACTCTGGCACCAGGACCCACAAGGCCGCCAAGCGGTACATCTACGCCTGGGGCGACGGCAAGGCCGAAGGCAACGGCACCATGAAGGACCTGCTGGGCGGCAAGGGCGCCGGCCTGGCAGAGATGACCCTCGCCGGTCTGCCCACTCCCCCCGGCTTCACCATNNGCCGGCCTCTGGGAAGACGTTCTGGAGGCCGTCAAGGCCGTCGAAAAGTCGAGCGGCAAGGGCTTCGGCGATCCGAAGAACCCGCTCTTGGTCAGCGTTCGCTCCGGCGCCAAGTTCTCGATGCCGGGCATGATGGACACCGTCCTCAACCTCGGCCTCAACGAAGAGACCCTGGCCGGCCTGATCGCCCTCTCGGGCAACGAACGCTTCGGCTGGGACGCGTATCGCCGCTTCATCGGCATGTTCGGCCGCATCGTCATGGGCGTTTCGGCCGAGGACTTCGACAAGCCGCTCGAGGTCGCCAAGCACAAGCACGGTCCCGATGCCAAGGACACCGACCTCACGGTTGCAGATCTCAAGGCGCTCGTCGCCGAGTACAAACCGATCGTCAAGAAGGTCACCGGCCGGGACTTCCCCACGGATCCCAACGAACAGCTGGACCTGGCCATCAAGGCC
>PMJT01000001.1 GCA_003158495.1 Chloroflexota bacterium | reverse complement strand
GGTGCACACCACGCAGGTGTGCTCGCCCTGCGGCTTGAGCACGAAGAACGAGTAGAAGGTCGCCACTCCGTACACGCGGGAGTGGGGAACTCCGAGCGTGTCGCCGACGAAGTTGAGGGCGTCTGTGTCCAGGTAGCCGAACGCCTCCTGGGCGGCATGGAGTGCCTCGATAAGAGCGGCCGGGCGGTCGCCCATGCGGCGCATTCGGGTCTCGACGATCTTCCAGCGCTTGTCGTCGCTGGGGGCCTGCGGCTTGGCGTGCAGGACGGGCATCTGCCCTCCTCGATTGGGATGATTCTTGGCGCACCGGCGAGTCGATGGTCTGGACGGGGTCGCGCGATCAGACCTGGATATCGGACGGGTCAGTTTCGATGATATGGACGGGGCGCGGCCGAGCCTCGGGCCGCTCCTCCCGACTCCGGGGGCCGTTCTCCCTTGTCTGGGCCGGGCCGGGCGGACCCGGATTCACGTGAGCGCGGCTCGGTACGCGGGCCATCAGGCTCGCTCGTGTTGATCCCGGTCGCAACCGCGCCGTAGTCCTATAGTCCGTTGTAATGAGGACGCGACGATCGGCGGTCGGGACGCCGTCTATTCGAAGGAACTCGGCTGATGTCTGATGGGCATGTACATGCGGTGGGGACGCACGGGGCCGCAGCGGGCGGCGACGTAACCCTCGAGAGGATTCGCGAGGCTGCCGGCGTGATCCGAGGGGCCGTTGTCTACACGCCCCTGCTGCCGTTTGGCACTCCCGAACCCGGCGATCCGCTGGGGAGGACACGCGCCTGGCTCAAACCCGAGTCGCTCCAACCGATCGGGGCTTTCAAGCTGCGCGGCGCGTACTACAACATCGCCACGCTCCCGGCCGAGCGGCGCGCCGCGGGCGTCGTCTCGCATTCAAGCGGGAACCACGCGCAGGGAGTGGCCCGGGCCGCACGGCTCCTGGGGGTTCGGGCCGTCATCGTCATGCCGTCCGATGCGCCACATATCAAGGTGAATCGAGTCCGCGAAGATGGCGCGCAGATCGTCTTCGTGGGGCCGTCCAGCGAGGAGCGCGCCGAACGGGCGGCCGAGATCGCGCGGGTCGAGGGATTGTCGCCGGTCGGTCCGTATGACGACGCCGCCACGGTCACGGGCCAGGGGACGATCGGGCTCGAGATCGTCGAACAGCTTGCAGACCTCGACTCGGGGCTGGGCCGTGGGACCGGGCAGCCGGGCGTGGCGGAGCCGTTCACCGTACTGGTCCCGGTCGGCGGCGGCGGTATCGCAGCCGGCGTGGCCGTGGCGGTCAAGTCACTCCGTCCGGACGCCGTGGTGATCGGGGTAGAACCAGCTCTCGCCGCCGATGCACGCGACTCGCTTCGGGAGGGCCGGATAGTCACCTGGCCGGTCGAAACGGTCGGCCGCACGATTGCGGATGGCCAGCGGACGGCGAGCATCGGGCAGATCAACCTGGCGCTGATGCGCAGGTATCTGGACGGTATCGTGGTCGTGGAAGAGGACGAGATCGCCAGGGCGATGGTCAGGGCGTCGCGGGAGGCCCGGCTCGTGCTCGAACCTTCAGGCGCCACGGCGCTGGCTGCGTGGTTGTTCCACGCCGACGAGTTACCCGCCCTGGGCGCCGCCACGGCCGGCCGCGTCGTCTGCATCCTTAGCGGTGGGAACGTAGACCCGGCACGCTACGAAGAGTTGCTCGACCGTGGGGTCGCGGCCGGCGGCTGAGGGCCGGGAGCGATCAGGGTTTGGCGCCCGCCCAGGCCTCCCTCCGGACGTCTCAGTCCGGCAGCGTGCGCCGAGCCGGCGAACCGGCGAATTCGCGGATACGGGCTACCAGCTGCGGCTCGGACATCGGGCCGCTCTTCACGAGCTCGACGCGCCGTTTGCCGTTGTGGCCGCGATCGTGCGATCGAACGTGATCGGCAAAGTGATCGACGACCTCGCCGTCGCCTATGAGGAGCAAGTCGTCCTCGACCGCGATGGCCGCGCTTATCTGATTGAAGAAGACCCGCATCCGCTCGTCGCGATGACCTTCACCGGCCGGATGCTCCTCGGTCGGCGGGCGGCCGGTGGAGCGATGGCGACCAGGGACCAGTGAGTCGATCATTTCCCGGCTGACGATCCCGTCCGGTGCCCATCGCAGAACGGTGGCCGAAGCGGAAGAGATCCAGACGCCGGTTGTTCGCTGGGGGAGTGTCGAGTTCATGTGCAAGGCCTCGGTCACGCGGACCGCTATTCCGGTTCAGTGATGTGGGGCGTGTTCGAGATCGATCGTCACCGGCTGGTGGCTTACTTCGGCGCCCGCGATCGAGCCGCCCTCGTTCTCCCAGTCGGAGACGCCGATCGGGTCGCCGCGGCCCATGGCGGCGTGCCTGGACATCGACAGGCGCTGCCGGATGGACGTCCATCGGCCGCGCGGGTTGCGCGTGCCGACGACGGCTGAGACGAGGACCACGCCGATCAGGGCGATCATGAGAAGCGTCAGGATGGACATGGATGCCTTCCCGCCGACAGCAGGCTGCCGCCGGCTTGATCGCGCCACGGCTACAGGCCCGACTTGGTGGGAGCGGCCGCCTTCCTGGCGGGACGCCAGGCGATGGCTGCGCCGACGACGATCGCCGGGATGACTCCTGCTACGACCAGGAGCCTGTTCTTGCCGGCCAGGTACAGCCCGGCGCCAAGGCCGGCGGAGCTTGCCGCCAGGGATCGAAGCGTCGTATCGGGGAGTTGCTGGAGCGCGCCGGTCGTTGCCAGAAGGCCGGCGTGCGTCGCACGGGCAGTTGCCGGCACGCGCCCCATGAGGTTCGATGCGCCGGCCTGCGTCGCCTTCGCGGTCGCGGGCAAACGCCCGACGAGATTGGCGACGCCGTTCCGAACGGCGCGAACTGAACCCGACACGCGCTGGACGATTGCCGTCAGGTGGCCGGGCTTGTTCTGCTGGGATTCTTCGATCGTCATGTCTGTCTCCCTATCTTCCTGTGTGGCAGGCTGGGAACTGCGCGACCGCCGTTCGGTGATCAGGCGGGCTCGCGCCGAAACGTCGCCAGGACCCAGAACACGACCATTTCTGCGACCGCCCAACCGGCGAGGGCCAGGAGAGCGGCGACGTCGAGGACCGAGCCGGACGTGGTCACGGAATTGGTCCGGAGGATCCCCTGGAACGGCGCCACGAATGGCCCGCTGAGGCTCATGATCCCGGACACGAGGCCGTTGGTCGTCCTGGCGTCGAGGAGGAGCAGGACGACGCGCATACCTATGAATAGCTCGATGAGTCCGAACACGAGCAGGACGATCCGCCGGGTCAGTTCGGCGTTCTCGAAACTCGTCCGCGTGGTTCGTTGCCGAAAAGTCTGCACCGTCTGCTGTGCGCGGGGTGCCACTGCCAACCGAGCTGCGGGCGGCGCAACGGGCGCCGCAACGGGCGTTGCCCAAACCACGGCCGTAGGCACAACGGGCGCCGCCGCGGGCTGAACCCATGCCACTGGTGCGGGCGCCAGAGGCGTCACGGGCGTAACGGGCTCCGCGACGGGGGCGGCCAAAGTGGGGATTGCGGTTTCTGTTTCCGGCGCCCACAACGCGTCCGGCGGGGGTGAGCCGGCGACTGCCGACTCTGTGGTCACGACCGTTTGATCTTCCTGGTAGAGACCCATGGCTTCCTCCGTTTGCGTCTGCATCCGGGGAAGCGGGGCCGCGATGGCCGCCGCCGGGAGTCGCTCCGGCCACTGCTTTGATCCATTGCAGTGAACCATGCAGGCGTGGTATTGTCAACTGTAGTTGCAGATGTCCACTGTAGGACAGGAGGTTTGGTGGCGCCCCCATTCGGGATAGTTCTCAGGCAGGCGCGAAAGATCCGCGGTCTGTCGGCCGTGGCTGCGTCGCGGGCTGCCGGCATCTCTGGCGCGTACCTGAGCAAGCTCGAGAACGACTCGGTGAAGAGGCCGTCGCCCATGATCCTGCATCGGCTGAGCGAGGTGCTGGCAGTCCCCTATGCGGAGCTGATGCGCCTCAACGGCTACCTGGTGCCGGCAGGCACGGGACCGAGAGACCCAGGCGCGCTCGGGTCGGCGCTCTTTGGCGACCTGACGGATGAAGAACGGGATGAGCTCTTCGAGTACCTGGCGTGGTATCGCGCCAGGAGGCGCACATCTTCCCGCCGCGGGCGCGTGGGTTCTCCCGCTTGACCGGCCGACGGTTCGACCTGGTCTCGGCCGGCCCGGTGTACATCCAAAGCTTGGACGGAGCCCGATGAGTTCGACTTTGGGGGCATTGCTAAAGAAGGCGCGCGAGGTGCGCGGTGCGTCGGCAATCGAGACGGCGAGGGCGGCCGGCATCTCCGGGGCGTATCTGAGCAAGCTCGAGAGCGATGCGGTCAAGAAGCCGTCGCCCGTCGTGCTGCACAGCCTCAGCGAAGCGCTGGCCATTCCCTACGCGGACCTGATGCGGCTCAGTGGATACCGGGTCCCTGGTGAGCCGGACAAGGCCGCATCAGATGCAATTACTGCCGCCTTCTTCGCGGACCTCACCGACGACGAAAAGGAAGAGTTGCTCGAATACCTGGCCTGGTACCGGGCCCGCCGACGATCCAGGGCTGCACCCGGGACCCCCGGCGGCTCCTGACCGGCACTTTCCGGCTGCCGGCCGAGACCGGCGCACACCCTGAAGGAAACACCACATGGCTCGAACCGGGATCTTCAGCAGCAACAAATCGCTCCTCGTCCTCGTAGCCTGCATCTGCTTCGCGATTGCCGTGCTCACGACTGCCGGGATCCTGTCGATCGGCAACAAGATCGACTGGACGAACCTGGG
>PMJT01000048.1 GCA_003158495.1 Chloroflexota bacterium | reverse complement strand
CGCCCATCTTGCGCATGTCCTGCTCGCCGTCCACCGAGTGGATGACCGAGCCGGAGCCGAGGAAGAGCAGCCCCTTGAAGAAGCCGTGGCTCATGAGGTGGAAGATCGCCGCCGTCCATGCGCCCACGCCCAGCGCGGCGAACATGTAGCCGAGCTGAGAGAGCGTGGAATAGGCCAGGACGCGCTTGATGTCCGTCTGGGTGAAGGCGATAGAGGCGGCCAGGATGGCGGTGAAGATGCCGATCGCAGCCACGATCGCCATGACCTCCGGCGCCGTCCCGAAGATCGGATTGCAGCGCGCCACGAGGTAGACGCCGGCGTTCACCATGGTGGCGGCGTGGATCAACGCGGAGACCGGAGTGGGACCTTCCATCGCGTCCGGGAGCCAGACGTGGAGCGGGAACTGNNGGCGCTCTTGCCTACGGCGCCGCAGAAGATCAGGAGAGCGATGGCAATCTGCCACTCGTGGGGCACGGTCGCGATCTTCGCGAAGACCTGTTGGAGGTTGAGCGTCCCGAGCTGCGTCCACACGGCCATGATGCCGAGGGCGAAGCCCATGTCGCCGACGCGATTGACGAGGAAGGCCTTCTTGGCCGCCTCGGCAGCGGAACGGCGCGGGAACCAGAAGCCGATCAGCAGGTAGCTCGAAAGCCCGACCAGCTCCCACCCGGCGAACACGAGGAGCAGGTTGTCCGCCAGCACGAGAACCAGCATCGAGAACATGAACNNCGATCAGCAGGCAGGCCGTCAGCGCGTCGACGTAGAAGCCCATCTCCGCGTCGAAACCCGTGGCCGGGATCCAGTTCCAGAGCGTGACGCCGAAGCCGCCCGGCCCAAAGCCGAGGCTGTGAGTAAGCGCGCCGACGACCACGATCATCGCCACGATCCACGAGGCGACCACGGCCCACACGGCTATCCGGTGCGACTCGCGGCCCATGCCCCGGCCCAGGAGTCCGGTCAAGGCGAACCCCGCCAGCGGCAGGAGCGGAATGAGCGGGATGAGGAAGTTCATCGCTATTGACTCATCGCGTCGTACTCGTCGACGAGAGGCGTCTTCTTGTTCCGGTAGATGGCGATGATGATGGCAAGACCGACCGTGGCTTCGGCCGCTGCGACCGCGATCACGATCAGCGCGATGACCGCGGCATGAGTCTTGAGCGGCTCGACGAAGGCGCCGAAGGCGACGATGGTCAGGTTGACCGCGTTGATCATCAACTCGATCGACATCAGCATGCTGATCGCATTGCGCCGGGCCAGGAACCCGAACGAGCCGACGGCGAAGAGCAGGGCCGAGAGGACGAGGTAGGAGTCCAGTGAATTGCTCACGGCTTATCCCCCTCGTTCTTGCCGATCTCGCGCCGGGCCAGGTAGACGCCGCCGACGACGGCCGCAGTGAGCAGCACGCTCACGGCCTCGAACGGCAGGACGTAGTCGTGGAACAGCAGGTGGGCGACGTCAGCGGTCGCGGTCCAGAGCCTTTGCCCGCCGGACGGCCACGTCGTGGTCAGGATCGTAGCGATGATCACGCCGCCGATGAATACCGCCGCGACCGCCGCCACCAGGACCTGCGTCTGGAAGACCAGCTTGCTCGGGGCGTTCTTGGTCTGGGTCAGCATGATCGCGAACAGGATCAGGACGCTGATCGCGCCGATGTACACCAGCACCTGGGTCGCGGCGATCAGCGGGTTGCCAAGCATGACGTAGATCCCCGCCAGGGACGCGAACGAGACGGTCAGCGAGAGTCCGCAGCGGATGATGTCGCGCAGCGTTACGACCAGGAGGGCCGAAACCAGCAGGGTGGCGGCAAGGATGACGAAGAGCACGTCGTCCCAGCTGATCCCGGTGAACGGGATCGAGTCGCCTATCGGCATGCCCCGCTTCCCTCCTCTATATGTCCCGTAACGGTCATTTAGCTCCGGCTCCGCCCCGTTTGCCGCCCGAGGCGGCTAGCGAGGCCGGCAGCGAAGGCAGATCCTTCGCCGGGTCCTCGATCCTGCCCTCGGCGATGGCGTGGGCCAGCCAGTCTCGTTCTCGCTGTATGTAGGTGACTTCGGTCTCGCGATCGACTGCCGCGAGGCCGATGAGATCGATCTGCGGGTTGCCGCGGCTGTCGTGGGCAAGCTCGTTGTCCTGGCCGCCGCGGAGCGCATCGTAGGGGCAGGCGTCGACGCAGATGCCGCACAGGATGCAGCGGCTCTCGTCCACGTCGTACTTCTCGAGGACTCGCGGCTTGGGCATGAGCGCGCCCGTCGGGCACGTCTCGGCGCAGCGGCCGCACGAAACGCACGGCGTGTCGTTGAGGNNGATGAAGGAGTGGCTGTCGTCGCGAATGTAGTCGTGGTTGGCGCCGGTGAACCGGTTCTCGGTCACGCTGCGGAAGCCCGCGCCCGAGTCGTGGCCCGGTTCCAGGGTCTGGAGCGTGGTCCCGTACTCGATCCCGAGACGCCGCAGGTCGCAGTTGCCCAGAGCCTCGCACGTGCACTGCAGGCAACGCGTCGATTCGGCCATGACCTCTTCGGTCGTGTACGGGATCTCGTATTCGATGTAGCTCCTGGACCGCTCCTTCGCCGGCATGGCCTTGAGGCGGTGGCGCGCTTCCTTCGGCTCGTCCGTGAACGGAGTGATCGAGAGGAAGGTCGGCTCCACTTCGGCAAGGGTCTGGCGGTTGCGCAGTTCCGAGAGGTCGTTGCCGCGCAGGAACGCGTCGACGGCGTATGCGCAGCGGCGGCCCTCGGCGATGGCTTGGACCACGGTCGCGGCGCCGATGCGGACGTCGCCGGTGCCGAAGACGCCGGGGCGGCCGGTCTCGAACGTGACCGCGTCCGCGGTCAGCCGCGAGCGGTTGGCCTTGACGCCGTCGTTGCCGGCGCCGATCCACGTGAGGTCCGGGCCCTGGCCGATGGCCAGCAGGACGCGGTCGCAGTCGATGACGAATTCCGTGCCGGGCGCGGGCTCGGGCCGGCGGCGACCCGAAGCGTCGGGCGCGCCGGGCTGCATGCGGATGAATTCGACCCCGGTGACCTTGTTGTTGGCGTCGACGATGACGCGGGTCGGGCCGGCCTGGAAGATCATCTTCGCGCCTTCTTCGATGGCCTCGTGGGCCTCGCTGGCGGCGGGCATGTCTTTCATGTCGCGGCGATAGACGAGAGTGATTTCCTTCGCGCCCTGGCGGACGGAAGTGCGGGTGCAGTCCATAGCAGTGAAGCCGCCGCCGATGACGACGACACGCGTGCCCTTGTGGCCAGGATACGGCAGGCCGAGGGCGGCAGTCCGCAGGTACTCCAGCCCGTCGATCGCTCCGTCGGCGTTCTCGTTCGTCACGCCGAGTTTGTTGGTGTCGTAGCAGCCGATCGCGACGATGGTGGAGTCGAAGCCCTGCTCCTGCAGGTCGTCCAGCGTGAAGTCGCGGCCGAGGCCCTTGTTGCACTCGATCTTGCCGCCGAGTCGCCAGACCGACTCGTACTCAGGCTCGAGGACTTCCTTTTTGGGCAGGCGGTATTCCGGGATGCCGTAGCGAAGCATGCCGCCCGGCTCCGGGTCGCGCTCGAAGACCGTCACGTCGTGGCCGGCCAGGAGCAGGTAGTACGCCGACGACATGCCGGCCGGGCCGGAGCCGATGACTGCGACACGCTTGCCGGTCCTGGGCTGGGTCTCGAACGGAAGCGGCGGCTCGATGCCGTCCTTCTGCGCCTTGAGAACCTGGTCGCCGGCGTAGCGATGGCTGTCGCGGATGGCGATCGCCTCGTCCACCTCGTCGCGGCGGCAGTGGTCTTCGCACGGCGCTGGGCAAACGCGGCCAAGGATGGAGGGGAACGGGATCGTCCGCTTGAAGATGCGGGCCGACTCCCGGAACTGGCCCTCGGCGTTGGCCCGCAGGAAGCCCGGGATGTCGATGTGGCTCGGGCACTTGTTCTGGCAGGGCGGCAGGCAGTAGGCGTTGTGGTCGCTGAATATCAGCTCGAGGTTCGTCCGGCGCAGGCGGCGGAGCTGCTCGGTCTGGGTCCGGACGACCATGCCGGACTCGGCGACGCGCGAGCAGGAGATTGGCGGATGCTCCTCGCCCTCGACTTCGACGACGCACATCCGGCATGCCCCGAAGCCGGGGAGCTTGGGCTCGTAACAGAGCGTCGGGACTTCGATGCCGTTGGCGCGGCAGACCTCGAGGATCGTCTGACCCTCNNAGGCGCTCGGCGAGCGAGTTGTCGAACGGCTCGATCGTGTCGAACGGGGTCTTGAAGTCCGGGCGGCTGTCCGGCCGGCCCGCGCGCTTGTTCCACTGGCCCTTCTGGTTCGGTGCGGGGCGCAGTTTGTGCAGCGTGTCCGCGGCGTCCTGTGCCCGGGTCGCCAGCGCCGAGCTTTCCGGGGCCCTCGCGTTGGCGATGGCCGAGGAAGTCGGTTCCACCGGCGCCCAGTCGCCGCCGCCGTTCCCGGGTTTGCCGCCACGGGTGGGCGTGGCGGGCGGGGAACCGGGGCTGGGGTGGACGTTTCGTTCTCGCATGGGACGCCTCAGGAAACCGCCCCGGCGCGGGCATCGGCCTTCGGATGGCAGATCCCGGCGGGGCATGAGTTGCGAAGGAGATGGGCATCGAGCTCGTCGCGGAAGTACCGGACGACACTCAGGAGGGCGAGGGTGGCGCGACGCTCGTGGTCGCAGAGTGCGCTGCCGACGATGTCGACGGAGAGGTCCGTCAGCCGGGCGATCTCGTCGCCTCGGGGCTGACCTTCGGAGATTCGGGCGCCGATCTCGGCCAGGCGGCGCAGGCCGATCCGGCACGGGATCGTCTTGCCGCAGGCCTCGTCGGCGCAGAAGCGCGTGAGAACCGCGGCCAGATCCACGACGCAGCTGTGCTGGTCCAGGACGACGATCGAACCGGAGCCGACCTGGGCCCCGGCCTTCTCGAGCGAGTCGTGGTCGAAGCCGACGCCGATTGCGTCCGCGGGCAGGATCCCGCCCGACGGGCCGCCGACGAGAACGGCCTTGAGCCGGCTCTGACCGGGTACGCCGCCCGCCAGGTCCAGGACTTCCCGCAGCGTGACCCCGAACGGGACCTCGGCGATGCCGGGATGGGCCACAGCGCCGGAGATCTGGACCAGGACCGTGCCGGCGAAGGTTCGAGCGTCGGTCTCGGGAAATCCCTCCAGCCCACCGGTCAGGATGGTGTGTATCGCGGCGAACGTCTGGGGGCCGTGGATCAGCGTGGGTTTGCCATACAGGCCGCGGGTCGTGGTGTAGGGCGGCTGCTGCTCCGGCTGCCCGCGCTGGCCTTCGAGGCCCTTGAGCAGGACCGTCTCCTCGCCGAGCATGTAAGAGCCCTGGAGTGGCTTCACGCTGAAGTGGATCTCGGCGTTGCTGCCGAGGACGTTGTCGCCGAGGTATCCAGCGGACTCGGCCGCGGCGATGGCCGTTTGGAGGGCCTGGATCGTATCCGTCGCCTCCGCCCGGACAGCGATGACGACTTCGCTCGCGCCCACGGCGAAGGCGGCTATGGCCGCGCCCTCGATAACCGCGTATGGGTTGTTCTCGACCAGGACACGGTCCGTGGTCACGGCCGGATCCGCGCCGTACGCGTTGACGACGACGTACCGGGCGGGCGCGACAAACTCGTCGACGCCCACGATTGCACCACCAACAGGCGCCGCCATTGCGACCGGGGCCCCGGCATGGGCGCAGGAGTACCACTTCTCGCCGATCTGGCGGCCACCGCCGCCACGGCCGCGCATGCCCGATTCGATCAGGGCGTTGATCACGCCCTCTGGCTTGAGCTGCTCGACCGCGATTCGGAGCGCGGTGAACGCGCCTGCGGTCACGGCGGCATCCAGGTCCAGCGGATCAGAGGCCGGAGCAGCGGGGAGCATAAGGCGCGGGAAACGGGCCGGAGTGGCCAGGATCGGCGTCGATGTCATGCCACGCTCCTGCCGGTGAGAGTCCGGGCCCAGGCCGCGGCTCCGGACTGGCTGATCGGATGCCGGCTGCCGTCCAGTGTGACGAGCGGCGAGGCTGCGCCCGGGATGTGGCCGGGGAGTCGCTCCAGCGCCACTCCACCCTGCGCGGGCCGGCGGCCGATCTCGGTCCCGAACTCCGCGGCCAGTGTCCGGGCGATCCTGTTGGCGCCGGCGATCAGGCACGATGTGCACAGGCAGACCGCGACCGTATGGCTCCGCTCCTCGAAATGGAGGTGGCGGTAGTAAGTGGCCGTGCCGTAAATGAGCGCGTACGGCGCGCCGGAGACCTGGCTCAGGCGCTTGAGCGCGCCGACCGGCAGGTAGCCGTACTTCTCCTGGATCGACTCCAGGATCGGCAGCATCTGCTTCCTGTCGTAGTCGTACTTTGCCATGATCGCGTCGACGGGCTCCGTGTCCATGGCGGCGAAGTGCGTGTAGGCCGGGTCCGGGACGGGTCGGCCGGAGCGGCGCAGGGCCGACTCTTCACGCCGCTCGGCGTACTGCTCGGCCGCTCCCCAGTGGACGTGGAAGCGACCCTTGGTGTCGAAGCCGCCCATGTCGATNNCAGGCCTGGGCGCACTGGAAGCAGGTCTCGCACTTGACGTTGCCGAGCTCGTCGTAGAGGAGCTGGAGCCGGCCGCGGAACCGGACGGCTATGTCCGGTTGGGCCTCGGGGTACTGGATCGTGGCCTTCGGCGCGAAGAAACGGCGCATGGTCAGCGCCATGCCCTTCGCAATGCCCATGCCGGGGATGAAGCTCATCGCGCGCTCACCGGTTCAGGAGGACGACGGCGGTCGCCGTCACGAATAGGTTGAGAAGCGAGGCGGGCAGGAGCCATTTCCAGGCGAAGCCCATCAGCTGGTCCACCCGGACACGCGGCAACGTGGCCCGCATCCAGACGAAGGTGATCACGAAGAAGTAGGTCTTGGCCATGAACCAGACGATGCCCTGGACCCAATCGAACGCGATGAAGCCGGCCACGACGGTGAGGCCCGCACCCAGCACCAGGAGCATCAGCAGGCCCATGGCGACGGAAGCCCAGAGCCCCCAGTTCCGGCCGCCGAAGATCCTGGGGATGATCCCGAGGATGATGCTGCCGAAGAAGGCGACGGTCAGGACGGCCCCCAGCCACACGAAAAACCCGGGCGCGAGCGGGTGGAACCAGTCCAGGTTGTATGCCCACGGCCACTTGAACGGGGCCGTCCAGCCGCCGAAGAAGAGCGTCGTGGCCAGGGCCGAGACGATGAAGACGTTGACGTACTCGGCGAAGAAGAAGAAGCCGAAACGCATGCCCGAATACTCGGTCGCGAAGCCGGCCACGATCTCCGAGTCCGCCTCCGTCATGTCGAACGGAGTGCGGTTCGCCTCGGCCGTGGCGGCGATGAAGAAGATCACCCAGGCCAGCGGTTGCTTGAAGACGAACCAGTCGAGGGCCGAGCCCGACTGGGCCAGAACAATCTTGTTCAGGCTCATCGTGCCGGCGAGGAGGATTACGCCCACGACCGACAGGGTGAGCGGTACCTCGTAGCTGATCATCTGGGCCGCCGATCGGAGGCCGCCCAGGAGCGAGTACTTGTTGAAGCTCGACCAGCCGGCCATCAGCAGGCCGACGACCGTGAGNNGCGAAGAAGTAGAGCAGGCCGATGTTGAAGTCCTGGCCGAACAGCCCGGGCGCGAACGGGATGACCAGGAGTGTCATCACGCTGCCCATGTAGGTCACGACCGGGGCCAGCGTGAAGACGGTGAAGTCAGCGCCGGTGGGGGCGAAGTCTTCCTTCGAGAGCACCTTGAGGCCGTGGATG
>PMJT01000272.1:3049-3174 GCA_003158495.1 Chloroflexota bacterium | reverse complement strand
AAGGGCGACGTCTTGCTGCTCCCGGCGACGGTCGGAGCCTGCATCTTTCGGCCGAGCGGCTCGGTAACCCTGCTGGAAGCAGCTCTGCCGCAGTGAAGCAACTCATCGTCTACGACCTTGACGGC
>PMJT01000272.1:0-3037 GCA_003158495.1 Chloroflexota bacterium | reverse complement strand
CTTCTTCCGACGTGCGGGACGCAGTTCTTCCGCTACGACAAAGGCTGGACCAAGGTCTACTCGGAGGATCTGGCCGCGGACGAAAGGGCCAAAATCGAGAGCTCGCTGCAGGAGGCGGTGTCCCAGGCGGGCTTCAAGCCCGAGAAGCTCTGGGGAGAGCAGATCGAAGATCGGGGAAGCCAGATCACGTTCTCGGCGCTGGGGCAGGAGGCGCCACTCGACGAGAAGGTCAAGTGGGATCCGGATTACGCGAAGCGAAAGAAGATCAAGGCGATCCTCGACAAGCTGCTGCCGGAGTTCTCGGTCCGAATGGGCGGCGCCACTTCGATCGATGTGACCAAACCCGGCATCGACAAGGCCTACGGCATTCGGAAGCTGCGGGACACCCTTGACCTCACGCTGAAAGAGATGATCTTCATCGGCGACGCCCTGTTCGCCGGTGGCAACGATTACCCGGCCGAGGAAGCGGGCGTCGTTTCCATACCGGTGAAGAGTCCTGATGAAACCAAGCGGGTCACCGAGACGATCATCGCCTGCCTGGATCCGGGAACCGATGCATCCGGGCACCGATGGACGGCGTCGTGACGGGCGCGGCCGGTGCGTTCGCGTTGCGGCGCCTGGGCACGATCATGAAGCCCGAGCCCGGCAATCCGAACGAAGTCGAGGGCGTGCTGAATCCGGCCGCCGCCCGTGGGCCCGACGGCAACCTCTACCTGTTTCCGCGTCTTGTGGCAGCCGGCAACTACTCGCGCATCGGCATCGCAAGAGTCCGGTTCAATGGCGACGGCGATCCGACGGGCGTCGAGCGGCTCGGCATCGCCCTCGAGCCGGAGGCTGAATACGAACTGCGGCCCGACGGCGGAGGTGGCTGCGAGGATGCACGTGTCACGTTCGTGGAACCGCTCGGAAGCTACGTGATGACCTACACGGCGTTCTCGCCCGAAGGCCCGCGCATCGCTCTCGCCATATCGAAGGACCTCTTCCACTGGCGGCGCCTGGGCCTGGTGAACTTCACGAACTACCACGACGGCCGCGACCCCAACGGCGTGGACGACAAGGATGCGAGCCTCTTCCCGATCGCCGTCCCGAATCCCTCTGGGCGGCCTGAACTCGCCATCCTGCACCGGCCGCTCTTCCCAGGCACTCGTCCGGAGGAGACGGCGGCACACCCCGCCTCCCGCTACGTCGATCTCAACCGGGAGAGCATCTGGATCTCGTATTGCGAGAGGGCGCCAACGGGCGATCCCCCGAGCCGCTTCGGCCGGTTCGCCTCGCATCACCGCCTGGCAAGTCCGGTGTCACCCTGGGAGCGGCTCAAGATCGGCGGAGGAACGCCTCCAATCCTGACCCGCCATGGCTGGCTCATCGTCTATCACGGCGTGAGCGAGGTTGAAGGGCCGGCCGAAATCGGACGTCAGCTCTGCTACTCGGCCGGTGTGATGGTGCTTGCGAGGGAGCATCCACATAAGGTCCTATACCGGTCGACGCAGCCGGTGCTGGCTCCCGAAGTACCGCAAGAGCGCATCGGGACCATTGCCAACGTCGTCTTCCCCACCGGCATTGACCGGCGCGACGATCTCGGCATGCCCGACCGGTTCGATGTCTATTACGGCATGGCCGACGACAGGATCGGCGTGGCTCGCCTCGACCTGCCAAAGGCCCTGCCACTCGGAGGACTCGCCCACTCGCCGAGCGCAAAGGTATAGCCGAGGCAAAGGCATCATGAAAACGAGTTCGAACAAGCGCAAGTCGAAGACGGGGTCAGAGCCCAAGGCGAAGAGCGACCTCCAATCCATGCCCATGGCGGAGCTCCAAGCGAAGCTGGGAACGTCGCCGGACGGCCTCTCGCAGGCCGAGGCGCAAAAGCGCCTCGCTCAATACGGCCCCAACGAGATCGAGGAGAAGAAGGACAACCCGTTCCTCAAGTTCCTCACTTATCTGTGGGGTCCGATTCCGTGGATGATCGAGGCGGCGGTCATCCTCTCGGCGCTCGCCCAGCACTGGCCGGACTTCGGCATCATCCTTGTCCTGCTTCTGGCAAACGCCGTCGTCGGATTCTGGGAAGAGCACCAGGCGGGCAACGCCATCGCGGCGCTGAAGGCGAAGTTGGCGGTCGAGGCCAGGGTGCGGCGGGATGGCAAATGGGTCACGCCGCCGGCTCGCGAGCTGGTGCCGGGAGACGTCATCCGCATGCGTCTGGGCGACATCGTGCCNNCTCGATCGAGGTGGATCAGTCCGCACTGACCGGTGAGTCTTTGCCCGCGACGCGAAAGCCCGGCGAGACCGTGTTCTCGGGCTCAATCGTCCGCCAGGGCGAGATCAGTGCGCTCGTTTATGCGACCGCCGCCAACACGTATTTCGGCAAGACGGCGGAGCTGGTGCAGGAAGCACACACCGTCAGCCACTTCCAGCGCGCGGTGCTCAAGATCGGCGACTACTTGATCATCCTCGCGGTGGCGCTGGTGGCCGTGATCATCACCGTCTCGGTTATCCGCGGCGACCCGATCCTGACCACCCTGCAGTTCGCCCTGGTGCTGACCGTGGCGGCGATCCCGGTAGCGATGCCGACGGTGTTGTCGGTGACGATGGCAGTGGGCGCGCGGCTGCTGGCAAAGCGAGAGGCGATCGTCACCCGACTGGCGGCCATCGAGGAGCTGGCCGGCGTGGACGTGTTGTGCGCGGACAAGACCGGCACCCTGACGCAGAACAAGCTGACCCTGGGCGATCCGTTCGGCGTCAGCGGCGTAGATGCCGATGAGGTGATCCTCTGCGCCGCGCTGGCGTCGCGCGAGGAAGACAAGGACACCATCGACATGGCCGTTCTGGACGGTCTCAAGGACACCAACGCCTTGAAGGGCTACGAGGTCGCCCATTTCCAGCCCTTCGACCCGGTCCACAAGCGCACCGAAGCAACCGTCAAAGGCCCGGATGGCAAGACGTTCCAGGTGGCCAAGGGCGCGCCCCAGGTGATCCTCGAGATGTCCGCGAATGCCGGTAAGGTGAAGGCCGCCGTCGACAAGGCGGTCAACGAGTTCGC
>PMJT01000176.1 GCA_003158495.1 Chloroflexota bacterium | reverse complement strand
GGCGGCGGTTCGTGGCCGTCAAACGGAACGAGGTTGTCGTTGCGCCGCTTGCGGTGGTAGTCGATCGCAGCGGTCACGGTCAGGCGTCGAAACCAGCCGCCCCAAAGGTCGGCGTCGCGCAGCGATGGCAGCCGACGCCAGGCTCGCACGAAGGCCTCCTGCGCCGCGTCCTCGGCGTCCGGCTGACACCGCAGGATCGACAGGCAAAGGCCGATGGCTTCGCGCGACTCCAGTTCGACGAGTTCGGCGAAAGCGTGCCGGTCGCCGCCGCGAGCCGCATTGACCAGGTCGGAGCGATTGGTCATCACATATACAGTGACGCAATCGAAGTGGTGAAAGGTTGCATCGAGGGAGGAGCTACTCGACGAGCGTCGTGTGGCGCGGAGGTGGAGGCCGCTCCGCTATACTTAGTGGACTATCCAGCCTGCATAAAGGCTATCCGTTACTGCGGCAGCTGCGTCCGTTCCGCGGCCCGCTGGATCATTCGAGGTGCACCGTGGCCCTGGCTCCAGGCAAGCTCGCTCCCGCCGTTCCCCACATCGTGACCGAGCTGCCCGGCCCCAGGGCGCGCGCCCACATTGAGTTCGACCGGCAGTGGAGTTCACCGAGCGTCCCGCGTGCATACCCGATCGTCCCGGTCCGGGGCGAAGGCTGCACGATCGAGGACATCGACGGCAACCTCTTCCTCGACTTCAACGCTGGCATCGCCGTGACGTCCACCGGCCACTGCCACCCGGACGTGGTGCAGGCGATCCAGGAGCAGGCCGGCAAGCTGATCCACTACAGCGCGGACTTCTATCTCCCGATCTACGCGGAGACGTGTGCCGAACTGGCCCGCATCGCGCCGATGAAGGAGAAGTGCCGCGTATTCCTCGGCAACTCAGGGACCGAGGCCGTCGAAGGTGCGATCAAGCTGGCCCGCTTCGCGACCAAGCGCCAGTACCTCGTCGCGTTCCTCGGGGCGTTCCATGGCCGGACATACGGCTCCGTCTCGCTGACCGCGTCGAAGGCCAAGTACCACGCCGGCTTCGGGCCGATGCTGCCGGGCATTTTCCATGCCCCGTTCGGCCACGTCGAAGACCTCAAGTGGTTCGATGAGGTGCTCTTCAATCACCTCGTGCCGGCCAGCGAAGTCGCGGCGATCGTGGTCGAGCCGATCCAGGGCGAGGGCGGCTACATCGTCCCGGAAGACGGCTTCATGCAGGGCCTGCGCCGCATTTGCGACGAGCACGGCATCCTGCTCATCGCCGACGAAGTCCAGGCCGGCGCCGGCCGGACCGGCAAGATGTGGTCGATCGAGAANNGCCAGCGGCATGCCGCTGAGCGCCTTCATCGCCCGCGAGTCGCTCATGAACCTGTGGGGCCCCGGCGCCCACGGCACTACCTATGGCGGCAACCCGCTCGCCTGCGCCGCGGCACTCCAGACGATCCGGCTGCTGGAGAGCGGCTTGATGGAGAACGCAACCGCCCGCGGCAACGAGCTGCTGGCCGGCCTGCGCGAGATTCAGAAGAAGTTCCCTGCTGTGATCACGGACGTCCGCGGCATCGGCCTGATGATCGGCGTCGAGTTCGACACTCACGAGCACGCCGCGGCGGTCGAATGGGCCTGCTTCCAGCGTGGCCTGGCGACCCTCGAATGCGGCCACTCCGTGATCCGGATGGCGCCGCCGCTCGTCCTGACGGCCGAGGAAGCTGCCACTGGCCTTAAGCTCTTCGGCGAGGCAGTCGCCGAGATAGCGGGCTAGCATCCGGGGCCGCGGGACGGCCGCGCCCGACGATAAGGGCTCGGTAATCGCGAGGTGATCGCCCATGAATAAAGTCGCATCGATGCACGACGCCGTCGCCGCCCTGGTCCACGACGGTGACGTCGTCGCCATCGAAGGCTTCACGCACCTCATTTGCTTCGCCGCCGGGCACGAGATCATCCGCCAACGCAAGCGGGACCTGACCCTTGCTCGCCTCACGCCGGATCTCATCTACGACCAGATGGTCGCGGCCGGGACGGCGCGCAAGCTCGTATTCAGCTGGCTGGGCAACCCGGGCGTCGGCGGGCTCCACGCCATCCGCCGCCGAGTGGAGGATGCGGACCCTGCGCCGCTTGAGCTGGAGGAGTACAGCCACTTCGGGATGGTCGGGCGGTACACGGCCGGCGCCTCGAACCTGCCGTTCTTCCCGCTGCGCTCGTACTTCGAGACGGATCTGCCGAAGGCAAATCCGCTGATCCGTCCGATCAAGTCGCCATTCGGCGACGAAACGGTCTACGCCGTGCCGCCGCTCAAGCCGGACGTGACGGTCGTCCACGCCCAGCGCGCCGACGCCGACGGCGACACACAGATGTGGGGCCTGCTCGGCTGCCAGAAGGAGGCCGCCTTCGCAGCGGATCGGGTCATCGTGGTCGTGGAGGAGCTGGTCGATGAGTCGGTCGTCCGCGCCGATCCAAACCGGACCGTAATCCCCGGCCTGATCGTGGATGCGGTCGTGGTAGAGCCGTGGGGCGCCCATCCTTCCTATGTCCAGGGCGCCTACGACCGCGACAACCACTTCTACCGCGACTGGGACGCCATCGCCCGCGAGGCCGCCACGACCAAGGCCTGGCTCGACGAATGGGTGTACGGAGTCAGCGGTCGCGCCGAGTACATGGACAAGCTGGGGACCGACCGGCAGGCATCGCTGCGACCCTCGGGCAGCGCGCCCTCCGGCTCGGTCGACTACGGGGTGTACAGATGAGCGAACCTCGTCCGGCCGCGGGCGCCACGCCCGGTGGCACCCCGGCCCCCGGCTTGCGCAAGTCCGAGATGATGATCGTAGCCGCTGCCCGCGAGCTGGCAGGACAGCGCGTCTGCTTCGTCGGCGTCGGGTTGCCGAACATCGCCGTCAACCTGGC
>PMJT01000190.1 GCA_003158495.1 Chloroflexota bacterium | reverse complement strand
CAGGCCCGCACGATCCGCATCCCCGTCCACATGGTGGAGACGATCAACCGCCTGATCCGCGTCTCGCGAACCCTGCTCCAGGAGCTTGGCCGCGAGCCCACGGTCGAGGAGATCGCCGAGGCAATGTCCAAGGGCCAGGAGCAGGTGGTCACACCCGAAAAAGTCCGCGAGATCATCAAGGTCTCGCAGGAGCCGGTTTCTCTCGAGACACCGATCGGCGAGGAGGAAGACTCCCACCTCGGCGACTTCATCGAGGACCGCGGTGCGTTGGCGCCCGCAGAAGCCGCTTCGCATCAGCTCCTCAAGGAGCAGGTCGAGGCCGTCCTGGACTCCTTGACCGGCCGCGAGCGCCGCGTCCTACAACTCCGGTTTGGGCTGGAGGACGGACGCGCCCGCACCCTGGAAGAAGTCGGCAAGGAATTCAACGTGACGCGCGAGCGCATCCGCCAGATNNGGCCAAGGCGCTGCGCAAGCTTCGTCACCCGTCTCGCTCGCGGAAGCTCAAGGACTACCTGGAGTAGTCGTTCGACTCGAGGCCTCGCCGCGTTTCCGTGGCGGGGCCTCTTGATTCGGGGAGCGGCGCGCCCGCGCCGCCGCGGACCAATGCCACTGCGCCGCCGGCGGTCGGCGCGTACGATCACGTGGCAGACTCGGCCGACGTGGAGTGGAGGAATCGCAATGGGCGAAATCGGACCCGGACCGCTGGTCTCGGCCGGCTGGCTAGCGGGGCACCTGGGCGACCCGACGCTCCGGCTGATCCACGTCTCCGTGGACGGCGAGGGTTACGCCCGGGGTCACATCCCCGAGGCGATCTTCGCGGACATCCACGTTGACCTCGCCAAGGCCGGACTCCGGCCCGAGACCGGCGCGGTAGACCGCCAGTACCTCGTCCCGACGCGCGAGGAACTGGCCGAGTCCCTCCTCAGCTGGGGCGTCAATCCGGGCGACAGAATCGTGTTCTACGACGACGTTGGCCAGAACCGCCACGCCATCCGTGGCTACTGGCTCCTGAGGCTATACCGGTTCCCGAAGGAACGCGTCCACGTCCTGGACGGCGGCCTCGGGTTCTGGATCGAGCATGGTCACCCGACAACGACCGTGCCGACGAAGCCCGAGGCCACTGAAGCCACTGAGCCGCTCGGCGACGTGGATGCCTCCCTTATCGCCACGGCCGAACAGGTGAGGGCCTGGAGCGCGGAGTCGAGCGCGGCCGGCGGCCCGACGCGGCTGCTGGACGTTCGCCGGCTGGACGAATACCTCGGTCGCGAGGTGATGGCGGCTCGCGGCGGTCGAATCCCCGGGGCCCGGCACCGCGTCTTCAGCGAATGGATCGCTCCCGACGGCCGAATGCGCCCGGCCGAGGATGCCCTCACGGCCCTCAAGGGCTCGGGCATCGACCCGGCCGAATTGCGCGCGACGTATTGCCAGGGCGGCGTCCGGGCGGCGCTGGTCTGGTTCTCGCTGCACGAGCTGGCCGGCCTGGCCGACGTCCGCAACTACGCCGGTTCGTGGGAAGAGTGGGGGAACCGGCCGGACACTCCGATCGAGTAGTCGCGCTCGGCGCGCCGGCTCAGGCGTAGGTGTCGACGACGGATCGGACCCGCACCCTGGCTTGCGGCAGAGACCAGCCGGCCGGCAACTCGAATGAAACCTCGACGCGGCGCCCGGCCGGTAGATCGAAGTAGTTGTCGCTGAAGATGACGTCCGCGCCGTCGACGGAGAGTTCGACGCCGCGGACGAGCGTGTCCGAAACAAGGCGCACGAACGCGCGCCCGGCCGCACCCGCGCCACCGTGCTCGGAGTCCTTGGCTGCCCAGACGGACACCTCGAGGTTCGGCTTCGCCAGCAGCAGCTGCTTGTCCGGCCCGAAGGTTGTGACCGTCCGCGCCGCCGGCCCAGAACCGACGTCGGGCCAGAGTTCGGCAACCAGCACCGTGCTGCGCTGGAAGTCGCGGCCCTTGATGTCGGCGATCGGCACCAGGCACACGGGCGTCGTCGCCGCGCCTCCGGCGGCCACTCCCTCGCGCCCGGAAGCGGCCACGGACCCGCCGAGCGACTCGAGCGACCATCGGACCTCGCCACGCCACGCCACCGCAAGATCGTTGGTGACCGCCACGGAAACTCCATCCTTCTCCACCTCGGCGGTCAGGAGAACCGGGGCGTAGAACCGCCGCGTTGCGTATTGGAGTGCCTTCCAGCGGCCGTAGTAGTCGATGCTCGCCCAGGACGAAACCGGCCAGCAGTCGTTGAGCTGCCAGTANNAGGGCGCCGCTGCAGCGGTCGCGCAGCCGCCGCCAGTGCTCGACGCCAACGCGCATCGCCTCGGCATGCAGCACCTGGCTCAAGTAGACGAATGAAGGAAAGTCCTTCGGCAGGCGGAATTGCTGGGCCATGTAATAGAGGATGCGGGCGTTGCCGCTGGTGCAGCGCTGATGGTGATCCAGCATGGGCGAACCGAGGTTCCAGTCGGACGGATCCGGCGCGAAGGCTGCAACGGTCGCCATCGCCGGCAGCGATTCGAACCCGAACTCGCTCACGAACCGGTACGTCTCGTGGCCGTAGGCCGAGAACGGCGCCAGCGCATGCCACACGATCCACTCGTGTTCGTCGCCGCTGTTGCCGCCGATGGGAGCCTCGAGCGGCCGCCCCGACGACGGTGAGCTCGGCCAATAGGGAGTGGCCGAGTCCTCGGCCGCGACCCACTCCGGGAGAGTGACGGAGAAGTACCGCAGGTAAGCGGCCTTGAGGTCGGCGTTCTCGGGGCGGTCCCAGCCCCATATCGTCCAGCCGCGCTCCATCTCGTTGTTGCCGCACCAGAGCGCCAAGCAGGCTCGGTGCCGCAGCCGCCGGACCTGCTCGCGGGTCTCGATCGCGAGGTTGGCCAGGAACTCCGGGTCCGTCAGCGGGTACACCGAGCAGGCGAACATGAAGTCCTGCCAGACAAGGATCCCGTACCTGTCGCACAGGTCGTAGAAGACCTCGGTCTCGTAGTAGCCGCCGCCCCAGATCCTGATCATGTTGTGGTTGGTCGCCGCGGCCGCGCCGAGCAGAGAGTCCAGCATCTCCGGCGTCACGCGGGCCGGGAACGAGTCCGCCGGGATCCAGTTGGAGCCCTTGGCGAAGACCGGAACGCCGTTGACGAAGAAGGTGAACGACTCGCCCCATTCGTCCGGCTCGCGCCGCAGTTCCAGCGTTCGAACGCCGACCTGGTACGACTTGCGGTCGAGCCGTCGGTCGCCGGCAGCAAGCTCGATTTCGAGCTTGTAGAGCGGCTGGGCGCCCAGCCCGTTCGGCCACCACAAATCGGGATCCACGACATCGACCGCGACCTCGGCGCCAGACCGACAGGCGGGAATGGCCGCCTCGATGGAATCGACCCGGCCGTTCGGATGCGTGACCTGCATCGTCGCTGTTAGCGCGGCTGCCGAACCGGGAGACCGCTCGACTTCGACGCGCGCCGCGATCCGGGCGCGGCCGCCTTCGATCTCCTGGGACAGGCGGACGTCCGTGACCTTCGCGACGCTCCAGCCTTCGATCCGCACGTCCTGCCAGATGCCGATGTTCGGCAGCTTTGGCCCCCAGTCCCAGCCGAAGTGGCAGGGCGCTTTGCGCAGGTACGGGCCGCCCGGCAGCGTGTTGGCATCCTTCGGCCGATCCAGGTAACGCACAGCCTCGTGCTCCGCGCAGTAGCGGACGGCCGAAGCGAACGCGACGCTGATCTCGTTCTCGCCGGGCAGGAGCCGATCGGTCACGTCCCACTGCCACGTCCGGAACATGTTGTCTGCCTTGCCCAGCAGCTTGCCGTTGAGCCGGACCTCAGCCAGCGTGTCCAGCCCGGCGAAGACGACGACCAGGTGTTCCTCGGCGGCGACCTCTGCGTCGACGCTGAAGGTGTGCCGATACTCCCAGTCGCGCTCGGCGACCCACTGGACCCGCAACTCTTCATCGCCGATGAACGGGTCGGCGATGCGGCGGGCGGCCATGAGATCCGTGTGGACTCCGCCGGGAACCTGGGCCCGGAGCCATTCGTCCGTGTTGGCCTGCCGGAGTTGCCATGCGCCGCTGAGAGAATGACTGATCACGGTTCCTCCTGGCTGGAAATGGCCGTGCGATTGCCTCAACTCTACGTGTTCCGGGGCCGATGCCACAGCTGACAGGCCGTGCGGCAGACCGGGCCGATGCCGTGCTATCCTGTCGCGCGGCGTGGCGGTTCGCCTCCGGCGACCGGCTCTCGCATCTCGCTCCGGCGTAGCTCAGTGGTAGAGCGGGCGGCTGTTAACCGCTTGGTCGTAGGTTCGAATCCTACCGCCGGAGCCACTCGGTCGAGTGGCGATTCTCCCCACCCTTCTTGTTCCTAGGCGGCCCGTGTTCCGAGTCTTCGCCCGGTCTTTCGGTAACTGCTCAGCCCGGCGACAAACCGTAAGGGCCTAGGGCAAACCCCGCCGCCTCACACTCGCCACGATCAGAACGGCCGCGGCCAGCCCAAGCGACATCGTGGCTGGCAACGAGGCGTAGGTAGTCAAACTTCTCCTTCCCACCTTGCAGCGATCGAGTAGCCGCTCCAATTCATCCTAGAGACCAATTGCTTCTGCAACCTCGCGCCAAGCCCGATCCTCCTGGCCCTCCAGCCGCCGCAGGTAGACCGTCGTAACGGCAAGGCTCGAATGGTCCAGGAACGCGCTGACATCGTCGATCGACTCACCGGCATCGCGTCGTAGCTTCGCCGCCGTGTGGCGCAGGACGTGGATGCCTGTTGGGGTCAGACCTGCCGCTTGAAGGTATCGCCGGAACCGGGCGTAGAACGTCCCGCTCGTGACTCCTTCGGGTCGCGCCCCAGCCTGCCAGAGTGACTCTTCAGGTGCCATCGACGGCAGCTCCCTGCCGGCATCGGCGAGAGTTGCCCGGATCGCCTCGAACGCGGGGTGGGGGAGTTCCCGCCGTCCTCGCTTGCCGCCCTTGCCTCGATAAGCGTAGAAACAGGTCTCGCCCTCAACGGTGAGGTCGCCAGCCCGCAGCGTGATCACCTGAGTCCGGCGTCGTCCGGTGAGGACGAGGGTAAGCAGGATGGCTCGGTCGCGCCCCCCGGCGACGGTATCGGGCACGACTGCCAGGAGCCGCCGCACCTCGTCGGCGCTGTACCCGCGGGCCACTGACTGGATCGTCCGCGGCCGCTCGATGGCGTCGCAGGGATTGGAGACGACCAGGCCCATCCGGATGAGGAAGCGGCAGAAGGAGGACAGACACGCGATCCGGGCACCGACCGTCGTTGACGAGGTGTCCGGCCGGACTTGCCAATGCCGTGCACCCAGGCCAGAACCTCTCCGGGCTTGACCCGATCCGGCGTCAGGGACCGCTCGGCGAAGAAGGGCCAGAGCATCCGGCCGTATGACTCGACCGTTCTCTTGGAGCCGGAGCGATTGCCCTTCTCGATCAGGAAGGCGTATAGGGCCTGGTCCCAAGCTGATGGGTCTCCGCTGGCCAGGGCGGGGAGTGGTTGAGCGGTCATCGCGGGTGCCTCGAGTGCGGAGTGGTCGCCCACATGACTCACTCGTCGGGCCGGGAATAGCAACACAATGGAGCATCGTCGAGGGCAGGCTCCAGGGCTACCAAGGGGCTACCTTCGGCCGGAAACAGGCCTACCATCGCGGGCTCGTCCACGAGGGGCCGGATTACCATCGACTACCTTTGCTGGGCAACGCGGCGTTAGTAGCTTGGGCGCGGCCGACCTTGGCGAGAGGCACCATGACCAAATAGCGGAGGCGAGGCCACGAAGCCGTAGCGGCGCTAGGGAGACGGCGCGGCGAGCAGCCTGACCATTATCAGGCGGTCGCCGTCCCGTCGGAGGACCTCGAAACCGGTACGCTCGTAGAGGTGGAGCGCGGGGTTGCGGGTATTCACGGTCAGGCTTAGGGCCCTCTGGCCGGCGTTGGCGGCCGCGCGGTCCAGAGCGTTGAGCATCTTCGCGCCGATGGCGTGCCCCCGATATTCGGGCAAGACGGCGATCGCGATCTCGGGCAGTGGGTGACCAGCTTCATCGCGTGCGAGCACGTCAGCCTGGAGGCGACACCACGCCGAGCCGAGTCGTTGTCCACCGCTCCACGCGACCACGCCCGCGTCACCGGGACGCCCCCAATCCACAGTCCATCGCGTGACGTGGGGCATGTCAGACGCGCCTGCTGGCAAGGGCCCCGGCGGGAATGCGGCCAGCAGTGTTATCTCGGCAAGGAACGCCAGATCAGCAACAGAGACGGGGCGGAGCTCCATGCGCTGATCTTCGCCAGCGCCGATCGCTCACGCAAGCGTGACCATGTCGCCGGTAGTCATGCGGCGAGTTCGGCGCCGACACGTGTCCGGGCC
>PMJT01000065.1:2143-11195 GCA_003158495.1 Chloroflexota bacterium | reverse complement strand
CGGCCGCCCATCAGGCTCGTGCCGCCGATGACGGCGGCAGCCACGGCATACAGCACTTCCTGGCCGCCGTTGAAGTTGGTGGTGATGCCGCCCTGGTATGAGACGGCAACGATTCCACCGATCCCTGCGGTCGCGGCGGAGATGATGAATGCCCACGTCCGGATCGAGACAACGCCGACGCCAGCTCGACGAGCCGCTTCCGGATTGCCACCGACCGCGTACATGTGGCGGCCGAATTGCGTCCTCTCGAGCAAGAGCGTCGCGCCTCCGACCACGCCGAGGACGAGAGGCACCACCCACGGCACGCCCAGGATCGGCGATGAAGTGGCGCCGATCTTGCGGTCGATGTCGCAGACGGCGACTACGACGATGCCGGCCACAGCCAGGAAGGCAATCTTCGCGATCGTGAGGCCCACGGGAGGGGCGACGAGGCCGCTGCGACGCCTGCTGGAGTCCCGCATCCACATCGACCCGCCGACGAGGAGAAGAACCACCGCCAGGCCGACCCATGCGAACCAGACGTCCAGGTATCGGTAGACGATGCCGTAGATTTCCTGCTGATCGCCGGGGCTGGAGGGCTGGACCGACAGGCCGCCTGCCTGGCCCAGGATAACGATCATGATGCCGAACCAGAAGATCTGGCCGGCGAGCGTGACCACGAAGGAAGGCAGCTTGAGGCGGGTAATGATGAGCCCATGGATCAGACCGATCGCGGCACAAACGAGCACCGCGACCGCGCACGCGCCCAGCCACGGCCAGTTGTGGAACAAGTCCGGCGAAGTCGCCTGCGGTTGCACGAGTAGACCGGCCACGATCCCGCCGATGGCCGCGACATAGCCGATCGAGAGATCGATCTCGCCAAGCAGCAGGACGAATGTCTCGCCGACCGCCAGGATGATGAAGACCGTGCTCTGGCTGAAGAGGTCAACGAGGTTCCTGGGCGAGAGATAGACGTTGTTGGGGCTCAGGAACTCGAACACGATGACTACCGCGACGAGGGCGGCCACTACCGGCAGCACGCCTGCGTCGCCGGCCCTCACGCGCGCGAACCAGCCCCGGAGGTACTGACCCAGCGACTGGGCCACGATCTCCGGCGGGATGACCTCAACCGCAGCCGCGGTCAGGTCCGGCGCCGCCTCCGCCTGTGCGGCCAGGTCCTCGGGAGACGTCCCGCTCCCGGATCCGCCACCGACTCCGGCCATGATCAGTTCCTCCCCTGGGTGGCGCCGGATGAGGCCACTTCGCGGCTCGAGCCGCCGGTGGTCATGAAGTCAACTGCGCTCTGCCGGTCGAAGGCCGACGCTTGCTGCTGGGCGACCATGCGGCCGAGATGCAGGATCGCGATCCGATCGGCCACCTCGAAGACGTCGTTGAGGTTGTGGGAGATGACCATGACCGCCAGGCCATGGTCCTTGAGCCGCTTGATGAGGTCCAGGACCATCCGGGTCTGGGCCACGCCCAGGGCGGCGGTCGGCTCGTCGAGCATCACCAGCTTTGAGTTCCACATCACTGCCTTGGCCACGGCCACGGCTTGACGCTGACCGCCGGAGAGCGTCGCAACGGGTTGGCGGATCGATCGGACGGTGGTTACGTGCAGGCTGGCGAGTGTCTCAGCTGCAGCCCGCTCCATTCCGTCTTCGTTGAGGAAGAACCTGTTCAGCCGCTCGCGGCCGAGGAACATGTTCTGGACGATGTCCAGGTTATCCGCAAGGGCCAGATCCTGGTAGACGGTCTCGATCCCGAGAGCGGCGGAGTCCCTCGGGCTCCTGATATGGACAGGCCGGCCTTCCCAGAACATCTGGCCGGCGTCCGCTTGGTGAATACCGGCGATGGTCTTGGTCAGGACGGACTTCCCGGCACCGTTGTCGCCGCAGAGGGCTGTGACCTGCCCGGAGGGGAGGTCCAGGTCCACCTCGAAGAGCGCCTGTACCGGTCCGAAATGCTTGCTGATGCCACGGAGCTTGAGCAGCGGCTCCGTGCCGGCCGGGGCTGGAAGCGTCTGCTCTGCGGGTACCGGCGCAGGTCCGGGAGACGGGTTCATCGCTGACTCCTGCCTATCGACGTGGCCGCGATCGCGGTCCAGTTGCGTGATGGGCCTCCGGCCCGGGGCGGTTTGCGCCCGAACCGGAGGCCCGGTTGAACTCTACTGGACTGCTACTGGATGCCAGCCTTGGTGCAGACGGCGGCGGTGACCGCGTTGCACAGGTCGGTGACGCTGATGAACTTGTCCTTGATGACCGTCGACTCCATGTTCGCGGCGTTGACCCAGTACGGGGTCAGAAGAACGGCCGGTTCAGTGGTGGTCGAGGCGGGATCGGCAGTTTGGCCGTTCACGAGGGTAGTGGGCGGCGTAAGGCCTGCGCGCACGATGGTGGCGAGCGCCACGGCAGCCTGGGCCTCCAGATAGATCGGCTTGTAGACCGAACCGCACTGGTAACCCTGGAGAATGTTCTCCATGCCGGAGAGAGTGGCGTCCTGGCCGACCGTCGGGACCTGGTTGGCCTTGACGCCGGCAGCCTTGAGGACCGTGATCACCGAGCCGGCGAGGCCGTCATTGGCCTCGATCGTCGCGTTGATCTTGTTGTTGGCCGTGAAGGCCGTCTGGAAGATGGCCTGGCCCTTGGCGTTGTCCCATCCGGGGGCGAGCTGTTCGTTGACCAGGGTCATGCCGGCGCTGTTGGTGGCGCCTGCCTTGACCTGGGCGATTGCCTGGCCCCAGACGACCGAGTTGTAGCCCTTGGCGAAGTCAACCGCGTTCGGGTCGGTGTCCTGGCCGCCGTCGAGGGTGAAGACCTGCGGCTTTGCGATCTTCCATGCCGTGACGCAATCCATGAAGCCCTGGCCGATCAACTTGCCGACCTGGACGTTGTCAAAGCTGACGTAGTAGGTGCTGGTGCCCTGGAAAGTGGCGCGGTCATAGCTGATCATCGTGACGCCGGCGGCAGCCGCCAGGGTCTGGATCTGCTTGCCGGTCGGGCCGTCGAGCGGGTCGACGAGGAGGACCTTGGCGCCGGCGGTGATGTCGGCCTGGGCGAGCGCAACCTCGGTGGTTGTCGTGCCAGAGGCGTTGTCGATCTTGAAATCGGTGGCCTTGTAGCCGGCCGCGGTGAATGCCTGGGTCAGGTAGGGCTTGTCGTAGCTGGTGTAGCGGGCCGACGTAGTCACGTCGGGCAGGATCACGCCGACCATGCCGCTGCCAGCAGCAGTGACGCCGGTCAGCTTAGCCATCGGGGTCATGGCAGGGTCGAAATCGCCGACGCTCAGGGCAGGAACGGTGACAGCCGTTGTCGCCGTCGGAGCCGCGGTGGGCGCAGCGGTTGGCGCAGCGGTTGGCGCAGCGGTCGGCGCCGCTGTCGGAGTTGCGGCTGTGCTGCTGCATGCGCCAGCCACGATCGCCGTCATCGCAATGACCGCGAGGAACCTGGAACTGGATCTCATGAAATGTTCTCCTCTTGCGCCATCAAGGCCCGTGGCGCATCGAGTGGCCTCACCTGTCACGCTTTGTGACCGAGCAGGCCTCCTCCTATCCGTTGTGCGCAGAAATCCGAGTCGCACCTCCTTGGCTGGGCATGTGGGCTGAGTGGCCGACACTGGCGGCCGTTCCGGAGCGCCATTGTTCGGTTTCGACCCGATCCGGTCCGACATACGGAACGATAGTCGGGTCATATAAAGTCGGGGCCAGGGCCAGCTCGGCGGCGCCGAGCAGCAAGGCGTTGGCACCCAGGGCCACGGTCGTGAGTTCCACCATGGCACGTGAAGCCGCCATCGCCCGAGTGTCGAGCTCGCGCACTACGGCGTCCCTGACATACGGCAGGATGCGGGCGTGGAGCCCGCCCAGGGCGACCCGGGTCGGGTTGAAGATGTTCACCAGCCCTGCCAGCCCGATGCCGAGCCAGCGCCCTGAGTCCGCCAGGGCCGCAAGCGCAACCTCGTCACCGCGATCGGCGGCCGACAGGAGATCTGCTACGGCCGCGGTGCCGCCAAGCGGGTCGCGGCCAGATCGGCGCAGGAGGGACTCCTCGCCGACCTGGGCGTCCCAGCAACCGCGGGCGCCGCAATGGCAGAGATAGCCGTCGGGGTCTACGGCCATGTGGCCGACTTCGCCGGCATACCCGGCCGAACCGGTCAGCGACCGCCCACCGACCACCACGCCGGCGCCGATGCCGCCCTCTCCCCAGAGGCAGATGAAGTCATTCGAGCCACGCCCGGATCCGCGCAGATGCTCGGCGGACGCGGCCAGATCGGCGTCGTTGCCTACGAACACGGGGACATCCAGCTCGATGAAGCGATTTCGGATGAGGTCCCCCATCGGCACGTCTCGCCAGCCGAGGTTCGGCGCGTGATGCAAGTACCCGTCCTGGGCACGGACGGCACCCGGAACCGACACGCCGATGGCTACGACAGAAGGTCTCCCGCCGGACCCCTGGAGCATCGGCGCGACGAGGTCGTGGAGTTCGTCGACGACCTGGGCCGGATTCGTCTCGGACAGCGGTCGATCGTGTCGCGCCAGACTGATCACGGAGGCTCCGAGCCCAATGACGGCCGCCCCAATCCAGTCCGTCGACAGATCGATTGCCAGCGCGGCGGGCCCGTCAGCCCTCAACTCGACAACCGGCGACGGTCGACCCGGAGCCTGGACGACCGTCTTGTACGCACGCCGTTCCTGCACGAGCCCACGAGCCACGAGTTCGCCGACCAGTGAGCCGACGGTGCTGCGATTCAGACCCAGACCACCGGCAAGCTCCGAGCGGGACATGGGTCCACCCAGATGGAGCTCACGCAGCATGCGGCTCAGATTCCGGCGTCGAACCTCGGCTTGGGCGACGCCATCTTCGCCCCGGATAACCATATGGTGTCATTCCTCGTTGGGCGCGAGTAAGTGACTAAAAGTTTATTGGTTACGCGGACAACAAAACATAACAATGAGCCGCTGGGACGATACACCAGACCGTTTCGAACCGCAACTGTCGTCGCATCGATCGGCACCCGGCCGGGATGGGTTTCTTCCTGACGAACCCAAGGCTGAGATAGGAACCTCCTGCTCCTGGGTCCTCGGACCGGAGGGGCGGCGTTGGGCCTCCCAGGTCGGCGCACGCCGCCCCTGGCCAGTCCGCGAGGCATTCAGTCGAGCTAACGCGAACGCCACTCGAGCCGACTTCCGCTGGAGTGTGGCCTCGTTCCTGTCCGAGGCCGCTTGCAGGCCGCAGGCAGATGTCTCCTCGGCAGAATCCACCGCGGTCGGCAATCTGAGTTACGAGTGAATGTTGTCGTCCATCTGGTCTCAGGGCGCCTGAAAGCTACCCGCCGGTCGTTGCAACTGCATAGCAGCTGGCCGGGTCAATGAGTGGGCCACGAGCCGATGGAATTGAGTCGGCTCACAGCAGCCGGGCGAAGAGCTCGTTGCTGAGCAGACGGCCTCGGGTCGTCAGGCGGACCCGCAGCTCGCCGTCGAGCACGACCGACTCCACGAGCCCGGCCGACTCGGCCCACGGTCGTACTTCCGCAAACCGCGGCACTGTGGCCNNCGCCGGGCGGGAGCCCGGCGGCCGAGCCGCTCGACCCGCCGCCCGGAAGCAACGCCGCCACGTACGGCTCCATCGCCGCCGCATTCCAGCGGCGCGTAACGCCGTCAAAGGCGTGGGCGCCGGGGCCGGCCGCCTCGTACGGCTCACGTTGCCAGTAGACAAGGTTGTGGCGGCTCTCGTGGCCCGGTCGGGCCCAGTTCGATATCTCGTAGCCGCGCCAGCCGCGCGCGGCGAGGAGATCGGTGGCCAGGCGATACTGGTCGGCCGCCCGATCGTCGTCCTGCTCCGCACGAGCCTTGTCGCGCCAGCGTCGCGCGCCGGGAGGCGTCGGCAGGTGGTCGCCCTCGAGCCCGGTGATCCCCTCCTCGTCCGGATCGTCGAGTGTCAGCGCGTAGAGCGAGAGGTGGTCCGGGCAAAGGCCCACGGCCGACTCGAGAGACGCCTGCCAGGCAGCCACGGATTGGCCGGGGATGTCGTACAGCAGGTCGAGGTTGATCGAAGCGATGCCCGCGGCTCGGGCTTCGGCGACGGCCGCAGCCACGTCCTCGGGCGAGTGGCGCCGGCCGATGAGCCTCAACTCCCCGCCGTCCATGCTCTGGGCCCCGAATGAGATGCGGGTCACGCCGGCCCGCTGGAACGCGGACGAATCGCCGCGCTCGTCTGCCCCGGGATTGGCCTCGAGCGTGACCTCCGCGTCCGCCGCGACCCCGAAACGGGCCCGGATCGTCGCCATGAGTCGCTCCAGCCACTCGGCCGGCACGAGCGACGGAGTGCCGCCGCCGAAGTAAACGGTCCGCAGCGGTTCGCGGGCGGCCGCGGTCGGACCCGCTGAGGTGAGCGGCTCCACCTCTTCCGCGCGGCCGAACCGTTCGTCGAGAGCATCGGCTCGCAACTGCAGCTCGCGCTCAACTGCCGCGTAAAGCCGCTCGGTCCGGGCTCGCGGGCCGCGGGCGTCGCCGCCGGCATAGACCACGAAGTCGCAGTATGGGCAGCGGGCCACGCAGAAGGGCAGGTGCACGTAGAGCGCGACGGGTGGCCGGGGCGTGATCACCGTCAGAGCGTAGATCGGGCGCCGCCACTCCACACGCGACACTGGGGCAGGATCCCTGCCCCGGCGCCCGGACCGGGCCGTCGACCTGGCCGGAAAGCCCGGCGCCGGCCGCGGTCCTAGCCGGAACGCCGTGCGGCGTGCGTGACCGTACGCGTCGACGACCGAGCCCAGGCCATCAGCCCGCTCGAGTGGCGGACCGTCTCGGTGCGGCGGCCGGCACGACCACCGTAGCCTGATGCTCTTGGCTCCTCGGCAAAGCCACGCGGCTCCGCCCCGCGGCCGGGAGTTGCCGGCTTCCGCGCGTCCTGCCAGCCCTCCGGCATCATATTGCGCAGCTCCAACTCCTCGGGCTCGAGACCCGGGCGCGGCACCTGGCCGGCGTGGCCGGTGCAGACGAAGACGGCGAACGTAGTGATGGAGTGGCCGATGATGGCCGCGCCGAGTCCGCCGCTCGCCAGCGTGGCCCAGCCGAACGCCACGCCCATGGCCAGCGCCAGGAGGAGCGGGTACGCGGCGCGGCCCGGAGCCGCCAGTCGAGTGGCGAGCGTGTAGACCACCGCGGAGATAAGGATCGCGCCGACATCCGGCAGGCCCATGGCCAGCAGGGCTCCGAGGAGCGCGCCGCGGAAGGCAGCCTCGTCGATGATCGCGGTCGCGATGGAGTTGGCGGCGGCGCCCGGATACGCCCGAGCGGCCGGGAGTCTCATGTAGCCGTACCTGAACCAGGCAAACGCAGCGGCCTGCAGGAGCCCCGGCACGGCCAGGATCGTGCCGTATTTCACGACCTCCGCGCGATGGCCGAGGACCAGGAAGAGGACGTCGTGGGGGGCCGGGTGGACGTAGTAGATCGCGGCGAGCAGTCCAAGACCGAGGACATACCAGGAGATTCGCGTCAGCGGACCCGTGCCGCGGCGGCCCGGCTCGTCGTATTCGGCCGCCCCGAACCGGCTCGCCTCCAGGCGCAGGAAGAGCAGCAGCATGAAGAAGCCGCTGGCGNNCATGCGCTGCTTGCCCTCTTTTTGTTTTTCGAGAAGCTTGCGCTTGCGGGTGATGTCGCCGCCATAGCACTTGGCCAGTACGTTCTTCCTCATCGCAGCTACGCTCTCCCGGGCGATGACATTCGAGCCGATCGCCGCCTGGATGGCGATCTCGAACATCTGACGCGGGATAAGACCCCGGAGCCGGTGCACGAGTTCCCGGCCGATGGCCTGGGCTCGATCGCGGTGGACGATCACGGAGAGCGCGTCGACCGGATCGCCGGCCACCAGGACGTCCACCTTGACGAGGTTCGCGGCCCGATAGCCTGCCTCTTCGTAGTCCATCGAGGCGTAGCCCTGGGTCCGGCTCTTGAGCTGGTCGTAGAAGTCGACGATGACCTCGCCGAGCGGCAGTTCGAAGGTAAGCAGCACGCGCTTTGGATCGAGGTACTCCATCCCGAGAAACGTCCCGCGGCGGTTCGTGGCCAGCTCCATCAGCGTCCCGATGAAGTTCGAGGGCGCCACGACGCCGAGCTTGACCCAGGGCTCCTGGATCTCTTCGATCTCGCCCGCGTTCGGCATCTTCGACGGGTTGTCCACCGTGACAACGCCGCCGTTGTTGATCAGTACGACGCGGTATTCCACCGACGGCGCCGAGGCGATCAGCTCCTGGCCGAACTCGCGCTCGAGGCGCTCCTGGACGATTTCCATGTGGAGCAGGCCGAGGAAGCCGCACCGGAAGCCGAAGCCGAGCGCNNGTTGAGGTGGAGCTTCTCCATCGCCTCGCGCAGGACCGGGTAGTCCGTGCCCTGGACCGGGTAGATGCCGGCGAAGACGAGGCTCTTGGCGGGCTGGTAGCCGGGCAGCGGCTGCGGCGCCGGGTTCGTCACGGTCGTGATGGTGTCGCCCACCTGGGCGTCTCGGACGCTCTTGAGACCGGTCGCCACATATCCGACGTCGCCTGCGTGGAGTTCGCCGACGGGGACCTGCTGAGGTCGGAAGAAGCCGATCTCGAGGAGCTCGGCCTCGGCTGACGAGCCCATCAGCCGGATGACGTCGTGCTGGTGGAGTGTTCCCTGGGCCAGCCTGATGTAGACGACCACGCCCTTGTAGGCATCGTAGTGCGAGTCGAAGATCAGGCCCATGACCGGGGCCTCCGGATCTCCCTTGGGCGGCGGAATCCGGGCGACGATGGCTTCGAGGATCTCGGCCACTCCGGTGCCGTCCTTAGCCGATGCGAGCAGCACTTCCTCGCGCGGGATGGCCAGGACGCTTTCCAGTTCCTCGATGACCACGTCCGGCTGGGCCGAGGGCAGGTCGATCTTGTTCAGGACCGGGATGATCGTCAGGTTCTGCTTAAGTGCCAGGTGGACGTTCGCGAGTGTCTGGGCCTCGATGCCTTGCGTAGCGTCGACGACGAGGATCGCGCCTTCGCACGCCTGGAGCGAACGGCTGACCTCGTAGCTGAAGTCGACGTGCCCGGGCGTATCGATCAGGTT
>PMJT01000065.1:0-2138 GCA_003158495.1 Chloroflexota bacterium | reverse complement strand
TGATCGAGAAGTTGCGCAGGCGGTTCTGGGGGATGCTCACGGGTGGGAGTGTAGCCGGTCGCCCTCTGCGGGCGGCGGCTCAGTCGGGGCTGACGGACGGAGAGGCCGCGACCTGCGCGGCGCGGTAGTCGTCGACCAGCCGGGGCCCCGGCCGTTCAGACGACGCCTGCGCGAAAACGGCTGACGGGACCGACAGCGAACGAAAAGCGCCCGGCGGAAAGCCCGCCGAGCGCCGTCGCGCATCTCGCATGGCCGCGGCAAGCGGCTGGGCGTATCTAGTACTGGACGACCCGGGGCAGCTGCTTGGCCTGGGCAACCCAGTCGGCGACCAGTTCCACCGTCGGCAGCTTGCGCACGAGGTTGCGGGCGGCGTTGGCTTCGGCCAGGGTCTCGGTCAGGTTGGCGGCATTTCGCTGGGCCAGTTCCGGCACGGTGTCCACACCGGCGATCTCGAGGAGATCGGAGTACTCCGACCCGACGCCCTTGATGCGGTACAGGTCGACGCGGTTGACCCATTTGAGAATGAGGGCGTGGCCTATCTTGGTCGCCGTCTCGAGCTCTTCGCGGCCCTTCGGGGTTGCGCCGCGGGCGAGGAGTTCGTCGGTCGACTTGACACCGACGGCTTCGAGCTGGCCGGCATAGACGGGTCCGATGCCTTCGACGTCGATGATGTTCACAGGATTCTCCAGGCTGGCGGTGTCGGAATTGGCGTCGCGATTATGCCCTGCCGACCGGCGTCGTAGGACCGACGCATCGAGCGCAACCGCGACCGGTGGCACGTCGTGGCTCCGCTGGCGGCCTTTTCACCTTCGCGGGCCGCGCCCACCGACACGCATCGGACCCTCCAGAACAGCCGATCGGTCGAATCGGCATCTGCAGAAGCTCACTTCTTGTATCTTCCGGTGGGAGCAGTTTGCTTGATGGCCGGCGGCGCCATCGCCGATAAGTTCTGGCTGCGCGTCTGCGCGATACTCTGCTACCATCAACCGTCGCGTCAGTCGGTCCAATTTCGGCTGCCTGTCGCTTTCCAACTGCAGCACAGAGGTCTTCGAACTTGGCCAAGACGCCCCGAGGCTGGACCGGCGCCCGCACGCCGTCAGCGATCAAGCGGGTCCGCCAGGCANNCCGGCGGGCCATCAATCAACCGCGAAAGAGCGCGGCGAAGACATACGCCGCGAACGCGGTCAGAGTCGCCACTGGCGCCGCCGAAGGCGACACCGCCACGGCTTTGGCCGAGGCGATGAGCGCGCTGGACAAGGCCGCGAAGGTCGGGGCGATCCACCCGAACAACGCCGCCCGGCGCAAGTCCCGCCTGGTTCTCCGGCTCAACGCCCTCGCCGACGGCACAGCNNACGCGCATCGCGACCGCCAAGGCCACCAAGGCCAAGGGCCCGCAGACCGCAGCCGGCAAGGCAAAGGCCGCTCTCTCCAAGACGGCTCGCACCGAGTCCTCCGCACCGGTGGTCGAAGTCGCGAAGCCCGCAGCCAAGGCTCCGGCCAAGGCCGCGGCGAAGCCGGCAGCCAAGGTTCCGGCCAAGGCCGCGCCGAAGGCCGCAGCCAAGGTTCCGGCCAAGGCAGCTGCGAAGGCCGAAAAGCCCGCGGCCAAGGCGGCCGCCAAGGTTCCGGCCAAGGCCGCGCCGAAGGCCGAGAAGCCGGCCGCAAAGGCTCCTGCGAAGGCGGCCGCCAAGGTTCCGGCCAAGGCCGCGCCGAAGGCCGAGAAGAAGCCGAAGTCCTAGCCTCAACCGTTCGAGATTCTTCGGGCCAGGTCGAAAGACCTGGCCCGATTGATTCGGAGCTTAACGAAGGTGGCCGATCCACGAGATTGCCGTTTGTCAAGACACCCTTGAGCCAATCTTCACCATTCGTCGCGCCGGGCGCACCCTCCATACAACCTCCATCTAGCCTCCATTTCCACTCCACCCCCATTCCACCGCGGCAGGCGAGATTGGACTCCTACCAATCCACTGAGGGTTTGCACTTCTGTAGGCCCAGAAACTCCGGCCAGGGAAGTTTTCCTCAGTCGGGTGTGCAGCAGGAGAACCAGCGATGAACGCGATCCATCGCACCGGGGCCACCGTCTCAGTCTTCGTCGCCGTGCTGACGGTGGCAGGAGCACTCGCGCTGCGAGGCTACGTGAC
>PMJT01000208.1:20622-26032 GCA_003158495.1 Chloroflexota bacterium | reverse complement strand
GTTGGGGCGCTGGAACACCATGCCGACGCGGCGGCGCAACTCGACGACGCTCACGTCCGAATCCATGACGTTCTCGCCGTCGAGGGAGACGCTGCCAGCGACGCTGGCGCCGGGGATCAGATCGTTCATGCGGTTGAAGCAGCGCAGGAACGTCGACTTGCCGCTGCCCGACGGGCCGATCAGGGCCAGGATCGAACGTTCCGGCACGGTCAGCGAGACGTCGCGCACGGCGACCTTGGTGCCGTANNGAGATGGACACGTGGTCGGTCGAGATCTTGATGTCTTCGGGCCGCGCGCCGACTTCGACGGTTGTCGCCGGGGCCGCGACGTCTACACGCCGGATCACGGGCGGTTCAGAGTTGAGGGTGGTGGTTGGCATCTCGTCTCCGGTGTTCATGCGGCCGTCAGCCGTCGCGAGAGGACGCGTCCGAGGAGGCGCGCGCCGAGGTTGAAGATCAGGACCATCGAAATGAGGATCGCGGCCGAGCCATCGACGATCTGGTTCTTGAAGGCTCCGAGACCCTCGGAGTTGAGCTTCCAGATGTAGACCGACAGGGTCGTCGCCGGCCTCAGAGGGCTCCAGGGCGAGGCGGGGCTCGTCAGGTCGAAGTTCATGAAGTTGTAGTGGGCCGGCGTCCCGATGCCCGACGTGAAAAGCAGGACCGCCGCTTCGCCGAAGACGCGACCGGCCGTCAGGATCACGCCGGTGATCAGGCCCGGGATTGCGAGGGGCAGCACGACATGGCGGATCGTTTGCCACTTGGTCGCTCCGAGGGCCAGGCTGGCGCTGCGCTCGTCCTGGGGGACCGCCCTGAGGGCCTGCTCGGCGAGTCGCGTCATGAGCGGCAGGTTGAAGAAGGTCAGGGCCAGCGCGCCGCTCAGGGCAGTGAAGCCCCACTTGAAGTTGTCGACGAAGAGGATCAGGCCGAAGAGACCCACGACGATCGATGGGACCGAGCTGATCGCTTCTTCGGCGAACCTGATCGTGGTTGTGAGCTTGCCGAGAATGCCGGTCTCTCGCGCGTACTCGGCCATGTAGATGCCGCCCAGGATCCCGACGGGGACCGCGATCAGCATCGTCAGGCCGAGCATGTAGATCGAGTTCCAAAGGACGGGGAACACGCCGCCGAGGTTCGTGTCGCTCGGGTCGCCGAAGACGAAGTTGAGCGAGACGACGCCCCAGGCGGCCATCGCAAAGTGGACGATGATCCCGCCGAGGATCGCCAGCACCAGGACGCCCGTGCCCCACAGGACGACTGTCGCCGCCTTGTCGGCCAGAATGCTGCCCCGTGCCGCTTTGCCCTTGAGGCTCGGCTTCGAGTCGCCGGGGCCGCCCGCTGCCCGGCTCGCTACGGCGGTCATGCGCCCATCCTCCGCTTGTTGATCAGCCGGACGAGCACCACCGACGTGATCGAGATGATCAGCAGGACGAGGCTCATGGTCCAGAGGGCGTCCTGCCACGGCTCGCCGAAAACGGTGTTGCCCATATCCAGGGTGATCTGCGAGGTCAGCGTCGTGACCGGCTGCGAGATTGCCGCCGGCATCGATGGAGAGTTGCCGATGACCATCTGGACTGCCAGCGCCTCGCCGGCTGCGCGGGTCATGCCCAGTACGACGGCCGTAAGGACGCCGGTGAGTGCCGATGGGATCAGGACGTGCCGGATCGTCTGCCAGCGGGTCGTGCCGAGGGCCAGCGACCCGGTACGCAGCTCCTGCGGTATTGCGCGGAAGGCATCGTATGAGACGCTCGTGATCGTCGGAACGATCATGATCGAGAGGACAAGGGAGCCGGCGAGCCACGAGAACCCGGTGAGAAAACCCGGGATCGTGATGAGGGTTCCGACGACGGGCAGCCCCAGGTTGATGTCGCTGCCGAAGGTGCTGCTCAGGAACGGCACCAGGATCGTGATTCCGAGCCAGCCCCAGACCACGCTGGGGATGCCGACGAAGATCTCGAGCGCTGGCTGGACGATCGCGCGGGCCCACTGCGGGGCGACCTCGGAGAGGAAGAGGGCGAGGCCGACCGAGACCGGGGTGGAGATCAGCAGCGCCACCACTGTGACGAAGACCGTCCCGGCGATGAAGGGCAGCAGCCCGAAGCTGACGTTCGGGCTCGTCATGTCCGGCTGCCAGGTCGACGAGAAGATCTGGCTGACCGGCACTCCGTCCTTGACAAACAGCTGGATGCCCTGCCAGGCGATGAACGCCAGCAGCAGGGCAACGATGAAGATCATGGAGGCCGCCGCGGCGAGCACGACGATCTGAGGTGCGTCGATCCGGTTCATGAAACTGCGTTTGGCCCGCAGTCCGGGTGCGTGGTAGGCGGTTGTCATCTGAGCCATCGGCACTGCCTCGACACGATCACTGGCGAGAAACAGGAATGCTCCGGGCCCCGCTCGTCACCGCGNNGGCCCGGAGCTGGAGGATCGAGTTACTTGACGACAGGGGCGTAGGAGAGACTCGGGATGAGCGTCCCCTGGACCGCCGGCGTGAGCATGTAGAGGAGGAACATCTGGGTCAGTCCGTCGGGCTGGCCGTTGCTGTACATGTGACCGTCGGCTGCCAGCTTGTAGGTGCCGCTGGCCATGTTGGCGACCGTTGCATCGACGCCGTCGAGCTGGAGGCCGTTGAGGAGGGGCTTGTTGGCCGGGTCGTTGTAGTAGGCGAAGCCGATGACGCTGACGGCGCCGTTGGTCTTGGTGACCGCGGTCGTGACCGCACCGTTGGAGTCTTCGGTCAGGGTCTGGCCGCCAGTCGCCTCAGTGGCGTTGCCGAGAACCAGCTTCTTGAAAGTGGCGCGCGTGCCGGAGGAGGCCGGGCGGAAGACCAGGACGATCTTCATGTCGACGCCGCCGACATCCTTCCAGTTGGTGATCTTCCCGGTCCAGATGTCGATGTTCTGCTGCGTCGTCAGGTTCGTGACGCCGGTCACGTCCTTGTTGGTGACGACGATCCAGCCCTGGCGGGCGACGATGTGGTCGACGAGCTTGGCGGCGTCAGCGGGCTGCAGCTTGCTCTCGGCCGTGACGTCGGAGTCACCGATGTTCACGGAGCCGGCGGAAACCTGGCTCAGTCCAGTGCCGGAGCCACCGCCGTTGACGGTGATGACGGCGCCGGAGGTTGGGCAATCCTTGACGTACTGCTTGGCGGCGGCGTCAACGAGCGGCTGAAGGGCCGTCGAGCCGGCAACGGTGATGGAACCACCGGTGCACTTGAACGTTGCTGCCGAGGTCGGGGCCACCGTCGGGCTTCCCGCGGCCGGGGTGTCAGTGGCCGGGGCCGTTGTCGGGGCGGCCGTCGGGGCGTCGGTGGGGGCAGCGGTCGGCGTGGCGGCGGCCGAGCTGCAGGCACCGACGACGATCGCAGCCGCGATGATCATGGCGCCGAAGCGTCGTGTTCCGTTGAGCAACGTGGTCTCTCCTCTTCCTCTTTTGCTGGGCACTCTGTGCGACGTCTTTGGTTCCACGGCGAGAGTCAAGGTCGTGCTTTAACGCGGTGTTGGCGGTTCGTTAACGTTCGGGGGGCCGGACGGCGCCGGATATGACCGGTGATCGGCGGGGGAGTCGGGCCGCGGCGGGTCGAACAGGTAGCCGGAACCGCGGACGGTGACCAGATGGACGGGATTGGCCGCGTCCCTCTCGATCTTGGCCCGCAGCCAGAATACGTAGACGTCGACCATCCGCTCGTTGGCTGCGACGTCGTGCCANNAGTTCCACGCCGTCGCCGACCACGATTCGATCGCCGGCGGGTTGCCCACCGATCGGGCCACGCCGACCCGCGATCGAGAGGCGACCGATCACTTCCATCGGATCCGACGAGAGATCCACGGCATCGTCGAACCCGAGTTCCAGCGCGTGGAGCCTCAGCGCGACGTACTGGTGGGCGCTGAGCATCACCGCCGAAGCGCCGGGGTTGTTCGCCAACCAGCTGGCCGCGCGCTGCAGGTCGCCGGGTCCGGCGGGCGGCGCCATCAGCACCAGGAGGCTCGGCTCGGAGGCGGACAGCGCGTCCGAGAAACCGGCCGAAGTCGGCTCAACGCGGATCTCGACCTCGGGAAAGAGGCGCTTCAGGTCAATTGGCCCATCCGGATCGGCCAGCGCGAGCCATCCCTCGAAGGGCGCCGGGGAAGCGATCGGGAAGCCTGCCGGCGGTTCGCCGGCTCGGGCGCCGGAGGAGACGTCGTCGTGCGCCTGCGTCATTCCCCGAATGTCGCGGCGTTGTGTTAACGGCGTGTTCCGGGACCGTGAACGTTGAGTTCAGCAATCAGGATGACGGATTGCCGGGTCGGCAAGGTCGGAAGCCAACCGGGACCCGGCGCGCCTCTCAGGCGTGCTTGACGACGATCCTCTCGATCAGCTGCGCGACGTCCTCGCAGTGGTCGATCGTCTCTTCGAGGAGCGTGTAGATGTCCTTCCACTTGAGGACTTCGATCGTCTTTGCTCCGTCATCGAAGAGACCGGCAATGGCCGAACGGCTGATTCGGTCGCCCTCGTTCTCGAGCCGGTGGACCTCGGTCACGAACTTGTCGATGTCCTTGAAGCCCCGGAGGTTGCTCAGGGCCTCGTGGAGGGTCTCGCAGGCCTGAACGACCAGTGCGGCCTGCTTCACGGACGACTTGGTCGGCGATTCGATCCGGTACAGGACGAATGTGTCGGCGACCTCTTCGATCAGGTCCAGGATGTCGTCCAGGCCGCTGATGAGGGCGTGGATCTCCTCTCGGTCGAACGGCGTGACGAACGTAGACTCGAGCCGGCGGCCGATGTCCTTGCTTATATCGTCGCCACGGTGCTCGACTTCGCGGATCCTCTTGGCCGATTTGTCCGGATTGTCGAAAGTCCGAAGCATTGCTTCGAGCTGCCGCGCGCCGTCCAGTACGTTCGCGGCCTCCTCGACGAAGAGATCGAAGAAGCGCTCTTCGCGCGGAATCAGTCGAAACGAGGGCACCTGGACCGCCTCCAACAGGGGAGTCGCGACAGCCGAACGAACGATCCGCTCATGCGGTACGCGTCGATCTGCGCGTCTCGTGAATTGCTGGCCCTAGGGTAGCGGTCGGCGAGTTCGCCTGCCAGTCGCCCGCATGCGGCAGAGACGATCTCGGCCGGGTGTGCCATGCTCGATTCATGGACGTAGTCGAGGTCCTGTTCATCGTCGGCCTGGCGATTCTATTCGCATGGGCCCTGGCGCTGGCGATTTCTCGAGGCAGATCCCTGGAGCGTCTCGAGGAAGTGACCGGTGCGTCGGACGCCGACGACGTCGAGAGGCGCGTTCGGATGGCCCTCGAAGGGGCTGAAGATGCGCGCTGGAACGCGGAGCAGACGCTCCACGACACCGGCTACCTGGCCGAGCTGCTGACCGCCGGCCTGGTCCGACTGCGGGACGACCTCACCGTCGAGTTCGCCAACGGGGCCGC
>PMJT01000208.1:0-20580 GCA_003158495.1 Chloroflexota bacterium | reverse complement strand
TGCAGCGGATCAGGGCGGAGTTCATCGACAACCTGTCCCACGAGCTCCGCACGCCGTTGACCACTATCAGCCTGCTGGCGGAGACGGCCGCCCGGGATGCCGAGACGGCGTCGCCGCGGCTGCGGGACCGCATCTCCAAGATCGAAGTCGAGACGGGCCACCTGACCCAGATGGTCAACGAACTGCTCGACCTGTCGAAGATCGAGAGCGGAACCGCGCAACTCATGCTCGACGAAGTGGACCTTGTGCGGCTCGCACGTGCCACGGCAGAGCGCTTGCGCCTGTTCGGCGAGCGGCAGGGTCTGCGGATAGAACTGGACGTGCCGGACCGCGTCTCGCCCGTCCGGGGCGACGAGGATCGCCTCGGCCAGGTCCTGGTCAACCTCCTCCACAACGCCGTGAAGTTCAGCCCCAACGGCGGCGTGATCGTCGTCGGCGTGCGAGACGAGGGAGAGCGGATCAGGGTCTGGGTGCGCGATCCGGGCGTCGGCGTGCCAAAAGCGGACCTGACGCGGATATTCGAGCGGTTCTACAAGGTGGATCGGGCCCGGGTCAGGGGCCGCGGCGGAACGGGCCTCGGCCTGTCCATTTCACGCCACGTCGTGGAATCCCACGGCGGTCGGATCTGGGCCGAGTCGGAGGAAGGGTTCGGCTCGATGTTCATCTTCACGGTGCCGCTGGCGTCAGCCCGCACCGCGGGCCAAGCTACGCCGCTCGATGGCGAGTCCGACATCGCTCCGTCTGCCCTGGAAGCCGGAGCGGGGCCAGGAGCGCCTTCAGCGACCGACGCCGACCTGGGAACCTCGGCTTAGGTCTATTCCTTGCCGGTCTCCCCGGCGGCGGGTCCGTTGGCAGGCGGCTTCGGCGCCGCGCGGCGCGTTGCGGCCGGCCCCGCGGTCCGCGGTCGGGCAGGATTGGCCGCAGCCGACCGAGTTCGCGGCCGTGCCGGAGAGGCCGAGGTGGATGACCTGGCCGCAGCGCGCGTCTTGGCCGCGGCGGCAGCTGGGCCGCTGTTTGCAATTCGGGGCGCTGGCTTCGCCGGGGCCGCCTTGGTCGGCGCCGGAGCGGCAGCCGGAGATGCCGGCGCCGGGGCGTTGGACTCAGCCGAAGCGGCCGCGGTCTTGCTTGCGCCCTTTGCCCGAACCCCGGCCGAAGACTTGGCCGCGGCCTTCGCCTTGCGTGGCCTGGCAGCTGCCGGCGCTTCCGCAAGAACGTCGGCCAGGGCGGCCTCGGCAACCTGTCGGCGATGGCGGGCCCGCTCGAGCTTCCTGACTCGCTTGCGCTCGAGGCGCTGCGCATCCTCGAACTGGATCTGCAGCCGCTTCAGCTGCTTGCGCAGGCCGGAACTCAGCTTTGTCGCGGACTTCGACGAGGCGGCGGCCGCCTGCTTGTCCGATTTGTCGGACTTCCTGGAGCGCCCTTTGGCCATTGTCTTGTTCCTCCGCGTGGCCGGCCGCAAGAGCGGGCCGCGACTCACGTTCGTTTCAGTAGTCGAAGCATATCGCCGCCGCCGGGGCGGTCAAACGAGGTCAACCGTCGGAGCCGAGAAGATCGGGTGTCACCAGCCAGCGAATCGTGCCCTGACCGGCCCGGAGCGGTCTGACCACGTCGATACGGATGATGGCCGCCTTGCGAATCGGCAGGTTGGCGACGCCAGCCAGCTCCGAGGCCAGCGTGCTGAAATCCGGGTCGTGGCCGACCAGCATGGGCCGGCCCGGATCCCCGGCGGAGTGGAGAAGGCCGTCCAGCGTGGCGAGGTCCAGCGGTCCGCTGAGGTCATCGGCGATGCTTACCTTGAGGCCCAGTGCGGCCGCAACCAGCGTCGCGGTTTCCAGCGCTCGTGTCTTTGGCGACGAGAGGATCGCGTCCGGCCGGAAGCCGGCCACGGCGAGGAGTCGTCCGAGCCTCTCGGATTGCGAGCGGCCCTTTTCGGACAGGGGCCGAACCTCGTCCGGGCCCTGCCACTTCATCGGATCGCCGGCGTGGGCGTGGCGCAGCAGACAGAGTTGGATTTCCGACATCGCGTTCACGGCCGGATCATCTCACCGATTTCCAAAACCGACGAAAGGTTGCGTCCGGCGCCCGATCGGCGGTCGACCTCGCGAACGCGATCAGGCGTTGAGATCTTCGACTTCGCCGGTCGCCAGGAAGACGACCTCTTCGGCAATGTTGGTGACCCTGTCGCCGATGCGCTCGAGATCCTTGGCCGCGAAGAGCAGGTGGGCTCCGACGTCGACCCAATCCGGTTCGAGGCGCATTCGCTCGAGTGATAGCTGGAAATAGGCGTGGTAGAGCTTGTCGATTTCGTCGTCCTGGGCTGCGACGCGCCGCGCCTCATCGACGTCCAGGTCCACTAGCGCTCGGAGGACGCCGTGCAGGATGCCGCTCGCGAGCTCGCCCATGCGATCCAGGTTGGTGCTGCCCGCGCCGTGCGCGATGCCCACCTTCGGGACCTGTTTTGCCACGCCGGCGGCGTGGTCGCCGATTCGCTCCAGTTCGTAGGTGATATGCGACAGCGAGAGCACGAAGCGCAGGTCGCCGGCCACCGGGGCCTGGGTGGCGATGGTGGTGATGACGAGGGCNNACGGCCCTGTCGATGGCCACGGCGACGAGTTCGCCCATGCGGACCACGCCTTCGCGAACCTGGAGCAACTCCCGGTCGAAGACTTCCCTGTGGCCATGGGCGACGTATCGGTCGCTGTCTTGCACGCTCGGACTCGATGCAGCTTTGGCAAGCGTCCGGTCCGAACGCGGCGCGATTCCGACGAACCACGCACGGAGACGCTCCTGGCGGGCAAGCATAGCGTCGCGGGCGGGGTCAGTGGTCGCGTTTGGGCGAGTCGGCCTCGGCGGCAGGCGCGCCGAGCAACTTGAGTCTCGCGGCTCGCGACAGGGTCGTACGCCGGGCGACGAGCGACGCTACGCGGAGCGGGTCGTGGCGCGCCCGGGCCAATCGGTGCCGCTCGAGTCGCGGCCACAGGGTGAGTGCCAGCGAGCAGTAGTCTGGGAGGAGGTCGGGCAGGGGAGCAACCCCTCCAACGTACGTGGGGCCAAGGCTATTCATCCACCAATCCGTTCTGAGTCATGGCCGGCGGGTCGACGGCCGGAGCCTCCGAGTCGAGCTCCATCCAGCGCAAGGCGTAGGCAAGCTCGAGGACTTCGGCGGCAGAATCGGGCGACTGGGCGGTGGTAGCGAGCCTGCAAAGGGACTCGCGCCTGTAGGAGTCGAGCAGGGCGCGTCGACTGCGGATGGGTGCGAGTTGGGCTCGGACCATGGCGACCCGGTCGGCCAGCGCCGGCGGGGCTGCGAACTCCGTGTCGAGGGCGGACATCGTCGATGCGGTCTCCTTGTCCCCGCCTGTCGCTCCTGGGAACAGCGACCGGGGTTGCGGGAGGTACTGTCCTGGCCCAAATGGCCGGCAGCCCGACAATGAGACTGTCGCGGCGCGGTGATCGCGCGGTGAACGCCCGGTTAACGCGGCGTCAAATTCGGAGGGCGGCGGTTACTGATCGGCGGGCGATGGCCCCGGTGCTGTGCCCCGGTAGGCAAAGACCTCGACCCTCTCGAGGGTGATGAGCCCGTCGGTGACCATGGCGTCGAGCTCCGGGAGAACGGCCCGCAGGCGCGATTCCTCGTCGACTATCTCGATCAGGACGGGCAGATCCTGGGAGAGCCGCAGGATGCGGGTAGTGTGAAGGTGGGACTTGGCCCCAAAGCCCTCGATGCCGCGCAGAACGGTGGCACCGGCGATCTGCTTCTCGCGCAGGAACTCCACGATGGCCTGGTAGAGCGGCTTTCCGTGCCAGTGGTCGCTCTCGCCTATGTAGATGCGGACGAGGAGCCCGGTTCCCTCGAGCTTCATGCGAGCGCCCTCCCGAGCGTCAAGCCTGCGAAGACGGCACAGATCCCGAGGACGCTCGAGCCGCCGACGTTGAGCAATGCCAGGCCCCAGCTGCCGTCCTCGGCCAGGCGCCACGACTCCAGCATCAGGGTGGAGAACGTGGTGTATGCGCCGATGAATCCGATCATGACCGGGCCTCGAATGCGCGGGTCGATGGCCGCTTTCTCCAGCGCCAGGGCGAAGAGCAGGCCCAGGGCAAACGCGCCGCTGAGATTGATCACGAACGTGCCGAGCGGGAAGGCACCGACCTTCGTGCTGCCGCTGACCCAGCCGTCGACGAGATAGCGGGCAATGGCTCCGAAGAACCCACCGACACCAATTAGGATCACGTCCATCGTTCGGGAGTTCGCGGGCAGGGTGGGGGAGCGACGGCGGCCGCGACGCGGAGAGTCATGGCGGGGATTCTACAGGGCCGCCGTCGCTCGACCCAGGGCGCGACGGAATGGAGCCCCATTCACCGCCCGCCAGACGGTTCCGAGACCGCGCCGCCGGCGCTCCAGCTCGCGCTCCCGGGACCGAAGGTACGAGCCGATTGCGTCGGACTCCACGCTCGAGAGGTCGCCGGCACGGGCTACCAGCATGTCCCTCGCCAGCTTCGAGGCCACGTCGGCGTCGTGGAGCAGCCCCAGGTGTTCCTGCAGTGCAACAACTCGCTCCAGCAGTCGCGGGAAGTCCGGACCGAGCGTCTCGCCGAAGAACTCTAGGGCATAGCGAAGCCACTTGGTGGCGATGCGCAGGTCGTGGAGCGTCTCGACGTCCGCCCAGGGGAGGACCAGTTCGTAGGCTCGGACCGACTCGTATGCCGCCCAGATCTTCGAAGCGGCTCGATCCCGGACTCGGTGCGGGGAAGTGGGGCTGGCTATGGCCGCGGCCGAGTTGGCGCCGTCCTCGAGGAACTCTTCCATCTCCTTGACGAAGGCCGCGTAGCTCGGTGAATCGAGCTCCGAGATGAGCTGCGCCCGGGCATTCCCCCGCTGCCTTCGCCACAGCGTGTTGAGCGGCCCCAGGCCGGGCCGCTGCTCTTCGTTCAGACCGGTGCTGTATGCCTCGAGTCCCTCGATGAGCACGTCGAGGTCCCTTACAGCGCCGAGCTTGTCGGCGATGGTCTCGAGGTGACGGCGGATCTTCCTGGTCTTGCCGGCCTTGAACGCGCCGTCGAAGACGCGCCAGGCCGCGCGCATTCGCCTCGTCGAGACGCGCATGTCGTGCAGGTCCTCGGCGTCGCTTCCGTCCCTGGTCCCGGCCTCTCGTCGCTGCATCTTGCCAAAATGGAAGCGCAGGACCTTGACCGCAGCCTCTGGCATGCTGTCGTCGGCCACGATGCCGACCGCGCGCGGGTTTGGCTTCAGCCGCGGAGTGGGCTGGGCGGCCTGCTCGGCCGGCGCCACGGCCTGCTCGGCCGGCGGCTCGGCCTGCTCGGCCGGCGGCTCGGCCTGCTCGGCCTGCGGCTCGGCCTGCTCGGCCGGCGGCTCGGCCTGCTCGGCCTGCGGCTCGGCCTGCTCGGCCGGCGGCTCGGCCGCGGTCCCTTCCGGAGCTGGGTCTGCGGCACTGCCCGACCGCTCGACCTGGCCGGCCGCATCGGTCGACGTCCCGCCGGCGAGCAACGCGGCCGGCGCGCTCTCCCAGTGGTGGCGCAGTTCCGCAGGCATGGTCGGCATGGCCGCCCGGATCGATGTCATCGCCCGGTCCAGCTTGGAGCGCGAAACCGCCCCGAGCGCGGGGTCCGTGTCGAAGAGCCCGATGAGGCTCTCGAGCGACTTTTCGTCGCCGCGTTTGAGTTCCACTTCGAGTTCCTCGAAGGTGTCGAGGACCCGGCCCTGGCCGATGACCTCGACCTCGTCGAGGCTCATTTCGGCCCGTGTGCCACCGGCCGTCAGCAGGCGGACGCGGCGCAACTGGCGGATCGTGAGCATCTCGACCAGCGGTTCGTCACCGCACAGTTCCATCACGACCTTGCGGGCCTGTGAGGACGGCCAGCCCCCGGGAACGAGCGCCTCATCAGCCGGCCCCTCGATCTCCTCGCGGCGGTGAAGCCGGCCGGGCGAAACGTTCGTGGCCTTGAGGCTTATCTCCGTGCCGTGCGAGGTCCTGCGCATCCTGGCGGCGAGGCCGGCGCGGGCCAAGGCCCAATCTGCCGAGTCGACGTAGCGATCCTCGACGCGGATCGACCGAACCTGGCCGTCGGGCGTGAAGGGGCCGAGCTCCGGCGCCACGAGGTAGCGATCGGCACTGCCGGGGCGCGCGACCTCGTACTTCATTTCGACTTCGATCTTGCGCGGGGTCATGGCCATCCCTCGAGTGCTGTGTTACGCCCTCGGGTCCAGCGAGCCCACGCCGGCATGCGGTCGATGAGGGGCGACGACCGCCGAGGCCGCCATCTCGACGGCCCGCTGCTTGAGCGTCTCGAACGTGTCGATGGTACCCGGTACGCCGCGCAGATCCTCTGTCCTGGCGTACTTCCCATCCGCGCCCAGCTGCCACGAGCGGGAGTCGTCCGCGAGCATCACCTTCAAGACGTCGTCGATGCGAGCTCGCGCATCGGGGTCCTCGATCGGCACGATCGCCTCAACGCGCCGGTCCAGGTTGCGCTCCATCAGGTCCGCCGAGCCGATGTACAGCTCCGGGGATCCGCCGTTGGTGAACGAGAAGACCCGCGAATGCTCGAGATACTGCCCGACGATCGACCGGACGCAAATCCCCTCGCTGACGCCGGGGATGCCGGGCCAGAGCGAGCAGATGCCGCGAATGATCAGGTCGATCTCGACACCTGCCTGGCGGGCCGCATAGAGCGCGCCGACGCAGGCCGGGTCCACGAGCGAGTTCAGCTTCAGGATGATGTGCGCCGGGCGGCCGGCCCGGGCGTGGTCCGTCTCGCGCTGGATCATCTCCAGGATCCAGTTGCGCAGGTTCATCGGCGCCACGATGAGGCGCCGGAAATCGCGCTGGCGCGACAGGCCTGTGAGCACGTTGAACAGGTCGCTCACGTCCGCGCCAAGTTCCGGGCGGCACGAGAGAAGGCCGAAGTCCGTGTACAAGCGGGCGGTGCCGGAGTTGTAGTTGCCGGTCCCGATGTGGACGTAGCGCCGCAGCGTTGAGCCCTCGCGGCGAACGACGAGCGAGGTCTTGCTGTGGGTCTTGAGGCCGACCAGGCCGTACACCACGTGGGCTCCAGCCTGCTCGAGCTTCCTGGCCCACACGATGTTCGCCTCTTCGTCGAAGCGGGCCTTGATCTCGACCAGGACGACGACCTGCTTGCCGCGCTCGGCGGCCGAAATTAGGTCGCGCACTATCGGCGAGTCGCCGCTCGTCCGGTAGAGTGTCATCTTGATCGAGAGGACCTCGGGATCCGATGCGGCCTGGGAGATGAAACGCTGAGTGGAAGCAGCGAAACTCTCGTAGGGATGGTGGACCAGGATGTCTCCGGCGCGGATGGCCGCGAACACGTCGGCCGGTTCGTCCTCGTCCGGCGGCATCAGGCGCGGCGGCACCACGGGCGAGTAGGGGGGCAGCTTCAGGTCCGGCCGATCCAGCCCGGCGATCTGCCACAAGCCGGTATGGTCCAGCATGCCGGGGATCTCGTAGCAGTCGGCCGGATCCACGCCGACGCCCTTCTCGAGGACGCGGCGCATCGCCGCCGGCATGGCCTGGTCCACTTCGAGGCGAACGGCTTCGCCGAAGCGCCGCCTTCGCAGCTCGGCCTCGAGGGCGAGCATGAGATCGTCGGCCTCGTCTTCCTGGAGTTCGAGGTCCGCGTCGCGGGTCACGCGGAAGAGATGCGTCTCAAGGATCGTCATGCCCGAGAAGAGCATGTCCAGGTTCGCGGCGATGACCTGCTCCAGGAGGACGAACCGGGTCGGCTCTACTTGGATGAAGCGCGGCAGAACCTCCGGCACCTTGACTCGGGCAAAGCGTTCCTCCTTCTCCTCAGGATCCTCCATGCGGATCGCCAGCGAGAGGCTCAGGGTGCTGATGTAGGGGAAGGGATGGCCCGGGTCGACGGCCAGCGGCGTGAGGACCGGGTAGATCTCCTCCGTGAAGCGGCGCCGAAGATCGGCGTGGTGCTCGGGCACGAGCGAGTAGTCGACTATGTCGATCCCCGTCTGGCCGAGGCTGGCGCATACGCGCTCGAACGTTTCGAACTGCTGGTCCAGCAGCTCGCGGAAGCGGCGCCTGATCTCCGCGAGTTGCTCGGCAGCCGGCTTCTCGCCCGGATTGGCCGGAGCGGCGTGAGCCTCCGCCTGCTCCATCAGGCCCGAGACGCGGATCTGGAAGAACTCGTCCATGTTGCTGGCGAAGATGGCCAGGAACTTGACGCGTTCCAGCAGCGGGTTTCGATCGTCGCCGGCTTCGTAGAGGACGCGGTGGTTGAACTCTAGAGAACTGATCTCGCGGTTTATGTACGGGAACGCGGAACCGGCATCGCCCGGCGCGGGCGTTGCCCTGATCGCGCCTCTCCGAATGATCGCGGTCACGTTCTCTGCTTCGCCTCTAGCGCTTTCGACTCGGCGGCCGCCGAGTGCATCGGCCCATTCTCGACAGTCGACGCAACTAAGCAATAGGCGCTTCTACTGGCCCGAGGCTGTGCCGGCGGCCGCACCGGTCAGCGGTCCTCCCAGTAGCGGCGTTCGCCCGTGTTCGAGTCGACATAGACGCGGGTCACGGCGCCGCTGGCGGGATCGTGGAAGACCTCGTCCGTGGGCCGGAACCGCGGCTCCCGGCGGGCGAGGCGGCGGCGTGTCCGGGAACCGGCAAGGGCAGTGATGGCGGTCAGCGACCCCAGTACGACCACGATGAGCCCGACGCCGCCGGTGATGCCCAGCACCTGGATTCCCAGGACGAAAGCCGTGGCGGCGACCGCTATGGCAATCCAGGTGTACACGTCGGGCATGGTTCTTCTCCGGCCGTTGGGCCGCGGCGGCCCCTACTCGGCTTTGACGTTGCCGGCGGTCGCATCCGGGACGACGACGACGGCGGTGCCGTAGGCGACGATCTCGGACATCGTATTGCCGATCTCGGACGAATCGAAGCGCATGGAGACGACGGCGTTCCCGCCCATCAGGGTTGCGTTCTGGACCATCCGGTCGATGGCCTGGCGGCGAGTGTCCTCGAGCAGCTCGGTGTACTCGTGGATCTCGCCGCCGACGATGGAGCGCAGACCGGCCGCGAAGTTGCCGGCGAAGCCGCGGCTGCGGACGACGAGACCGAAGACCTGGCCCTTGGCTTCGGTGATGCGATAGCCCGGCAGGTAGGGGGTCGTGGCGATGATCATCTGGGAGCCTCCGTTGTTGGTGGCGCTAGCTTGTGCGCGTTCCGCTGGGGCGACCGGCGGTTGCCGGCCGGGCAGGGGTGCTCAGGTCAGATTGTCTGCCCTCCCAATCCCGACCGGGTCGGTCGTTGGGACGAAAACGGCGTCGTTCTGAAGTTCGAGCCGGAGCCGTGCCGGCGTCGACGAACGGGGATCAGGCCGGGCGGGTCTCCGCGCAGATCGAGCATGGGCATTCGGTCCTGAGTTGCTCGAAGGTGTAGTAGCCGGTGTCGTGTCCATCGCCCCAGGTGGGAGCCAGCGCGTACTGCCCGATCAGGCGCATCGCGACAAGCTGGGTCTGGTCCGGCGTCAGCGTGGGATTCGTATCCAGCCAGCCGGGCCGACCGGCTTCTCCCTGGCAATAGGCGCACGGACACAGAAGCCGCAGCGAGACCGCGTCGAAGACGCTGCGGTGCCCGTCCGCCCAATCGATGGTCACCAGGCCGGCGTCCCTGTCGGCATTTATCGCGGTTGGCTGATTTGCCAGGTTTGTAGCCATGCCTCATTGTAGGGTCGACGTCGGGGCGGACGTCCGAAGAGTGACCTGAGAGCAGCGGACCCGGCTCGGCTAGGTGGCTTCCGATGACCGCTCCGCGAGAGGGCGTGCCTGCGCGTCCCGTTTCCGAGATCGACCCGACCGCATCTGCTGCGCAGATGCCGGCCGAATCCGTCCTCCAAAGCCTGGGTACCGATCCATCCCTGGGTCTCACGCAAGATCAGACTGCGTCGCGACGTGTTGAGTTCGGTCCAAATGAGCTCGAACCTTCGCAGAAGACCTCGTTCTGGCGCCTCCTATGGGACGGAGCGCGCGAACCGTTCGTCGTCCTGCTTTTCATCGCCGGCTGCCTGGCGATTGCCCTCAACGAAGTACGCGACGGCCTGCTCGTCCTGGTGATCCTGGCCCCGATCGTCGGCGCCGGAGTCATCACAGAGTATCGTGGCGAAAAGGCCCTGGAGGCGCTGCGCGATGCCGCGGCGCCCATGGCTCGCGTGAGGCGCGGAGGCAACGTAGAGGATGTGCCGACGCGCGAACTCGTGCCCGGCGACCTCGTGTTGCTGCGGACTGGGGACGTGGTTCCGGCCGATCTGCGCCTGATCCGGTCGGAAGCCATGACCTTCGACCGCAGCGTCCTGACAGGTGAATCGCTCCCGGAGCCGGCGTCCATCGAGCCCGATCCCGAGGGAGCGGCACTTGCTGAGCGCCGGAGCATCGCTTACGGCGGCACGGCAGTCGTTGGTGGACGCGGACAAGGCGTGGTCATCGCTACCGGCTTGCGGACCGAGTTTGGGCGTATCTCGCAGGCCCTGGCCGGTCGCGAACGGCGCCGCTCGCCGCTTCAACGCGAGATGGACCGGCTCGTGCGGATCCTGCTCTTCGTCGCCATCGCCCTGATCGCGATAGTGGTCGGCCTGGGGTTCCTGCGAGGCCACGAAGCCGGCAAGAACGTGCTGGCAGGCGTCTCGGCCGCAATCGCGGCGATTCCAGAGGAGCCGCCCGCCCTCGTTGCAGTGGTGCTTGGTCTGGGTGCCTATCGACTCCTGCGCATGAAAGTGCTCGTCCGCCGATTGTCGGCCCAGGAGACTCTCGGCTCGGTCGACTTGATCGTGACCGACAAGACAGGGACGCTGACCGAGAACCGGCTGGCGCTGGCTGCAATCCGCACGCCAGACGGCGCGGTCGACGACCAGGCCACGGTCGTGGAACTGGCAACGATGGCAGTGCGGGCCGAAGAGGACGCCTGGAGCGTTGCGACCGGCGCCAGGCCTGGCTCGTTCAGCCGATCGCTCTTCGCCTTCCTGGCCGAGCAGGCCGTCGTGATCGACCTCGACCCCGCCGACTTGCTCGACGCCGATCCGGTCAGCGACGACCGGCCGTTTTCGCGGACACGAGCCCGTAAGCTCGGTCCCGACGGAACGGCCGGCGAGGAGGAACTGGCGCTCGGCGCACCGGAAGCCGTCCTGGCGATGTGTTCCGGCCTGGCTGACGCGGAACACGACAGGTGGCACGAGCTGGTCGAGAGCGGCGCAAAGGCCGGCGAACGTTTGCTCCTCCTGGCTCGATGCCTGGCGGGTGGCGGGTGGGTGCCGCTCGGCGTTCTCGCATTCGCGGATCGGATCCGACCGGGGATTCGTGAGGCGATGGCTCTCGCCACCGCCGCGGGCATCCAACCGATGGTCGTCACCGGCGACCACCCAACCACCGCCGCCGCAATCGCCGCCGAAGCAGGCTTGCCGAACCAGCACGTCGTAACCGGGACGGAGCTGGCCACGTGGGACGACGATCGCCTGGCAGCCGAACTCCCAACCCTCAATATCGTGGCCCGGGCAATTCCCGAGCAGAAGCTCCGCATCGTGGATGTCGCACGCCGGATGAACCGCACCGTGGCCGTCACCGGCGACGGCGTAAACGACGCTCCGGCCCTCCACCACGCCGACGTCGCCGTGGCTATGGGCAGCGGTACAGCCGTCGCCCGCGAAGCCTCGGACCTCGTGCTCAACGACGATTCGTTCGTGACGCTGATGCACGGCCTGCGCGAGGGCCGCCGCCTCGTCGCGAACGTGCAGAAGGGCCTCATCTTCCTGGTCTCGACGCATGTCGCGATGCTTGGCTTCATCCTGATAGCCACGATCGCCGGCTTCGACCAGCCGCTGCTCCCGATCCAGATTCTCTGGCTCGAGATCTTTATCGACATGCTCACGGCCGTCTCATTCGAGGGTGAGGCGGAGGAGCCCGGCGCCATGCAACGACCGCCGCGCCCGAGGACCAAACCGCTCCTGGACTGGTCGATCCTGTCTCGAATCGGCCTTGCCGGCGGCTTCAGCGCCGTCGCGGCGCTGTGGCTGCTCGAGACTCACGGCGGCACTTTCGAGCACGTGCGCTGGCTCGCCTACACGGCCCTGGTCGTCGGGCAGGTCGTCCGGGCCAACGCGAACCGAAGCCTCGCTTACCCGGTGCTGTTCCGCCGCCCCAACGGACTCCTGCTGGCAGGTGGCATCTTCTGTGTAGCGGTGCAAGTGGCCATCCCGTTCGTGCCCGCGATCCGGGATGCCTTCCAGGCGACGCAGCTCGACGCCTCCGACTGGCTGCTCGTGGCGGTCATCGCCCTTGCTCCAGCCGTGTTCGCCGAGTTGTATCGAGCCATTCGTCACCGCCCGTGGGTCGCCTGATATGGCTTCCTGACGCCTGCGGACGCGCGACGGGTAGCGCCCTGTAAAGGGGACTTGACAAGGCGCTCTTGTCAAGCTAACTTGACAGCCATGCAGAACGACGTCCGCAAACTCCGAGAGGATCGATCCCTGAGCCAGGGCGATCTGGCAAAGCATCTGGGCGTCTCACGTCAGACGATCAACGCCATCGAGACGGGACGGTACCTGCCGTCGCTGCCGCTGGCGATGGCCATTGGCCGTTTCTTCAGCAGGCCGGTCGAGGAGGTGTTCCGTGACGAACAAGCGCTATAAGTTCTTCGTCCCCGTCCTGGCCTTTGTGCTCGGCTCGCTGATATCTCTTGCCGAGTTGGGACAGCACGCATCGGTGGCCCAGGCAGCCCTGGGGTTCGCGATCGTCGGCGTGTACGCGCTGGCGCTTCTGTTCCTCCAATCGCGCAGCGAGACGGCCAGCCTCCTGTCCGGTCTGCCGGTCGACGAGCGCTGGTCCTCGATCAACGAACGCGCCCTGGCTGCGGCTGCGCAGGTCATTGCGGTAGCGATGGTCGGCACGTTCATCGTCGTTGAGTTCAGCGGTGGCGACGCGATGCCGTACGCATACATGACGGCTGTCTTCGCTGTGGCTTACCTTGGCTTCATCCTCTGGTTCCGATGGCGCTCGTAACTGCCCGAAGAGCGGTCGAACCAACCCGCCCCAACCAGGGTCTCTACAGCGGGAGGTCGAATTGTCCCTGCTGATCGACTCCATATCGAAGCGGTTCGGTGATGTCCAGGCGCTGGACGACATCACTCTCCAGATCGAACCGGGCGAGGTCTTCGGCTTCCTGGGCGCGAACGGCGCCGGCAAGACGACGGCCATGCGGATCGTGCTCGACATCCTGCGGCCGGACTCGGGGACGATCGTCTGGAACGGCAAGCTCAACACTGAACTGCCGCGCGACACGTGGGGCTATCTGCCGGAGGAGCGGGGCCTCTACGCCAAGATGAGCGTGCTGGAGCAGCTGGTGTTCTTCGCCAAGCTCCACGGGGTCAAGCCGAAGGCGGCCGAGCGCGAAACTCGCGAGTGGCTCGAGCGCTTCCGCATCCCCGAGTACGCGGACCGGCGCGCCGAGCAGCTCTCCAAGGGCAATCAGCAGAAGATCCAGTTCATCGCCGCGATCATCCACGATCCGCAGGTTCTGCTGATGGACGAGCCCTTCACGGGGTTGGATCCGGTCAACGCCGCCCTCCTCAAGGAGGCGTTCCTGGAGATGAAGAACCGGGGCAAGACGCTCATCTTCTCGACCCACCAGATGGAGACGGTCGAGGAGCTGTGCGAGTCGATCGCGATCCTTGACCGCGGCCGGGTTGTCGTCGGTGGGTCGGTGAGGGAAGTGCGCCGATCCACCGGTCGGCAGATGGTTCGGGTTGCCGTCCAGGGGGACACTGAGATGGCATGGCTCGGGACGCTGGACGGAGTTCGCGTCACCCGGCGCGGCCAGGATTACACGGAGGCGGAGGTGGCCCAGGGCCACGATCCTGGTTCGGTCTTGAAGGCCGCCCTCAGCCGCGGCCTCGAGGTCCGCCATTTCGAGATGACAGACCCGTCGCTCGAGCAGATATTCATCGAGCACGTCGGCCAGATAGACACGAGCGAGCGGACGCTCGCCCCGAAGGCGGCCCGAGCGTGAGGGGCTGGCGGACGCTCTTCCCCAATGCCTGGTACGTGGCGGTTCGCGAGTTCCGCGGCCGCGCCCGAAGTCGTAGCTTCGTCATCGGCACCGTGGTACTCGCGCTGATTTCTTTCGCCGCAACCCAGATCCCGGTCTTGATCGACGTGTCGATGAACACGAGCCTGACCCGCGTCGCGGTCGTCTCGCAGGTCCCTGACATGCCTGGCGACGCGCTGGCGTTGCTCGACTCCCAACTCAACGGCCAGCCAAAGGACCCGCCTGCGCACAAGAACTACGTGATCAGCTGGCAACCCGACGGTGGTCTGCCTGCCGCCCAGGCTGATCTCCAGGCCAAGCAGTACGACATCCTGGTCGTCGTCAGCCAGGATGGCCCGCAGGACGTGCAGTTCGCCATGCGCACTGACAGCCCGCAGGACGGCCGCTCAGTGCAGACCGTCACGAGCGCGCTGTATTCAGTTGCGATCGAATACCGCCTGTACAAGGCAGGCACTTCGATCGAGAACATTCAGAAGGTGCCCACCGTGACGGTCGCCTCGGTCAATGGGGCCGCATCGTCGACGAACGACCTGAGCACGGAAGTCTCGACGAGCCTTCTCTCGACGGGCCTGATCGTGCTGATATTCATGGCGATCGTCACCTACGGCGTGTGGGTTGCGATGAGCGTGGCCGAGGAAAAGGGCAGCCGGGTCATGGAGTTGATGCTCAATGCCACCACTCCGCTCCAGATGCTAGCCGGCAAGATGCTCGGCAACGGAGGTGCTGGACTGACCCAATACGGGATCATCCTGCTCGCCGTGGTCGGCGGGCTGCTTGCCCAGGGACCGATCCACCGGGCCGTCGTGGGCACGGACTCGGCGACCCAGTTCGGGGGCCTGAGCCCGGCGGTCCTGGGGGCATTCGTGGTCCTGTTCGTGCTCGGCTTCACGCTCTACTCGCTGCTTTATGCCGCTCTCGGGTCGCTGGTGAGCCGCCAGGAGGACGTCCAGAGCGCGACTTCGCCGCTCATGGTCCTGATCATGGCCGGCTACTTCATGTCCGTTGCGGGTCTCCAGGCGATCGACGAGACATGGGTTCGGGTGGCTTCATTCGTGCCGTTCTTCAGCCCATACCTGATGCTGGCGCGGGTCTCGGCCGGCCACGTTGAGCCATGGGAATTCGGTCTGGCCGTGGTCCTGCTGCTGGCGAGCATCGCCGTTGCGCTGTTCGTCGCGGCCCGGATCTACAGCGCCGGGGTCCTGCTCTACGGCCAGCGCGTAAGCCTGCGCCAGGTCCTGAAGGCGGCCCGGGTCTCGCGGTAGGGGAGCGGCTCGGTCCGAGATGGGCGCGGCTTGGCTCGGTATCGCAACCCAAGTCGACCGCCTCGTTCGGAAGGCTGGTGCAGCACGACCACATTCACGGCGTTTCCGCCGAATGGATGTCGTGAGTTGATGCCTTGTGGTCGGCGCCGCCACTGGCCGGCGCTCAGTCCTCGAGCGGTAGCCGCTGGATCAGCGCCAGCACCGGGCGGACGAACGGTTCGGCGACCGGATCCGGCAGGGCGTGAAGTGGCATCTCGCCGGGTTGCGTGGCGATCCAGCGCCAGAGGTCGCTGCGCCGGCCGGGCAAGTACGGGCTGCGAAGGTGGCGGGCCATGACGCCGCGCAGGCCCTGCTGGGCGACCGCGAAGTAGAGATCCATGCCATCGCGGACTACGCCCGGCAGGACAACCAGTTCGGCCGCGGGGTGGACGATGCGGGCCATGCGCTCGCGGCGGCGGACAAGGGGCTGGGCGATTATCGGCCGGCCAGCCGCCCATAGCAGGTCGAAGGCAAGGTAGACGGGCGTTGCGGCGGTAGTCACGCCGTCTGCAATGCGGGCCGCGAGGGCATCGTCGTCCATCCTGCCCAGCTTGTCCGGCACGACGAGTTCGCCGTCGAGGATAGCGGGCAGCTCGCCGACCAGGTCTGGCAGCGTCCCAAGTTCGGGCAGGAATGGGGCTAGATCGCGGCCGTCTTCGTCGATCAAACGCAACCGGGGCCCGTGCGGGCCGACGGTGGGCTCGATGAAGGCCAGCACGCGTCGGCCGCCCCAGCGGGGCTCGAAAACGTGTTCGTCCGAGTCGAAGGCGTGGTCGGCCGCCTTCGCCAGCATCGGCCGGAGCGAATGCGGCAGGCGCGCGACGTCCCCGGTGAGGCTCAACGAAAGCTGGTCGGACACGCCCCGATACTACGCCCTTCCCGCTCGGCGGCGGGCGGCCCATGCCTTCGCTCCTCGCCCACAGACCCTCAGGTGTGCTCGCTCCGGTGCCCGGCTTCGCCTCGGCCATGGACTCGCCGGGCGCCGAGCGGAGCTGAGGGGTGCGCGAGCCGGCTGCCGACGCGGCGAGGCGGTCTCAGTACTTGTCGGGAACGAAGTGCTGCTTCTTGATGGGCGGCCGCCGGTAGCCCTGGTCGACCTGTCTGGGCGGCAGGACAATCTGCGTCGGTGTCGTGTCTTCGTACGGGATCATGCTCAGGAGGTGGTTCATGCAGTTGAGCCGAGCGCGCATCTTGTCGTTGGCTTCGACCACCCACCATGGGGCTTCGGGAGTGTCTGTGGCGGCAAACATCGCATCCTTGGCCCGGGAGTAGTCGACCCACTTCGAACGCGACATGACGTCCATGGGTGAGATCTTCCAGCGCTTGGTCGGCTCCCTGAGACGGTCCTGGAAGCGGCGCTCCTGCTCTTCGTCACTCACCGAGAACCAATACTTGATCAGGATCACGCCTGAGCGGATAAGCATCCGCTCGAACTCGGGCGCGGTTCTAAGGAAGTCGTGGTACTCGCCATCGGTACAGAAGCCCATGACGTGCTCGACGCCGGCACGGTTGTACCAGCTGCGGTCGAACAGCACCCATTCGCCCGCGGCCGGCAGCTGGGCCACGTAGCGCTGGAAATACCACTGCGACTTCTCGCGCTCCGTTGGGATGCCGAGAGCGCAGATTCGCGCGACGCGGGGATTGAGCGTCTCCGTGATTCGCTTGATGACGCCGCCCTTGCCCGCCGCATCACGGCCCTCGAATAGACAGACGACCTTGAGCCCGCGTGTCCGGACCCATTCCTGGAGCTTCACCATCTCCACTTGGAGGCGAGCCAGCTCGGTCTCGTAGTGCTTGATGTCGAGCTTCTGGCGACGCTGCTGGACCAGGTCGCCGGTCGTGGGGTCGAAGAGGCGTGCCTTGGCGATCTTCCGACCTTCGCGCCGCTGGGCGGCGGACCGCACGACGCGCTTCTCCCGGTTGACCGCTGCCGCGGCCTCCGCGCGAGTGACCCTGTCTTCGTCGGCAACAGTCGGCGGTTTGGCGGCCGCAGCAGTGTTTGGCGCCGGTGCCGGCGCGGTGGTCCCGGCCTTGGCCGTCGCGGCGAGCGAGTTCTTTCGCGCCGTCCGTGGGGCCTGATCTCCGCTTGCGGCGGCTTTGCCGCCGTGACGGATGTTCTGTGCTTTCGCCACGTAAGCCTCCTATTAGCGGCACGGTATGCCATGACCGGCGCGCAGGCAACAAGGGTTTGCCCGGCTTTGTGCATCGGGACGGGCAGCTCGCCGGCGCCGTTTCGCGCCATTCGGAGTGCCGCCGCCATCTACGCAGCGCCGATGAAGCCATCCTGGAGTGACCCCGGATACCATTTCACAATGCGGTGGTTGAGGGCTTTGTATGCCTCAAATGGGGTTGCCTATGGCTCCCTTTATGGATTCGTGCCTGTCCTGTTGCAGTCGAGGGGCTTCGACCCGGCCCTCGTCGGCCTGACCACCAGCCTTGGTTCCTTTGCGTTCACGATGGCGCTGCCGGCCTGGGGTCATATCGGTGACATCGTCAGCGGTCCGCGCCGCACGCTGCAGCTCGCCTGCATCCCGGCCGCGCTTCTTGCCCTGGGCCTCGGCGCGCCAATCCCGATATGGGCGATCATCGTTTGCGAGGTGATCGTGAGTGCCGGCGGCGCCCCGGCAATGGCACTCACCGACGCCATGGCTGTGCCGGTGTTGGAGGATGCCTCTCGCGAATACGCCCGCTTGAGGCTGCTGACGAGCCTGACCGCCGCGTGCACGTCCGTCATCTGTGGTTTCGTCTATGCCCGGTTTGGCTATCTCGTTGCGCCGCTGATCTACATCGGCGGTATGGCGATCACGATCGTCTGCGCCCAGGGCGTGCCCCACGGCCGCGACAGCGAGCGTCGTCGGCATGCCCGCGCCCTGATCGATGGCTTGACACACGAAGTCCCGCATCGCGGCCGGTTCGGCTCGGTCGGCGAAGCATTCAGAACCAACCCGCGGCTGGCGGCGGTGCTCGTGTCGGTGACGTTCGTCTTCTTCGGCGTCATGGCCACCGGCACGTACATCACGCTCCGCATCTCGGACCTGGGTGGCGGCCCGGCCGAGGTGGGGATGGTGAATGGCATCGGCTGCGCGGCGGAAATACCGGGCCTGGTGATCGCCGGTTTGCTCGTCGCCCGCTTCGGGGCGCGATCCGTGCTTGGTGTCTCGGCCATCGGCTTCGCGGCGTGCATGCTGAGTTGGATCGTACTCGTCGACGCCGGCCCCATCCTTGCCACTCGTTTCGTGTCGGGGATCTTCTTTTCCGGGGTCTTCGTCTCGTACGTGCTGACGATCGCCACGATGCTCCCGCCGCGTCTGCAGTCCACGGGCCAGACGCTTCTGCAGGCGTCCTGCTTCGGCATCGGTGCAATCCTGGCGAACCTCATCGGAGGCGTGCTCTACGGCGCGGTCGGCGCCGAGGGCGTATTCGGCGTCGGGGCCGTCTGCGCCGTCATCGGCGGCGCGATCGGTTTCGTGGTTTTGCCGACCGAGCCGGTCACGGAGGCCGTAGTTCCCGCCCCGGCCGCGATAGTCGGCTGAGCCCGGCCTCGAGCGGCCGCGCACCCGGGGCTCCCGCACCCGGGGCTCCCCTCACGGAGGCCGTAGTGCCCGCCCAGCCCCGATAGTCGGCTGAGCCCGGCCTCGAGCGGCCGCGCACCGGGCTCCCCGGCCCGGTACCATGCCCAACTACGGATGGAGGAGAACCCGTGCGGATGTGGGGTGGTCGGTTCGAAGGCGCTTCCGATGAGCGAATGGCGGAGTTCACGCGCTCGATCGATTTCGACCATGCCCTGGCCGTCGACGACATCGTCGGGTCAATAGCCCACGTCCACGGGCTCGGCCGGGCCGGTCTGCTCGAAGCCGACGAGGTCGAGGCGATCGTTCGGGGGCTCGAAGGGCTGCGAGCCGAAGTCGAGGCCGAAAAGCTAACCTGGGATCCCGCGCTGGAAGACATCCACATGAACCTCGAGGTCGCTCTGCGCGATCGCATCGGGCCGGTCGCCGGTCGGCTCCACACCGGCCGGTCGCGCAACGACCAGGTCGCAACGGACATGAGGCTCTGGCTGCGCCGCACGATCGACGGCATCGACGTGGCGGTCGTCGAGATGGAGCGCGCGCTGGTTGGGCTGGCCGGTCGCGAAGGCGAGGCGATCCTGCCGGGTATGACCCACATCCAACCGGCCCAACCGGTGCTGTTCGCGCATCATCTGCTGGCATACGTCGAGATGCTCGAACGTGATCGCGGTCGCCTGGCCGACTGCAGGCGGCGCGCCAACGTGAGCCCGCTCGGATCCGGGGCGCTCGCCGGTGCGGGTTATCCGCTCGACCGCGAGGCGACGGCCGCCGAACTCGGTTTCGACGGAGTGACGGCCAACTCGCTCGACGGCGTCAGCGACCGCGACTTCGTCGTGGAGGCGCTCGCCGCGTTCGCGCTCTGCATGGTCCACCTGTCGCGGCTGGCCGAGGAGATCACCTGGTGGTCGAATCCCCGGTTCGGCTTCGTCCGGGCCTCCGACTCATTCTCGACGGGCTCTTCGATGATGCCCAACAAGAAGAACCCCGATCCGGCAGAACTCGTGCGCGGCAAGTCCGCCCGCGTCATCGGTGCGCTGACGACGATGCTGACGCTGCTCAAGGGATTGCCGCTGGCCTACCAGAAGGACATGCAGGACGACAAGCCGGCACTGTTCGATGCCGCCGCAACGCTCAAGGCGTCGCTCCTGGTCATGGCCGGGATGGTCGCGACACTGAACGTGAACCGGGACCGTATGAGAGCGGCGGCTGGTGAGGGGTACACGACTGCTACCGCCGTGGCCGATGCCCTTGTCCGGCGGGGAGTGGCATTCCGCGCAGCTCACCACATCGTGGCCGCGCTGGTCGGCGAGGCGGAGCGTGGTGGCGAGGGGCTGGATGCGCTTGACGATGCCGTGATCGCCGCGGCCCTCGCCGCGTCCGACGATTCGATCGCGATCGCCCTGGTGGGCGACGCCACGGTTCCCGGGGAGCTGCGCGCCGCGGCCGGCCTGGAGGGCGCAGTGGCAGGCTGCGACGTGGTCGGCGGCACGGCGCCGCGCCGAGTGGCCGCCGCATTGGCCGTGGCAAAAGCCCGGCTGGGGATCTAGATCCGGGCTCGTTGCGGTGCCGCGCCCGAGTGGCGGCTGCGTCTGCCGCGCCCGAGTGGCGGCTGCGTCTGCCGCGACCGCG
>PMJT01000165.1 GCA_003158495.1 Chloroflexota bacterium | reverse complement strand
CCTTCGTCGGCGTTGCAGACGATGTACTTCTCGGGTCCGGCCGCCTTGGCCAGGAAGTCCCATTTGGTTCCGGTCAGGAACCCGGCCCCGCCGCGGCCGCGCAGCTTTGAGGCCTTGATCTGCTCAATGACGGCGGCCGGGTTCTGGTCGATCAGGACCTTGTACAGGGCCTGGTAGCCGCCGATGGCGATGTATTCCTCGATGTCGTCCGGGTTGATCAGGCCGCAGTTGCGCAGGACGATCTTGACCTGGCCGTTGAAGAACGGGACCTCGTTCCAATTGGGCACGTCCGAATAGCCGGTGCCGTACTTCACGTGGCCCGTGAGGTGGTCCCACTCTTCGATCTTGCACAGGATGATTTCGGGCGGCGGCATCTGCCCGTTGCTCAGGCCGTTGAGGATGCCGTCGACGTGGTTCGGCTGGACGCGGTGCAGGATCAGCAGGGGCCGGCCGGGCACCCAGATGTTGACGAGCGGCTCTTCGGCGCAGAACCCGAAGCAGCCGACCGGAACCAGCTGGACGGCAAGACCGCGAGCGTCTATCTCAGACGCGAACGCATGGAACACGGCCTCGGCGCCGTTACCGGATCCGCATGTGCCCATGCCGACGGCGATGCGCGGCCCGCCCGGGATCAGCTTCGCGAGGCCGGCCTCGCGCACGGCGGAGAACGCGGCAAAGTCCTTGATCATCATCGGGCGCTCTCCCTGCGCAGCGCCTCGACTTCGCGGATCAGCGCCTGTTCCTTGACGTGGCCGCGGATGGCGTGGTCTACCTCCACGACCGGCGCGAGGGCGCACTGGCCGAAGCAGGCGACGGTACGGATCGTGAAGCGGCGATCCGGCGTGGTCAGGGTGATCTTGTCGGCGCCATCGGCGACTTCCTGGAGGCCGAGCTGGAGCTTCACGCGCTCGAGCAGCGCCCGCGAGCCGCGGGTGTGGCAGGCAGTGCCGCGACAGATGGCGACGGTGTGGGTGCCCTGCGGGTCCAGGTTGAAGAGCGCGTAGAACGTCGCGACGCTGTAGACCTGGGATTGCGGCACGCCGGTACGGGCGGCCACGTATTCCAGCGTCTCCATCGTGAGGTACTTGTGGCGGTTGCGTTCCTGGAGCTTCTCGAGGATGCCGAGGAGCGCGCCGGGGCGATCGGCCGCTTCAACAATGATCCGGTCGATGAAGTCCTGATCTTCCGGGTGCGACAGGGTCGTCACATGTCCGGTGGTCATCGAGCCCTCCAAACGGAGGCCGTGCCCCGCAGGCCGGTCCAGGACATGGCCCGCATGACGCACGGCGATTGGCCGCCAGCCTAGGTCCCGGGGGGCCCGGGTCCATAGGGCCGTCCGGACGAGAATGGACCGGTACGTTAGGCGCGCGGGGAGCCAACCGGCAGGTGTCGGAACCCCTACGCGGGGTTGTTGCTCGGCTCAGATCGGCGGCCGGCGACGCATGCGCGGGTCGCCCGGATGCGTTCCGTACCGGGTAGTGGCACGACGGGGCGACTCGGGCCCCGGAGAGCGGCTCCCGGGACACGGCCGCGTAGACTCGGGGCACGTCGCGCTCCGAGCGCCGCACCCGAACCGAGGACTCACAACACCGTGGGGAAACGGTCCCGCACCACTTCAAGGCTCAGCCTCCAGCCGAAGCCGGAGGTTGCCCGATCCCCATTCGATCGGCGGACCGGGATCATGGCGTTTGCCGCGGTGGTGGTGGTTGTCGTGGTCGGGCTGACCGTGGCGGCGGTCGCGTTCGCCGCCGGCGCGACGACCACCGGCACGGGCTCGCTGCCGACGGGAACGCAGGTCTACACGGAGAACGACCACTCCCACGTTAGCGGCACGGTCACCTACGACCACGTGCCGCCCGTCGGCGGGGCCCACAACCCCGTCCAATTGAACTGCGGCATCTACACGGTCCCCGTACCGAATGAGAACGCAGTCCATTCCATGGAGCACGGCGCCGTCTGGATCACTTACCAGCCGAACCTCCCGCCCGACCAGGTCGCGACCCTTCAGCAGATCGTCTCGACCCACTACGTTGGGACCGAGCGATACCTGGTCTTGAGCCCGTACGCCGGCATCCCGGCCCCGATCGTAGCCAGCGCCTGGGGCTATCAGTTGACCGTCAGTCAGGCCTCCGACCCGCGGCTGGTCCAGTTCATAACGCAGTTCGCCGGCGGCGGTCAGGGCGGTGAACAGGGCGGACCCTGCACCGGCGGCGTGGGCAGCCCGCTCTAGAGGCGAGGTAGAGCGGCCGGCGGTCGGAGTACGGCCGGCTGACCCAGAGCCTCGTCGTACCGTTCGGGAATCCGCGCCTTATCGGAAAGCCCGCGGATCTGTGCCGCCTCAAGGTCGGCGTGATCGCTGAGTCGCTGTCGCACGGCGGGCTCGCGAAACTTCCGCCGTCGCCGGAGTCAACCGACCACCGATCCGACTGCCTACCGAACGTCCCGCGGATGGCCCTCGTCGTCGATGGCGACCAGGACGAAGCGGCCCGTGGTGGTGATGGTGCGATCGGCCGTGCTGCGATCCTCGGCCTCGAGGACGACGTCCACGACCATCGACGTGCGTCCGACGGCCACGACCCGGGCGATCGCCTCCAGGAAGACGCCGATGCGGACCGGCGTCCGGAAGTCGATGGCGTCTACGTGGGCGGTAATGACGGGACCACGGGCGTAGCGGATAGCGGCAACCGCCGCCGCGATGTCCATGAATCGCATCGCCTCGCCGCCGAACAGAGTGCCGTGCTCATTGGCGTCGGCCGGCTGGACGAGGCGGCCCAGGCGAGTTTCCGGACCGGGAGTGGCAAGGGGCTGTGGTGGCATACCGCAACCCTGACCGATCCCCGCCGGCCGCGTCAATACTCAGGGTTGATACAACTCGGCTGTGAGCCCGGTCGCGTCGCCGCCGGTGATCAGGACACGGCCGTCGAGCAGGACCGTGACCGTGTTGCCGGCGCGAGGCGTCCTCATCGAGCCGGTCTTGACGAACCTTCCAGTAGCCGGATCGAATAGCTCAGCCGAGGACAGCGTTGTCGACGGGGCCGTTGCGCCGGGAACGCCGGCGCCGGCCGTCGGCGTCGGTGCCCCGCCGAAGTCGGCGAAGGCGAGCGCTCGAGCGGCCGCACCTCCACTGAGCGCCACCGCGACCCTGCCTCCGGCCGGCTCCGGTTGAACGCGGCCCATCTGCGCGGTCCAGGTGCCACCGGCAAACAGGACACGGCCATCGCCGAGCAGCGCCCCTGCGGTGATTGAACGCTCGGTAATGAACGACCCTGTTGGGGTGAACGCCCCCGTAGCCGGATCGAACAGCTCCGGCGGCGCCACCTCATAGGGCACCTGGCCGGAGGCGATCAGCACTCGTCCGTCCTGGAGAAGAGTGACCGCTGGGCTCATGCGCGCAGTTGTCATCGAACCGGCGGAGCTGAAGGTGCCTATGATCGGATCGTAGATCTCCGCCGAGCTCGTGACCGTCGTCCCGGAGAAGTAGCCGAGAACCAGCACATGTCCGTCGGCAAGGGTGACGGACCTTGCCATGGCGCGACCCTTCGTCATGTCCCCGGTCGGCTTGAAGGTTCCTGTCGCCGAGTCGTATAGCTCGGCAGTCTTGTCCTCGTCGGACGAGTTCATGTCGCCGCCGGCGATCAGGACTTCGCCGCTGTGGAGCAGGGCTGCGGTGTGGTCGTTCCGCGGATGGGTCATGGAGCCCGTCATGGAGAACGTACCGGTCGTCGGGTCGTACAACTCGGCCGTCGCGAGACGCGTGATGACCAGCTGCCCACCGCTGCTGGAGAACTCGGCGCCCCCGGCGAAGAGAACGCGGCCGTCCGCCAGCCGCGTGACCGTGGCGCCTCCCTGGGGTTGGACCATCGATCCGGTCGGACTGAACTTGCCCGTTGCCGGGTCGTACAGCTCGGCGGCAGTCGTATAGACGGAGACGGTGTAGTTGCCGAATGCCACGCGTTTGCTGTCCCCGGTCATCAGGACTCGACCGTCGAGGAGCAGCGTGGCTGTGTCGTAAGCTTTGTCCATCGAGTCCGTGGCGCTGAACTGGCCGGCCGGGGTGGCGCTCGTGGCTGCGTGGCGGGTCGCCGACGGGCTCTGCGCCGCCGTCTCGGTCGCGTTGGCGACTGGGGTGGCCGTGGCGACGTCGATCAAGCTCGCGCTGGGCATCGAGCTGGTGGCCGCGGAAGCCGAGGCTGATGGTGACCCGGCCGGACCGCCGGGCAGGCCGCCGTTCGGGCCAGTTCGCCAGGCCGCGAAGCCGACTCCCGCGACGAGGGCCACCGTCACGGCAGCCGCGACACCAACGAACAAGCGCGGTCGAGCCCAGGTGCCGGACGTACTCCACCCACGCCGTGCGCCGATCGCGGCGGCGACGAGCTTCGAAGTTCGGACGGAATCTCCGGGCACGATCGAGCCGTAGTAGTCCCGCAAGTCCTGCTGGATATCGGTGTCGTTCATCGTCTTGATTCCTCGGCGCGACGCTCGGCCGCCAGCGCGGAACGGAGGTGTTCGAGCGAGTGATGGAGCCTGGACTTGACCGTGCCCTCGGCCAGTCCGGTATGGGCCGCGATCTGGGGCACGGTGAGGTCGCGGCCGTAGCGGAGGCCGATCACGAGTTGCTCGTCGGCGGATAGATGCGCGATCGCGCGGCCGATCTCGTCGCGGACTGCCAACCGATCCGCCGTGCCGCCGGAAATCGATCCGGGCAGTTCCGGGAGAGTCCGCCGTCTGCCACGGCGCCGGAGTTCGTCACGGCAGACGTTCACGAGGATCCTGGTGAACCAGGCCGTGGGGTTGTCGGCGTGCCGGAGTTTCTTGCGCGCGTCCCAGGCCGAGACGGCCGCCTCCTGGACGGCGTCCTCGGCGGCCACGGGGTCGCGGAGTATCCAGGTCGCCAGCCGATGCGCTTCGGGCGCCTGGGACACGAGCAATTCGGCTATGTCGTCGTCGCTCATCGCGACCAGCGTCGCCTCTGCCAGCAAGCTTCTGCCCTCGGGTCTGGATCGTTGTCCACCGAACAACGGGTTGGCCGCTGGAATCGTTCAATCTTGAACCCGTGGCTGCGCCCGCGCCGCGCCGCCGCACACCCCGGGGGCCGGGGTCCGGGCCGGGCCTCGAGCCACAGACCACGAGTCGCGAGCAGCGGCCCGGGCCGCCGTTTTCAGGATTCCCTAACCCTTACGCCCTAAGGTCAGGGCATGGGCGAAATATCAACTCGGACAACGCTGGACGATACCCTCGGCCGCATCCAATCGCTGCTGCAGACTGCGCGGATTGGACCGCCGCGGTGGGTGCAGCACGACCTCACGTTCGGGCAGCTGCGTCTCCTGTTCATCCTCGCCCAGGCTCCCCTGTCCATCGGCCGGCTGGCCGACTTGCTCTCGGTAACAGACGCCACGGCCTCGGAGATCGTCGACCGGCTCGAAAAGCGCGGCCTGGCGACCCGGAGCCACCGCGCGGACGACCGCCGCGTGGTCGAGTGCTCGATCAGCGGCGAGGGCACGCGGCTCTTGGCCGACGTCAACGGCGCCCGCCGCGAAGCGCTACGGGCAGCTCTCTCTGTCCTGACACCGGCCGAACTGACCCAGTTCGACGCCCTGGTCGCGACGATGGTCGAACGTCTTTCGACCGCAAAAACACTGCCGGCATCGGCGGAAGGAGAAGCACAGGTGACATCCGGATTCCCGATTGCCGTGCCACCGGCAGAAGCCGGGGAAACCGCGTGAGCGGCGCCGGCGGCCTTGCCCTCGCGACGCGCGGACTCCACAAGAGCTACGGATCGCGGATGGCCCTGGCCGGGCTTGACCTGTCTGTCCCGAGAGGAGTCGTCTACGGCTTCCTGGGGCCTAACGGCGCCGGCAAGACGACCACGATGCGCGTCCTGACGGGGCTCATCCACCCGGTGGGTCTGGTCGGGGCGCTGATTGTTGCAGCGCTCTTTTCGGACCGCGCCGAAATCGCGGGGTAATCACCAGGAGACCACAAATGCATCCGGCTCATCCGCTCTTCCTCCTCCTGTCCTTGGTGATGTTCGTGCTCATAGTGGTCACGATCACCTCGGCGGTTATCTGGTTGAGCAAGCGGCAGTCGTAATCGGGTCGATCGGGCGGGCCGGCGAGCGCGGCCATGGCCGGGGGCACCGTTCGGTCAGCGCGCCGGCGGTAGCGGTTCGAGTGGCCGGTCGCCCGTCGCCGGGGTCAGTTCCAGTTCCATCCAGATGACGTCGTGCCATGCGCCGGCCTTCCATCCGATGCGCTTGTAGACGCCGACCGGCTCGAAGCCCATGGCACGGTGGAGGCCGACGCTCGCGTCGTTCGGCAATGTGACCCCGGCGCACGCTACCTGGAACCTCTGCGCCCGAAGCCGATCCAGCAACTCCGTGTAGAGCTGCCGCCCGACGCCCATGCCACGGTGCGAAGGGCCGATGTAGACCGTGACGTCCGCCGCCCAGCGATAGGAGGCCCTGGTCCGGTGAGGCGACGCGTAGGCGTAGCCCACCACCACGCCCGTATCCTCGAGGACGAGCCAGGGGTGAGTGGCCTGGGTCGAGCGAATCCGGGCTTCGACTTCCGCGGCGGCGGGCGCTTCCTCCTCGAATGACACGACGCTGTCGCGCACGAACGGGGCGTAGATCTCCGCGCAAGCGGCTGCATCCTGTGCGGGGATCGCGCTGCGCACGACCCAGTCCGAGGCCGTCACGCGTCGCGCCCGGCGAAGTAGTCGCGCATCGGGTCGAAGTAGTTGTCGCGCCAGCCCTGTGCGTAGCCGGACTGTCCGTCGGGAATCGCGGTGTGGCGGAGAGTGATCTCAGTGCCTTCGGGGACAGCCACCAGGAGCACTTCGATCTGAGAATCGGGATCGGCAGCCTCGAAGTCGGAGCTGCGCCAGGCCTGGACGATGCGCCGGCCCGGTTCCAGGGCGAGTGTTCGACCGGTGATATAGCCGTCCCAGGCGGTGAACTCGCCGCCGACCCGTGGGTCGATCTCGGCCGTGCCGCCGGTCATTTCGGTGTGTCCATCGTCGGACATCCAGGCTTCATACACCGCCTGCGGCGTCGCCGGCAGTACGTCTGCGATGGTGAACTCGTAGGCCATGGTCCGCCTCCCTGCTGATATCGCCGACAGGATAGCGGGCCGCCGCGGTGTCGAACGACCAGCCGCCCCGGGTGCCGCAGACGGGTGCGGGTCAGAGCCGCGGCGCCGGCTGCTCGCCGCGGAAGATGGCCGCGTGACGCCGGGCAAACTCGTCGAAAGTCGTGGGGTGGCGACCAAAGACGGTCTCTATGGTCGGGTAGACCGTCGCTTCCTTGCCCTTGCGCCGCTCGGCGAAGAGCTCGGCCAGGCCCTCGGCGGCGTAGGGAGATGCGCCCGCGGCGAGCCGGCCGGCGATGAAGTCCTCAGCACTGACCTCCACGTAGCGGATCTCGAGCCCGGTCGCGGCCGACAGCTTGACGGCGACCTCGGCCATGGACAGGGACTCGGGACCGGTGATCGGGTAGATCCGTCCTTCGTGTCCCGGCCCGGTCAGGATGTCCGCGGCAACGTCGGCAATGTCTCCGATGTCGGTCGAAGCGATCCGGGCGTCGGCCATCGGGAGGCGCAGCGCACCCGACTTCACGATCGACGGGACCTGGCGGAAATACGAGTGCATGAACTCGCCCGCCCGGATGTGCGTGAACGGCACGCCCGATTGCTCGATGTGCTGCTCGATCTCGCCGTGCATACGGGCGAATCTGAACGGTGAGTCAAGCTCGGGCATGATGCCCGACAGTTTGACGACGTGGCCGGTCCCGGCGGCGCGGGCGGCGTCGACAAACGTGCACTGGACGTCGCGCATCGCTGCGTCCGAAGAAGAGATCAACATGGCCCGGTCCACGCCCCGGAGTGCCGACGCCAGAGTGGCCGGCTGAGCCAGGTCGCCGTCGGCGATTTCGACCCCGGGCAACTGAGCGAGGGCTGACGCCTTCGCGGCGTTGGACGTTCCGGCGTTACGGACGAGCGCCCGTACCCGGAAGCCTCGATCCGAGAGCCTGCGAACCAGCTCCCCGCCGACAAGGCCAGTGGCGCCTGTCACGAGGATCAACTGCCGTTCTCCTGCCATGCCGGGCCACCTCTACGCTGCGGGCGACGGCTCAGGCCACCGGCTGGCCGTCGAAGGCCCGGCTCATTTCCGCGACGTCGATCTTGCTCATGCGCAGCATCGCCTCCATCGCCCGGCGTGCGCCGTCGGCGTCGGAGGACCCGAGCATCTCCCCGAGCTGGCGTGGGACGACCTGCCACGACATGCCGAATCGGTCCTTGAGCCAGCCGCATCTGCCCGGCGACCCGCCGTCGGCGGTCAGCGCATCCCAGAGGCGGTCGACTTCGGCCTGGTCCGCGCAGTCGATGACCCAGGAAATGGCTTCGCTGAATGGAAACTGCGGTCCGCCGTTGAGACCTGTGAAGGGCTGGCCGGCCAGCGTGAACGCGACCATGAGGACCGCGCCCTCAGAAGTGCTCGGATTGTCCGCCGGCGAGCGGGAGATCCGGTCGATTCGGCTGTCCGGCAAGAGCGAGACGTAGAAGCCTGCGGCCTCCTCGGCGTTGCCGTCGAACCAGAGACAAGGTGTGATCTTTGGCATCATCGATTCCTCACATTCGATCGGCGGCCTGCCCGAGTAGGAACCAAGCATGCCCGCAAGCCCGCGCCGCGACCGGCCCGGCGACCCGTGTCCTGCAGGCCAGACCACGCGCCGCGGCCCTTGTACAGCCGCGGCCCTTGTGCAGCCGCGGCAGGATCCCGAGTTGCTGCCCGAGGAAAAGGCGATCCGGGATGAACCTCGATTCGGCGATCCGGCCATTCTCGAAGCGGTCGATGCGGATCTCGCCGAACGCGACCTTGCGTCCGGTCGGTTCGATCGTGCCAGTGGCGGCAAAGGTTCCGGCCCCGAAAACCTCGACCTAGAGCCGGCGCGCGGCCTCCATCTGGCTTTCGATCGACATGGGGACCTCCTGCTCCATGGATTCGAGCACGAAAACGGGGATCTGACGGTCCGTCCTCTTCTGATAATTGGCGTAGTCCGGCCAGGCCGCGACGGCACGTTCCCACCACATGGCCTTCTCGTCGCCGGCGACCTCCCTGGCGATGTAATCGCGCCTCGTGGCGCAGTCCTGCAACTCCACGTGGGGGTTCGCCTTCAGGTTGTAGTACCAGACGGGATGCTGCGGCGCACCGCCCAGAGATGCGACCACCGCGTACACGCCGTCGTGCTCGACGCGCATCAACGCGGTCTTGCGCAGCTTGCCCGTTCGGGCCCCGATCGAGGTCAGGACGACCACCGGCCGGCCTCGCATGTCGGCGGCCTGTTCGCCGTTCGTGGCTTCATAGAGATCGGCCTGCTTGCGGGCATAGGCTGCCGTGCTGGGTGCGTATTCTCCGGTAAGGGGCATTTTCGGTCGCGTCCTCGGGCTTGCACAGGGTCGGCCTACTTCGGGGCCGGCGGCCCTCCGGCCAGTATGCTCGAATCGGCCGATGCCGGCCGCAGAGGGGACGAGCCGGCGGCCGCGGCCGGTTCGCCGCCGGGTCCCGGGCGATGCGACGTTCTGCCGGCTTCGCCACGCGCCGCAACGACCAGTGCCAAGCCTGCCAGAATCAACCGATGAAGGCCGCCGCCCCATCTGCCATGCCGACGACTCCGGCTCACGCCTTGACCCGCCGCGCCGTCTTGCTGTTCGGCGTCATGGCGCTGGTCTGGGGTATCCCCTATCTGTTCATTCGGGTCGCGGTGGACGAGATGGCGCCGTCGGTGCTCGTCTTCGGGCG
>PMJT01000041.1 GCA_003158495.1 Chloroflexota bacterium | reverse complement strand
TCCCGCTCGCCGACGACGGCGCCACTCACCATGTCCGGGTCATTCTCGGCTAGGCCTCGCGCCGCCTGCGGATCGGCTCGCCGGGGCGCACGCGCCAGGCGCTCGCCGACCTGAGTCGCTGGTCGTGGGAAGACCCCGCTTCCTGATGTGGCACGTGCGGGCTCGAAACGGAGACCGGCAACCGGGAGTGGCGTCGTCCGGGTGCCCGCGGCCGACGTCGCCCCGGCGTGCTTCAGACGCGGATCGGCAGGGATTGCCCGAGGATCGCCCCTGAGCCGTCGAGAGCCCGGACGGCAACCAGCAGCGGCTGGCCGGCAACCTCGATCGCCGTTTCGAAGCCGGAGCGGGGCTGCGAACCAAGTGGCACGAGGGCATCCGCGGCGTCGCCGCCGAGAACGACCCACACGGCCACTTCCGTGGCCCCGTTCCAGCTGGCGGACACGATCGTGTCCGTGCCATCGCCAGGTTCCGTGACGACGACCGGGCTCTCCGTCGGGTGGCCGTGCCATGGGAATCGGAGCGCTCGATACGAGGTCGAACCATCGGCCAGCCGTGCGTCGAGGACGACGCTGCCGTCGGCAGCGAACTCCGTGTAATACGGCTGGTCGCCCCACCCGACCAGGACGTTCCCGTTCGGCTGGGTCTGCATGCTGCCCTGGCTCGCCGCCAGGATGCCGGCGTGGCTGTACTCGCGGCTCAAAGTCGCCGTGTGAGCCAGCTCGTCGATCTCGAGGACGATACCGCGCGAATGATCTTCCGTCGGCGGATGCGCTCCGTTACTGCCGTCGTCGAAGAGCGTGATCGAGCCATCCGGCCGGCGCCTGGCATCGTGCTGCCAGGAGAACTGCGTTCCCGAGCCCATCGCGAAGTCGCTCCGCCTGCCGCCCAGCCGCCACACCAGTGCACCGGTCTGCCTGTCGATCTTGTAGACGCCCCAAGTGTTGCGACCCGAGATGAGGAGGTTGCCGTCCGGCTCTATGTCTATCGAGTTGATGTGGAAGTAGTCGAACGGCTGACCCACAGTTGGGGCGGCGTAGGACTCACTGGGGCTCACGTAGTCCAGGCTGTGCCACTCGAAAAGGACCCGGCCGGTGGCCATGTCCACCTCCTGCACGATCGAATCGAGCACCTGGGAAGGCCCCGGCGAGGCACCCAGGGTCGGCCGTTGCGCGTACGCGGTGAAGAGGGCCGTTCCCTGCGGGGTGGTTATGAATTCGTGGAGGTCGCCCTGCAGACCGTTGCCGGCGCGGATGCGGGCAACCTCGGCATACGACTCGTCGACCAGCACGTACTCGCCGTTGCCGATGCCGTTGACGAGCTGGCCTTCCCACCACGTAAGGACCGGAGCCGACGCGTAGGTTCCAACACGCAGGTTCAATGCGCGCTTCCCGGCAACCGGATGGATCCAGACGGCGGCCCCGGTGTTGTCGACGACCATCGGTCCGGGACCCCCGGCAGGCGTGAGGAAGATAAGGCCGGCGGCCGCGCGTAGCCCAGGTGCGGTCACCGAGATCAGTGGACTCGAAAGATCCGGTCGTGAGCGGTAGCGTCGCATGACGGGCGCGCCCGAGGGCTGGGGCGTGGAAGGGGCCCGGAGGTTGAGCGGGAGGCCATACTCGGCGCCCCAATATCCAAGCGACGCCACGCCGATTGCGACGCCGCCGGCCACCGCCGCCCGCAGGAATCGGCGGCGGCTAACACCGGTCCCGGCCCCCGGGGTGTCTACCGGAGTGTCGCCCACTCGTTGGTCGTCGAAATCCGGCTCGCCTTGCGCGGCGCCGGCGTTGTCTTTCATGTGGTCTGCTCCCGATCGCGGTGCCATCAGACGCCGCTCGGCTGAACCTACGCTGAAGGAGGGGCTCATGCCTGCATGGCCGGGCCGCCCGCTCCCAGGATTGACTCGGCCCAGGCGGCTTTGCCTCCATGCCCTTGCGGAAGTAGGCCACGGGTTCGGGAGCATGCGCCGGCGGNNGATCAACGCGGCATCAGGTCGCAGCCGGCTTCTCGAAGCCCCCAAAGACGAAACTCAACGTTCGAAAGGACACGACGATGAACCACTTCTCAGGTACGGAAAATGAACCCATGCAGTCACCGCTGGGTCCGTCGGCTGGCGGCACGGACTCGTCCGATCCCACCCCGGGGTCCTGGAATCCGGAACCGCAGCTCGGAGCTCAGGTGCAGGCACCAGTCGATCCCGGCGGTCCGGGCCGACGTGGCGGCCTGATCCGACGCGTACTGTCGCCCCTCGTGGTCATCGCGGCCGTCAGTGGCCTCGTCGCTTCCGGCACGACGTACGTCGTGACGACGGCCGTCAACGGGTCGTCCACCGGCACCGTATCGGGCGCGGCGGCCGGCGCCGCAGTGCTGAACTCGGCGTCTTTATCCCTAGCCGACGTAGTGGCCAAGACCGAAGCCAGCGTCGTGACCATCAACGTCACCGAAACGGCCACGTCTCGCGGCCAGACGGTCAGCGGCGTTGGCTCCGGGATCATCGTCGGCGCCAACGGCCTGATCCTCACAAACAACCACGTCGTGACCGGCGCAGCTACGATTGAAGTGACGCTACCGAACGGCCAGACCGTGGCGGGCACCGTAGCCGGCGTTTCCAGTACGACGGACCTTGCGATCGTCAAGGTGGCCGCGACCGGCCTCACCGCCGCGACCCTGGGCAACTCCGGCGCGTTGAAGGTCGGAGAGTCCGTCGTCGCGGTCGGAGATCCGCTCGGCCAGTTCGCGGATTCGGCCACGGCCGGGATCGTGTCAGGTCTCAACCGAACGATCACCGTCGAAACTGAGACCTTGACGAACCTCGTCCAGACCGACGCGTCGGTCAACCCCGGCAATAGTGGCGGGCCCCTCGTAGACGCAAGCGGCAGCGTGGTCGCCGTCGTAACGGCATCTTCGAGCGGCGCACAGGGCATCTCTTTTGCCATCCCGATCTCGGCTGCCAGCGCGATGATCGCGGCGGCGCTGGCGGGTCAGCCGATCGTCTGACAGACCTCAAAGCGTTTCTGCGTAACGAAGAACAGTACCTGCGCTCCCCGGCTCGACCGCCCGCCAACCCGGACGGCCGAGCCGGCCTATGTCGCAATGGCCCTCGCGGGTGCCGTTCGCGGGCCAGCTGCAACGGCGAGGTTCTCGCTCTGTCGACAGCGCACATGCCGGGCACAACTAGGGCCTGTCCCGATATGGACCGGATCCATGAGCGTCGACACCTCCCGCGGCCGGGGTCGTGACCGTCAGCCCGCGGCCGTCCCATCAAGGTGGACTGCGATGACAGACACAGGCAGCAATACCAGGGGATTCGCGATCAGGGACCGGGTTCTCGTGGAAGCCGAGCCCTACGGGCGCGCACCGTCGTACCGGGCGATGGTTCTGAGGGTCTGCCCGACCGAGCTCTGGCTCGGCCTGCTGACGCCGGATCGGCACATCGAGACGACCACAGCTGGCCAGGCAATCCGACTCACGCTTGCCGGAGACGGCGCTGCCGCCCTCGGCACTTCGAGGTTCCTGCGGCTCCTGGACGGTGGCAGGTCGCGCGTCTTCGCGGTCGAGCGGCCGGCAATGCTCGAGCCGACCCAGCGGCGGCGATACGTCCGATACCCCGTAGACGTGCCAGTCAGGTTTCGTCGACTCGATCCGGCTACCTGGCAGCCTCGAGGTCGGACCGCCACGACCGTCACCAGGGACTTGAGTCCGGGCGGACTGCGGTTCGTGACCGATGCCGCAATCGACGTCGGGGACGACCTCGATATGACGCTGCCACTCTCCGGCATGGACCGTGTTTCGATGAGTGGCGTCGTCAAGCGAGTAGACGGAACGGCCGACCGTGGCGACTCGCTCCCGAACGGACAGTCGGGTCACGCAGAAGTCGCGGTCCAGTTCACCCGCATCACCTCGCTCGACCAGGAGCGGATAGTCCGCATGATCATGGTCTCCGAGCATCGCCGTCGGATGGCTGCCGCAGCAGCGGCAGCGGCAGCGGCTGTGGCTACACCAGCCGGGAGCTGATCCGGGGCCGGACCCGAAGCGTCCGGTGGCAGGCCGGGAAGGGAGTTTCGGCTATCCAACTCATCGCCGCTCACTCCAACTTCGCGGCCACCCTAGCAGAGTATGTTCGCGTCGAAGCCGCCGGCGGGATACTGGACCAATGCGACACGGCCGCCCGTGAAGCCTTTGGTGCCGCAGTGGGCTGCCGCCCCCAGGGCGGACCCGGCACCGGCCACCCAACTCGCATGGGCAGCGAAAACGGCCGTGCCGCCGGTGATCTGGTCCCACTGGTATTGAGTCGAGTAGAAGCCGATCCCGGCCACGTCCACTGATTCGAGATACGCGGCTGCTCCCTCGAGAGCCGCAACGTTGAGGGTGACGTCCGGCCGCCAGCTGTTGGTGATCTCGACGTCGAGCCACCATACGTTCGGGGACGGAGTGCGGGTTGCGCCCGGCGAGGCCAGACCCAGCGCGACATACGCGTCGGCTGCCGTCTTGTAGGCGTCGACCATCGCGTTCCAGCCGTAGTCATACGCGCAATCGGCGGTATCCGATCCCGGTACCGCCGGCGTATTGCATTGGCGCGGCGATGTTTGGCCATTGGGCCAGCGGGAGGAAAGATCAGGGCCTGGGTTGCCGGTGTTGGCGTAGAGCTGGGCGGTCACTCCGCCCGCCCACGTGAGCTCGGGCGGGCCATCTCCCACACCCAGGCATGGGTTGGGTTTGAAAACGATCCCATGGTTCACGCCCACGATCCCGAACTCGGCGTTGGCGGGGAATGGGCGGCCGCACTGCGGGTACGAGATATCGAACCAGCACGGTGTGGCCGCGGACTGGCAGTCGAGAGCACGCTGCCAGCCCATGTCGACCTCGGCCACGACCGCGTGAACTCCGATTGTGCCCGCCAGAAGGACGCCGACAACGAGCACGGTACCCAACTTGCCAGGGGACCCGAAGAACGGGAACTTGTCTGGGCGCGCCTTGCCGGCCAGCAGGTACGCGTCGAGAACGGCCCACACGTGGTAGCCGAACAGCAATAGATCGAGGACCAGCAGGCTCGTCAACCACTCCTGGTTCAGGGCCAGACCGGACAGCGAGCCGCGATCGAAGACGTAGAGCAATCCGAAGAGGCCCAGGAGCGCCAGCGTGGGGATGGCCACGATCAGGCCACGAACACGACTCCCTGCCGATGCCTGCCCAAGGCCGGGGAACAGGAAAGACAGCAGCGCGGCTCCAGGTGGAGTCTTGAACAACGCTCGGATAAGAGCGGCGAATGAAGCGACCACGGACTCATTCCTCCGGGGCACGATGGTACGGCAATTCCGAGCGTGCGCGCCGCCCCCCGAGCCCATGGCCGGCGGTCCAGGCCAACGCAACTCAGGAGTCTCCTGCCGGCGCCGCCGAGCGCATGAGTCCGGCGCGTCCGTCGACTCGAGCGCATGGCGCCGCGGACGTCGTCCGGGGTTCCTCAGGGCTTCGCTCCTTCGCTATTCTTGATAGAAGCGATCCGAGGTCGCGGCGGGTGCGCTTACGCTGAACCGCCAACAGCAGATTCGGGAGATCAGCATCGACTTCCTTCGGCGCCTGCTCGGGGGCGATTCCTCAAACACGCGAGCGGAGATTCGGTCGGGGGCCATCGACGGGCCGGAGCCAGAATCGGTGACCATCGTGGCAGGCCAGCCGATTGAGACTCCGCCGACGCCTCGGCGCGACGCAGCGGCCTGCCCTTACTGTGGGGTGCTCCTGGATCCGGCACCCGAACGAGGCCGCTTGTGCCCCCGTTGTCGGCGTCGGATCGTGGTCCGCCGGGTCGATGGGAGACGCGTCCTCCTCACCGAGCAGGCCGTCGATGTCTTTGAGGCCGAGCGTGACCGCGAGATCAATGAGCGAGCCTGGACCGCCGAGCGGCGCCGCTGGCTTGCACTGGCCAAAGGCGTGTCCGCGCCCGTCGACCGCATCACGCGGCTCGGCTCCGCGCCGCCATCCGAGACGGTCGTAGCGGCATCGAAGGACCTCTATCTGGCCTCCGCCGACCACGCTGTGCGGACGGCACGGCGGGACAAACGCTGGGACGTGGTGGCGACGATCAGACGCGAGCAGGCAGCGGCCCTTTATAGTGCGGGCGGCTCCGTCCTTCCGCCTCCCGATGAGGTCGTGGCTCTGCACAGGGCGTGGTCGGAGGCGGTGCTGCACTCGCTCGTCGACTTCGGAGCGCAGGTGGAACTCGTCGCCACCGGCTGCTGCGCCATATGCTCGCGAGACGGCGGCCGAACATTCCGCATAGCTGCCGAACTGCGGGCGGAGCGCCTCCCGCACGCGGGCTGCCCCAAGGGTTTGTGCCACTGCGACTGGTGGCCCGTGGGCGACACGAAAGCGAAGAGCCGACGCGTTCGACGCCAGCCTTCTCCCGCCACCGGCCCGCTGGCCACGCCCGCCACTGAGGCCGGTGCCGACCCGGAGCCGCGACCGGGCCTCGAGGAGTCGCCTCCGCCATAGGCTGGTGGCGCGCCCTAAGGGGGTCGACAGCGAGAGAACAACAAAGACTCCGCACCCGCTTGTCCACGTAATGAACCGATCGGACCGCGCTTCGACAAGCGCGGTCCGATCGTGCGTAGACGGAGGGCGGTCCGCAACCGCCGCTGAACGTTTCCGAAGCGGG
>PMJT01000007.1 GCA_003158495.1 Chloroflexota bacterium | reverse complement strand
TTCTACAACGACGAAGGCGTGTGCCTCTTCATAAACAACGACTGGAACAATCGCGACTGGTGGAGATCTTCCCGGCGGCCCGGCCTCGTCCGTTCGGTGTGCCACATACCCGGCAATTTCCTGGCCGAGGGCCGCGTCATTGTCACTGTGGCCGTGGCGACCTACAACCCGACGGTCGTGCACGCAATCGAACGGGAAGCCGTGGCCTTCCTGGTCGTTGACAGGAGCGAAGGCGACGGGGTTCGCGGCGAATTCACCAACGACTATCCGGGAGCGGTCCGCCCGATGCTCGACTGGGACGCGGAGCAGCTCGAAGGCTAGCTGTGTAGCACGCCCTACCAGTAGCTGCCGCCCTCGACGGTCGCGGCGCGCTCAGGGGTCTCCTCCGGCAGCGGCCTGACCCAGTGCTCGTTGATCATGGCGCCGATCGAGCCTCGGTACTCCTCTTCCCACCGACGACCGGTGATGCCGAAGAGAACCTGAGTGGCCCCGCCCATGTGAACTGCCTGCTTGCCGATGCTCTTCACGAACGCGGCAAGGGGCAGGCCGTACGCCCCGGCGCCCACGATTGCGATGTCGAATTGCTCGCGTCCGATCCGGTCGCGCATGTCGTCCAGCGCATCGAACCAGCTTCCGAATCCACCCGTATTGCCGGCGATGGACTGGACGGAAGCCATCGTCTTAAGTTCGAACTCGGGCAGGACATCCGGATTCGAGAAGAGTTCGCGGCGGTGGGCGCGGTACTGCGACTCGATCGAACGCGCGAACGGATGGATCACGAGCACGGTCTTCGCCGAAAGAGCTGCGGTCCAGGGGTGCTCGAAGCGCATCGATTCCAGGCAGCCGAGTTCGATCAGCGAAGCCGAAGGGCAGTAACTTCGCACTATCCGGTGTTCGTTGCGGTTGAACCACACGGCCATCACGTCGGTCTGCGAGATGGCGTCCAGAAACGTGCCGGCGAACCGGTCCAGCCCCGCACCGGTGGCCGGGAAGAATCCGGCGTTCTGACGCATGACAGTGCGGACGGACCGCGGGTACGGGACGTTCATCCGGCGCAGCAAAGACCAACGCGTGAAATAGGTGACGGCGCGCAATTCCGAAGCGCCCAATCTGGCGACCAGGCAGGGACTTCCGCCATTCAGCGCGTCATACACCCGTTGATTGCCCGCCTCACCGAACGCGATCGATTGCGAGTAGTCCGATTCGCGAGGTCTGCGCCCGTTCAGACCGGCGTCCAAAACCTCGTGAATTCGGCCATTCAGTCCCACGCCGCGAGTCTACCAGTGTCCAAATGTCGGCCGATCGACGGCACCGACTCGACTTGTCGACTCTAGTTCGCCCTAGTACCTTAGTCGGGCTGCCATTGTCCGGCCTGCTCCGCGTAGCATCGTTGCCAGGACGCAACGCCGCATTGGGTCGGTTGGGCGTGCCTCCTTTGCCATCGAAAGGCAGACTCAAGTTGTCGGATGCTAGGATTGTTGCGGAGCCCTTAGCCGATCAGGTTTGCACCTATCGTCCGACAGACTGCAGCGCAGACGCCGCCAGGCGTTTCGTCCAGCCACAGCGAATAGCCCGCACCATCGCAACCTGCGCGACACGTGGCAGCGTCCGGTGCGCACTCGGATGAGGATCGTCATGTTCGATCGGCTGCCGGCCAGGCCGTCCACGTCAGGACTCAAGAGGGTATTCGGTCGCGGCCGCAGGTCGACGGCTTTCGTCATCGTCATCGCCCTGGCTGCCTCAGCGGGCCTTTCGGGTACCTGGCCGTCGGCCGCAGTCGCGGCCGATCCGGACGGTGGTGCCCAGTCGCCGCAGTACCAGGAATTCCTCTCGGACGCCGGGAAGTCGTACCAGTTCACGCCCGGCGGACCCGTGACCGTACCCTTCAAGCCGCGTCCCGGCGATACCGACACGGTCGACGGTGGGTCGCCGGTGGCTCTGCCTGCGGCTGCCGGAAGCAAGGGAACCAGCCCCAACATGATGGGTCCGGCGGTCGTAGCTCCCACTAATACGACGACGATTCTCCGCCGTGAAGTCTTCGGGTTCCTGACGGACGGCTTCATGGCGAGGACCGGTGGCGTCACGCTGGACTACAACACGCTCTCCACGATCGCCTACTTCGGTGTTGGCCTCAATGTCGATCTGACCGGAACGGACCCCACGAACGACGGGGCCCTCTACCAGTCAGGGAGCGGCTGGAACGGGTGGCGGAGCTCGTTGATGACGTCGATCATCAACTCCGCCCATGCCTCCGGCACGCGGGTCGTGCTCACCATCGAAAGCTTCGCCTGGGACAACTCGTCGGGCGGCATCGACATGCAGACCCACCTCCTGTCCACGCCGGCGGCCCGCACGAGAGCCGCGCAGCAGATTGCCGCGGAGGTCTACAGCCGGGGCGCGGACGGCGTCGATTTGGACTTCGAGCCGATCGTGACGAGCCAGCGAGCCAACTACGTCACCTTTGTCAGGCAGCTTCGAGTCGAGCTGGACAAGCTCCACCCTGGCTATGAGCTCACGTTCTGCGCCAACGGCGCCCCGGGCACATACGACCTGCCCAATCTCCTGGCCGCCGGCGCGGCCGACGCCGTGTTCATCATGGGCTACAACCTTCGGGGCGGATCGCCGGCGGTATCCGGGTCCATCGATCCCCTAACCAGCACGAGTACCACGTACAGCCTCACCCGGGTCGTCAACACTTACCTCGCCCAAGTCCCGGCGGCGAAGCTGATCCTGGGCTTGCCCTGGTACGGGGAGGCCTGGTCGACCGGTACGAGCGCGGCTGTCAACGCCCCACCCGGGAACACGACGACCTACGGCCAGCCCGCGAACCCGTACTACTACACTGCTGCGAGTTGGGCGGCCAAGAATCCTGCTGACACGACGTCGTGCCAGACAGGTTGGCCCAAACCGTGCGTGCTCGGCAAGTTCTACGACACCGTCGAGCAGACCGCGTGGACCGCGTACTACGGCAACTTCGGCGGCACGCAGAACAGCTGGCGCGAGCTCTACTTCGATGATTCCCAGGCGTTTGGAGCAAGGCTGGACGCCATCGATGGCTGGAATCTGCGCGGCGTCGGCATCTGGGCGCTGGGCTACGACAACGGCAACGGCGACGGCGATCTGACCAAAACCATTGCCGCCAAGTGGGAAACGACTGAAACGCCCGCCACCTTCCATCCGCTGGAGACGCCTGTCCGCATGCTGGACACTCGCTCCGGCAACGGTCTGTCCAAGGCGAAGATCAAAGCCAACACCCCGGCCACGTTCGCCGTAACGGCCCAGACACGTTCCGGCAGTCCAATCCCGGCGGGCGCCACGGCGGTAACGGGCAACGT
>PMJT01000151.1 GCA_003158495.1 Chloroflexota bacterium | reverse complement strand
CCGGCGGCGATGGCGATCCTCAAGCGCACCCTCGCTCTCTGGAAGAACACAGTCGACTCCTTCCCGAACGAGATCGAGTCTTTCTCGAACTTCCCGACGATGTACTGCGGCCTGGTGGGCCCGGACGGCTCGCTGAGGCTCTACGACGGCAACCTGCGGTTCATCGGCCCTGACGGCGCGATCGTCGCCGACCAGGTGAAGCCGGACGACTACGCGATCTACATCGGCGAAGCAGCGCTCACGGATTCCTACCTGAAGGCGCCGTTCTACAAGCCGCTCGGTCTCGCCGATGGCATCTATCGAGTCGGGCCGCTGGCGCGGCTCAACGTCGCCGACCGCTGCGGCACGCCCGAAGCGGACGTCGAACTGGCGGAGTACCGCCAGCGGCTCGGTCGCATCGTCCAGAGCGGATTCCACTACCACTACGCCCGGCTTATCGAGGCGATGTACGCACTGGAACGAATGCAGGAACTGCTCGACGACCCGGCCATCCTGGGCACCAAGGTCCGCGCCCACGCCGGCGTCAACAACCTCGAGGGCATCGGCGTCATCGAGGCTCCCCGTGGCACGCTCATCCACCACTACAGAGTCAACGACGACGGCGCCATGACCTGGGCCAACCTGATCGTCGCCACGGGCCACAACAACCTTGCAATCGGCCGCGGTATCACCCAGGTGGCAAAGCGGTTCGTGGACGGCAACAAGATCCAGGAAGGCGCCCTCAACCGCGTCTCGGCCCTGGTTCGCGCCTACGACCCGTGCCTCAGCTGCTCCACTCACGCTCAGGGCACGGTCCCGATGGTGCTGCAGCTCGTCGGCCCGGATGGAGAGCTCCTGGACGAACTCCGGGCGGAGTAGCCAGGATCGTCTCGATCGGCGGCGGCGCGCCGACTCGACACTTGGCCAGAGGCCGGATTAAGCCGGACCCACCTAAGGAGCTCCGTCCCGCCAGGGCGATTACATGCGACCTGGCCCCGAGTCTTGTCGGGCGTCATCGCGAGACGACCGTCGAGCTCGACTTCGGGGTGACGCTGCAGAAAGCGCCCGACTTCAGTCCGACCGGCCACGTCGCGCTGGCCCACTTCGGCGACCGCGGAGTCATCTGTCTCGACCGGCAGGGCCGCGTGACGCAGATCAACGCCTAACGCACGCCGGCTCGGACGTCGCCGTGGCAAGGTTCTGAGTAATCACCGCCCACCAGGTCGCGGGCGGCCGCTGCCCTACGGTCCGGCCGCGGCTTACTGGCCCGGGCCCCGCTGGTTCGGCGACAACGTCGCGGCGGGGTCAACCTGGCTCGGCTTTCTGGGCCCGCGGGAGGCCGGGTGTCGCGAGGGTAAGGCCATCGGACGTGATGGCGAACGCCTCGTAGCCTTCGAGCCCGGCAAGCCATTCCGCACCCTTGCGACCCATAGCGAAGGCCGCCGTCGCGTAGGCATCAGCGAAGGTCAGGCTCCGGCCGACGACCGTCAGGCTCACGAGGTCAGTCGCCGGCTTCCGCGTGTGTGGATCGATGACGTGCTCGCCGCGCTCGTATGTGCCCGACGTCGCGACGGCCCCATCCCGCACCTCCAGCACCGCTGCAAGCTTGTTACGTTCGAGTGGATGCTGGATCCCGACACGCCAGGGCTCCGACGATCCGGGCACCGGCGACCCGCGAGCCACGATGTCTCCGCCGCCGTTCACGAGGAAGTCCGTAGCGCCGGCGTCGATGAGGATGAAAGCGGCCTCCTCGACTGCCCAGCCCTTCACGACGCCGGTGGGGTCGGGCAGGCCATCCGCTCGGTATTTGCGTGCATCGAAGTACCCATCCGTGAGCCTGGCGAGCTCGTCGCATAGGCCCATGATCCAGCGGACGTCCGGGCTCGCGTCGTCGACGGCGAGCTCGCCGCGCATGATGCGGGTCACTTCGCTGTCGGTCTTGTACGGCGAGAAGCGGCGGTCTATGTCGTGGAGGTAGTCGATTGCTGCATTGAGCGCCCGCGCCGGCACATCTGTATTGCGGACGTCGAACGAGACGACCGTGCCCATGACATGCTCGAGCCGAGCTAGACCCCGCGCGGCGTCGGGAGCCGTGGCCGTGGGACCGAGCCCGGCCGGCGGCCGGCTACGCACCGGCCTGGACCAGCGCGGACTGAAGCGACTGCACGAAGCCCTGGCTCGTGTAGGTCGCGCCCGAGACGGCGTTGATCTGTGCGCTCTGTGCCTGGAGAGTCTCGGTGATGAGCGTTGGCACGGCGTACTGGCTGATCGAGGACGAATGTGAATTGCTGGACGGGTACTGGAGTGCCTGCACGTTGGTGACCTTACCGTTCGCCACGGTCACCTGTACCTGAACGGTGCCGTACCGGGTCTGCGTGGCCGTGCCAGTGTATGTCCCGGACTTCGCGGAGCCGCCGCTCGAGGTCGTGGCGGTGGAGCCGCCGGTCGTGGTGTTCGACCCCGAGGTCGAGCCGGTGGAGACATTGGCGGTAGTGGTTCCGGCTGCGCCCGCAATGGTATTTGCCGAGCCGCCGATAGGGGCGTTCGTCGCCGCTGGGGTCTTGAAGTTGAGCAACAGGGCGAGGGCGGCGGCGGTGATGACGAGTGCAAAGCTGGCACGCTTGGGCATCTGGATACTCCTGGATCAGTACGCGAAGCTTTCGAGGTGAACCTGCGAGGCAGGCACCCGAAGCGCGTTGAGGGTCTTGGTGACGGCCGTCGCCATCGGGGCAGGGCCGCAGATGTAGATGTCCCTGGTGATCACGTCCGGCACGAGCGACCTAAATGTCTTCGGTGAGAACGGGTCGTTCGGCATTTCGGGCGAACCACGCTTGCCGACGAGGTAGTGAACCGTGGCCCCGCGCATTCGCGCGAGCGTGTCGATCTCTTCCCGGAATGTGATTTCTTCGGGCTTGCTGGCGCGGTAGAGCAGTGTGATTGCCCCGGGCTGAGCCGGCAGCTCCTCGAGGAGCGCGCGCAGCGGGGTGACGCCGATCCCGCCGGCGATAAGGAGCACGCGTTGCTTCGTGCGCTTCGCACCGGTGAGGATCCCGTACGGGCCCTCAATCGCGACGCGGGTGCCGGGCCGGAGATGTCGCATCATCGCGGTGTGGTCGCCAAGGCTCTTCACGGTGATCCGCAGATACCGGCCGTTCGGTGCCGCAGAGAGTGAGAACGGGTGCGGCTTGTACCAGTCGTCACGGGTGAGGAAGCGGAAGAGGAACCACTGGCCGGCACGGACCGCGAGTCGGTCCAGGTTGCGGCCGGTGAAGTAGACCGAGACCACGCCCGGTGCTTCCTCGACCACGTTCGCCACGCGGAGCTGGTGGCGGAGCGATGTGGCGAGCGGAAGGAGAACTCGCCAGGTGAGCAGCGAGCCGAACGTAATCACGTATAGCCCGATCCAGTAGATCCGCGCGACGGGGTCGGTCACGAAGTCCGTGCCGACGAACAACTGGTGCATGAAGGCGAGCGCGATTGCCAGGTACATGTAGAGATGGATGCCGTACCAGGTCTCGTAGCTGACCTTTCGGCGGGCGCGCTTCATCGATGAGACGGCGACCGCTCCGAACAGCAGCATCGCGACGAAAGCCCAGAGGACGTACGGGTACTGGAGAAGCAGGGTCCCGAACTCGGCGACTGCGCCGGAGCCGTCGCCCATGCCCCAGCCGACGGTTGTGAGGACGAAATGGGCGGTAAGGAGCCAGACGGTCAGGAAGCCGCCCCAGCGGTGGAAGGTGAGCAGGCGGTCCGTGCCAAAGACCTCGTCGAGGTACGGGCTGCGCGACACGAGCACGACCTGGATCAGCGCCATCAACGTGCCGTAGAGCGCGGCGAGTTGCCCGGCAGCCGTGATGGTGCCCGCGAGCGAACGCAGCTCGCCGAGGTTCCCATGGCGGACCCACAACGCGACGATGAGGAAGACGTTGAGGGCGACGAACGCGTAGACGTCGCGGGCGGTGACGCCCCACATCCTTGGGAAGGGTACGTGGCGCAGCTTGCCGGCGGCGGTCCGGGTCCGTCCCGGGGCGGTGCGGTCAAGCGCGTTGGGCGAAGTGGAGGCGTCCATGCCCGGAAGATATCGGGCGGTTTCTGTCGGTTTGGTTACATGGAGGTTTGACCGGCGGGCTCGTCGCCGACGGTGGGTCGCGCAAGGCTCGCCTTTCCTGACCCGGCGACGGCCGGCCCTTTGCGGTAACCGCTTCGACAGCTTCGTAGCTGCAACCTACCCAGGTCGGTCGCTTCGTGTGCGCTCAATCAGCGGCGACTGGATCTCGCCTTCATCAACCGAAAGCCCGGCCGGCTCCCCAACCGCCGGGCTTTCGGTCTTGCCGTCGGTGACCCTCAGGCCTCGCTCGGCCTCGCGGCGGCCGATAGTCTGGCGCGCGTGGACGCCCAGCGCCCGAGTTCGAGAAGCGCCGCCTCGGAGGCTGAGCCCGGCTCGGCCGAGTACGTGACCATCGTCAGGCCCGGATCGGCTGGGAGTTCGAGGGCCTCGTATGCCAGCGTCAGGTCACCGACCAGCGGGTGCCGGAAGCGCTTCGTGCCAGTTCGGTGGAAGCGTACGTCGTGGCTGGCCCAGAGCACCCGGAACTCCTCGCTCCGCGTGGAGAGCAGTCCGATGAGATCGGACAATGTCCGGTCGTACGGGTTGCGACCTGCCTCGCCGCGGAGTTGCGCCACGACGTCGTGTGCAGCTCGCTCCCAGTCGGAGTAGAAGGCCCTGCCGCGCGGGTCGAGGAACGCGAACCGCGCCGAGTTGGGCGGCTGCACGGGATCGCTGAACTGCCCGGAGTAGAGCGCCGCGGCCAGCGGGTTGGCGTAGAGGATGTCGAGGCGGCCGTTGCGGACGAACGCGGGGACGCCAACCATCGCGTCGACGATCCGCTGGACGCTGGGCCGGACCCGTTGCGGCGCAGCCGCGCGGCGGGCCGGCCGCTCAGTATTCGCGGTCCGTACCAGGTCCAGCAGGTGCTCGCGCTCGGCCTCGTCGAGCTGGAGGGCGCGGCTCACTCCGTCCAGCACTTCGTCGGACACGCCATGCGCGTTGCCGCGTTCCAGGCGGGTGTAGTACTCGACGCTGATCCCCGCGAGGAGCGCGACTTCCTCGCGTCGAAGGCCCGACACGCGGCGCTGCCGGCCGTAAGTGGGCAGGCCCGCGCGTTCGGGTGTGATCTTGGCGCGGCGAGTCGTCAGGAAGTCGCGGATCTCATCTGGATTGCTCATGTCACCGTTACGGTACGCGCGTATCGCGCCCGTTGGGAGGTATTCGCAGTACCCCTATAGCGCGTGCCTTCCTCCGTGTCCCGGCAGGTGGTTGGATAGGCCCGAGACAAACGAAGAGCACCCACGGAGGCAGCGACATGCGAGCTGCGATATTCAACGGACCACGTCGGATCGACGTCGGCGACCGACCCGGCCCCGCCATCGCCGCACCAACCGACGCAATCGTCCGAGTCGTCCTGGGCTGCGTCTGCGGGTCGGACCTGTGGTATTACCGCGGCGACTCCCTGCACGAGCTCGGCCCGATCGGGCACGAGTTCATCGGCGTCATCGAGGAGGTCGGCTCTGAGGCGGACACGCTCGCCAAGGGCGATCTCGTGGTCGCCCCGTTCACGTACAGCGACGGCACCTGCCCGCACTGCCTCGCTGGCTGGCCGTCGAATTGCGCCAACGGCGGCTCCTTCGGGAACCACGGCATCGACGGCGGCCAGGGCGAGGCGGTCCGCGTTCCCCTCGCGGGCACCACGCTTGTGAAGGTCCCAGGTTCCGGTCACTCGGACGAGACGATGCGCTCACTTGTCGCCCTCTCGGACGTCATGTGTACGGGCCACCACGCGGCCGTCAGCGGAGGTGTCAAGCCCGGCATGGTGGTCGCCGTCGTCGGCGACGGCGCGGTCGGCCTGTGCGCGATGATCGCGGCGAAGCGCCTCGGCGCCGGGCGGATCGTCGCATTATCTCGGCACCCCGCCCGCCAGGCGTTGGCGCGCGAGTTCGGCGCCACGGACATTGTCGCCGAGCGAGGCGAGGCCGCGACCGAGGCCATCATGGAGATGACCGGTGGCATCGGCGTCGACGCCGCCCTCGAGTGCGTTGGGACGAACGAGTCGATGGCCACCGCGTTCGGGATAGCCCGCCCAGGCTCTGTCGTCGGCGCCATCGGAGCTCCGCATGACGTCGTGGTGCCGATCAACACGGTCATCTTCCGGAACGTCGGCCTGCGTGGTGGCGTGTCGCCGGCCCGCCGCTACCTGCCCGAGCTGATGGACGACGTCCTGGCCGGCCGCATCAACCCGGGACGCGTCTTCGATTTCGAAACGGACCTCAACGGCATCGCCGAGGCTTATGCTGCGATGGACGAACGTCGGGCGATCAAGTCGCTCGTGCGGATCGGAGCGATTTGATGGCCGCGTGGACGAGCGACGAGGTCGCAAGGGTCGGAGCAGCGAACATCCTCTATGTCGCGGCGCGCAGAGCCGACGGCACATTCCGAAACGCGGTGCCGATCTGGGCCGTCGCGCACAGCGGCCGGCTCTATGTCCGCTCCGTGAACGGGCGCGACGCCGCCTGGTTCCGCGGCACGCAAGCCACTCACGAAGGCCACATCCGGGCCGGTGGCGTCGACAAGGACGTGACATTCGCGGATGTCCCCAACGACGTCGACAACGCTCTCGATGCCGCCTACCGAACGAAGTACGGGAACTCAACCGGCATCGACCACATCCAGAGCCCGCAGGCTCGAGCCGCGACGCTGGAAATCGTGCCGCGCTGAACGCGCGCCACGCAGAAGGAGAACCGACGATGCAAAAGCGCACTCTCGGCGCAAGTCTCGAAGTCTCGGCCATTGGCCTCGGCTGCATGGGAATGAGCTTCTCCTACACTCCGTTGCCAGACCCGAAGGAAATGGTCTTGCTGATCCGTGCCGCGGTCGAACGCGGTGTCACGTTCTTCGACACGGCCGAGGTTTACGGTCCCTTCACGAACGAAGAACTCGTCGGTGAGGCCCTGGCCCCGTTCCGTGGGAAAGTGGCCATCGCCACCAAGTTCGGGTTCAAGCCTTCTACTCCGNNGTGAGAAGAGGTGGGACGGGCTCGACAGTCGCCCGGAGCACATCCGCGAAGCTGCCGAAGGCTCACTCAAGCGCCTCGGGATCGAGACGATCGACCTTTTCTACCAGCACCGTGTCGACCCGACTGTGCCGATCGAAGACGTCGCCGGTGCGGTGAAGGACCTGGTCCGCGAAGGCAAGGTCCGCCATTTCGGCCTTTCCGAGGCCGGCGTCAAGACGATCCTTCGTGCGCACGCCGTCCATCCGGTTACTGCCGTCCAGAGCGAGTATTCACTGTGGTGGAGACGCCCGGAAGAGGAGCTGCTGCCCACGCTCCAGGAACTCGGCATCGGGTTCGTGCCCTTCAGCCCACTCGGCAAGGGCTTCCTCACCGGGGCCATCGACGACAAGACCGTGTTCGACAGCACCGACTTCCGCAACATCGTCCCTCGCTTCACGCCCAAGGCGCGTAAGGCCAATCAGGCCCTGGTGGATCTGCTTCGGACCGTCGCCGCCGGAATGAACGCGACGCCTGCCCAGGTCGCGTTGGCCTGGCTCCTGGCCCAGAAGCCGTGGATCGTCCCGATCCCGGGCACAACGAAGCTGTCGCGTCTGAATGAGAACCTGGGAGCGGCCGGTATCGAACTCTCGCCCGAGGATCTTCGAAAGATCGACGACGCCGCATCGAAGATCGCGATCCAGGGCGCGCGCTACCCGGACGCCCTCGAGGCAAAGACGGGCCTGTAGACGCGTTACGTGCGGTGCCCATCTGCCCCTGATACCGGCGCAGGTCCAAAGCCCATCCCGTGGGCCGACCGACCTTGTCCGGGACAAGCAAGTTGACGCCCGCGCATACTCCGGCCCTCGTACTGGGTCGGCGTCCCCGCCATCAGGCTCGAGGCGCGCCTCCCCAAAGGAGATGCATGCCGACGACGCTTGCCAATTCCCTGGCCGTGACGACGCTGGTAGTTACCGACGTGGACCGGGCCAGGAAGTTCTACGCGGAACAGCTTGGCCTCACGCTCCTCGATGAGAATCAGTTCAGCTGTCGGTTCGGCGCCGGCAAGGGGTCACAACTGACGGTCCGGCGTGGAACGCCACCTGCCAGTGGCCCGACGGTCGCGCATTTCGAGGTCGATGACATCGAGGCCGTTATCCGCGAGCTGACCTCGCGAGGGGTCAAGTTCGAGGAATACGAGGCGCCGAAGACGGTCAATTTCATCGCCGAGGTCGGTCCGGCGCGCGGTGCCTGGTTCAAGGACCCCGACGGCAACGTGCTCGGCGTGCGCCAGGGCCCGGTACCCGCCGCTGGGTAGGGTGGCCGCGCCGGCCGCCGGCTGCACGCCTGACGGCTGAGGGTCCCGGTCGGGCTCGCCTCCCAGGACCCTCTGCTGTCTACCCGTTATCGATAGTCGCTCTGATCGAGAGCCACGTGGTATTTCACGCCTATACCCACCGGCCAGACGGCCGACGCGAAGGCGTGGTTCCCCGCGACCAAATTGGTCAGGTTGGCGTTGCTCGCACCGACCGAGCTTGATGACCAAGTCCCCAGGCTCAGCCGGACGGCGGCGTTCACCGACGGACCGGAGGGGAGCCAGCCCACGACGGCAATGGAACCGTCGCGAGAAGCGGCTAGATGGGGGGCGCAGGTCGAGGCGCACGTTCCCAGGCTGGCAGGTGCCCCCCATGTGGAACCGACTGGGCGCGTTGCTGCATGGACAGATACTGATCCGTTGGTCGGGTCAGAGACGGCCCAGGCCGCGGTGACGTTGCCGGTTGCGTCGGAGACGGCAGAGTCTGGACCGACAAGGCTGGCCGACTCGATGGTCGTCGGGCTACCCCACGCGCCACCGGCGGGCCGTGTCGCGGCATTGACCGTCGCATTCTGCTCCCAGACGACTGTGGCGTTGCCGGATCCATCGAGGGCTACTCGGGGCGAATTCCCCTGCGGGATGACCGGCGAAACGGCCGTTGCCGCGCTCCAGCTGCCGCCGGCAGGTCGGGTCGCCGACAGGATCTGATACGAGCTGCCGCCGAATGTGGTGGCCTGCGGCCAGACGACGACGGCGGTTCCAGTTTCGTTTACGGCCAGGTCCGGCAGGAATTCCGACTGCCCCAGCCCAGAGAGCTGGACGACGCTGCTAAAGGCGCCTGAAGCGGTCCAAGTGACCGCCTCGACGATAGACCCGGCTGCCGTGAATTCGGACCATGCGGCAACCCCATTGCCCTGCGCGTCTGACTTCTCAACGAGCCCGGCCGCGCCGCTTCCTGACGTAGTGATGCTCACGGGCTTCTGCCAGGTCCCGGAGGACGAACGGACCGCGATCAGTATCGAGCCGCCCAGGAGCCAGGCCGCGGAGGCTGTGTTGTTCGCGCCGATCGAAGCAGAGACGTTGGTCGGAGTGGAGATGAAGCCGTTGGTGACAGACCAGATGGTCGTCTGGGGGCTCCACGTGCCCCCGAACGAGCGCTACGCGACCTGCACGAGATAACCGCCTACGACGGGCGGCGCGGCTACCCACAGCTCGTTTCCGACCGAGTTGACCGCAAACGAACTTGCAGTGGGCGATGGCTGGGACGCGGAAATGACCGCCGCTGGTGACCAACCGGCCGCGGCAAATACAGCCGCAGGGTTTGCCAGCAGGGCAACGCTGAAGATTGTGCCGACTAAGGCGGGCACGCGAGACCGACCGGACGTGATCATGGTTCGACTACCTCTGGAACAGCGCATGACGGCCGAGCCGTCGATTGCTGCCAAGTTCTCCCAATCGGGCAAGGCGGCGATGGCCGAGATTCCTGCGGTTCCGCCGTCACTTGCTACGCCATGTCGTTCTCGCCGGTTCTCGTCTGGAGCGAGCAAAGCCCTGGCTTCTGGTGGCAGGCGATGATCGTCTCATTGCCCGAAACAAGGATCGGCACGAGGTCGGCGACGACCGAAGAGGCAGTCGCCGGCGCCCAGCGTCAGTGCCCGTCCTCCGCCGCCGCCTGCCGCGGCAACAAGCCGACGAGGGCCATGCACGCGACGAGCACGATCGCCACGACCGCGAGGCAGGTAATCATCGCGCCGGTGACGTCCGCGGTCATCGACCGAAACCAGATCGAGGTGATCGCGGCCGATCCGATGGCCGCTGCAAGTTGCTGGACCGCGCTGAGAGATCCGCTCGCGGATCCGGCCTCCGCGTGATCGATGTCGCCGAGGGCGATGGCGAACAGCGAGCCAAATCCGCAGCCCATTCCAAGTCCGATGACGAACACGGGCAGGGTGAGGGACCACGGTCCGACGGCGCTGCCCTGGACCGCGATGACAACCCACAGGCCCGCGACGCCGACGAGCGTCAAAACGAGGCCGGCCAGCACGAGCCTGCGCCCGAGTCGCTCGATCAGCGGAGCCGCACCGAACGACGCGACCATGATCCCGATCGCCATCGGCGCGATCCCGGACAGCGCGGCCTCGACGGCGGTCAGCCCCATGCCCTGCTGAAGGAACAGCGACAGGACGTAGCCGAGACCGCTCACTATCGAGAAGAACCCGAGGGCGACGATGATGCCGGCAGTGAAGCCGCGATTGGCCAGTAGCGACGGCTTGATCAGCGGGTTCGCCGCCCGGGCCTGGCGCAGCCCGAAGGCCGCGAAGCAGACCAGGCCGCAGAGGATCGCGACCAGGTCAATCGGCGCCCACCCGCTCGTCGAGCCTTCGATCAGACCGTAGATGAGCATGAGCATGGCCGCCGAGAGAAGGCCCGAGCCCACGCCGTCGAGCACGACAGATCGGTCGCCGGGGGTTCGAGGCATCACATTCCAGGCCAAAACGAAGCCGATCGAGCCGATGACGACGTTGATGAGGAACATCGGCCGCCAGCTGAGGCCGCCGATGTTGGCGGTCACGATGAATGCTCCGAGGAGTGGGCCGGCAACCGATGCCACGGCCAGCGTCGGGCCGAAGGCGCTGAAGGCCTTGCCGAGCATCTCCCGGGGGAAGGTTGATGTCAGGACTGCTACTCCTTGCGGGATGAGCAGCGCCCCGAAGCCGCCCTGGAGTAGCCGTCCTGCGATGAGCACCGCCGAATTCGGCGCGATCCCACACGCCGCCGAAGCGAGAGTGAAACCCGCAATGCCGATGAGGAAGGTCCGGCGCTGCCCGAAGCGATCGCCCAGGCGCCCGCCTACGACCAGCAGTGAGCCGAGCGCCAGGGCGTAGGCAGAACCCAGCCATTTGATGAGCAACTCGCCGCCGCCGAGATTGGCGGCGATCGTTGGAGCGGCGATCATCGTGAGCGTCGCGTCCATGAGGTCGAGGGCGTCGGCCATTACTACGGCGATAAGGATGAGCCACATCGTGCGGGTAACCTGGGCCACGCGCGCTTCTGCGGGCATGGCGATGCCGAGGGACATGAGGGTTCCTTTCGCGGGAAGCTGTCGGATCTCGAGGGGAGGGGCGCGCGGAAGGGCCGCCGCCGCTACCCGGTGAGACCCCGGAGGAAAGTGCGGATGGATTCGCCGAGCCGCTCGTTGCCGTCCAGCGTTCGGAGAAGAGCGGCGCCGGCAGCGATTCGAGGCCGGCGGTTTGGGTCGGCGGCTATCGCCGCGTCGTAGAAATCGGGGATGGTCTCGGGGCCCTCGCCCGTCTCGCGGGTGTCCTGCTCGGCGATCGTCGCCGTGACCAGCAGGATCAGCGTGTCGAGACCGGGCGCCGCCTGTCGCTGGGGGACCCCGATTCGCTCGAGGAGCCCGAGGCATCGTTCAAGCAGGTCCAGGTGGGCCGGGCCGGTCGGCTGGGCCGCGAGGGCAAGCTGGGCGGCGCCGCGGTACGCGAAGAGACGCAAGGCGTAGTTGAGGAGAAGCTGGACCAGCTGCCGGTCGGGTGGATCGGACTCGTCCGGAAGCTCGACCTCGGATGCGATCGCGTCGAGCACCAGGACATGCAGCTCACGCTGGTTGCGCACCCAGGCATAGAGCGATGCCGGTCCGGTGTCCAAACGAGCGGCGAGCCCGCGCATCGTGAGCGCCGCCGGTCCGCCTTCGCGCAGCGCTTCCAGCGCAGCAAGGACGATGGCCTGACGGCTCAAGAGAGCCTTGGGGCCGCGCTGGCGGGGCCGGACGTCGCTGTTCGAGGTCATGCCGTGACTATAAACGAACGACGTTCGTTAGTTAAGCGAAACGACGAACGTGGCCAGGGCCGCGCCCAGCAGGACGGGGGCCGCGGGCGCTGGTCGGGGTCTGTGCTCCCGCCCATACTCGCCGCCTCGGAGAGGCTCGGCGTCCCAGTCAAGGCTCTCCCGACGTCCCGAAGGAGACGAGATGATCATCGTGCGAATGGTCTTCCAGGCCTCGTACGGCAAGGGTGGCGAACTGGCGGTTGCGACTGCGGCAGCCGTGAAACAGGTCGTCGCCGCGACGGGTGGTGACCACCGATGGAAGGTGATGACGGACCTCTCCGGCCCCTTCGATACGGTCGTCCAGGAGATCGAAGTGGCGAGCCTCGCCGAGTGGGAGAGCATTCGCTCCCGCCTCTTCACCGCCCCGGAGTACCGCGAAGCGCTGGCGGCCGTGATGACGGCCACTCACGCCCTGACCGTCTCGGGGCGCACGGAATACTGGACGGTCGAAGCCAGGGGCTAGCTGCGATCTCTAGCGTCGCCTGCAGGGTAGCTCCGACGCCGGGGGGAACCGAAACCACCTGCTCGCCGTGCACGCGGATGCGCCGTCGTCGACTCCAGTTCCATTCCCCGTCCCGAGCGTGGAACCCTCGTCCGGCGAGGGTACTGGGCGGTTCGATGGTGTCTGGGGAGTTTCGGCGCGGTGTGGTGTTCAGCGCCGGTGCCGCACGGCACCACAGAATCCGCCGGAAGTCCCAGATCTGTCGCTCCTGGAGTCCCACGGATGGTAGGGTCCCGGTTAGCTAGACAAATGGTCGGGGCAGGCATCTTTCGTGGGGCGTTACGCATCCCGGGTAGGAGATTGACGTGTTCTGGAGCCGGTCAAGCCGCGAAGGGCGGCGTCAAGAGGTGCTCGACGAGTTGCTCGAGCTCGACCAAAGTCAGCGGCAGGCGCGCCTGGAGTTGGCGGTCGCCGCCGGCCACGTTCGCCCCAATGAGGTCGAGGAAACGCTCCGGCTGGTTCACCGGCTGGAAGGGCTGCGTGTCTTGACCTTCCAGCCGTGGAGTGGGCGCGCGCCCGGCGAGGCTCTTCCTGAGGCTGTTGACGCCCTGGCGGCTCCCGTCAAACCGGCGGAGGCCCCCAAGGCGCGGAAGGCCAGGGCGGCGGTGGCCCACCCAACCCAGGCCGTGGCCCCGGCCCACGCGACGATCCGGGTAGGTGCCGACCAGGAGCCCACCCGATCCATGCCCGAGTCGTCGGCAGCGCCGATCGAAGTTGTCATGACCGCGGACTGGCTCATCGGCAGCGAGTTGGCCGCTCGTCGCGTTCGCACCGGTTCGTTTTCGTCGCGTCAGCGTCGCTTGCGACTGCTGGCCGCAGGAAGTCGCTCGTCCACCGAAGTCGCGTCGCTCTCCGACGGCGACTTCGACCCTCACGCGAGCGAGGATCCCGCCGAGCCAAGCTGGCCCGACATCTCCTGGCTGCGGCCCTGAGACGGAATCCCCGAGATCCCGAATCTCCGAGGAAGAACTCCGCGACGACTCCGGCAACGAATAGGTCGGCGACATATGGATCCAGCCTGCGGGCGGGATTACTCATCTGGATCTCCTGCGGGGTGGGGCCGGCGACGACACTCAGTCGACTCGGGGACGGATGCGGTAGACAGGGAACTGCCCGGCGATGGCGTCGAACTCGGCGAGGGGCGCGCGGCGATCGACCGGGACGAACGAGCGCGCCGCCGGTGCGACTTCGAGATGCCGTCGAATGATCGGTGCTCGCGCGGCAGGATCGACTTCTTCGAGCTGAACCAGTTCGGTTCGGCCGTGACGCAGGACGGCCAGCCCGCCGGCGGCGCGAACGTTCGCCACCCAATTCGCCTTGGCGCCGAGCATCGCCACCAGATAGCGCTCGCCCTGGTAGTCCGCGACGATGAGCGGGAACGAGATCAGCCGGCCGCTGCTCCGGCCGCGGACTTGCAGCGTGACAAGGCGACGCCAAACTCCCATGCGGCCGACCCAGGCCCACGCCCGGTTCAGGAACGCAGCTAGGCGATTTGGCCGCCCGCGCTCGTACATCCAGCGCTCGCTCCAGTACATCAATTGCTCGGGACGGCTCACGTTCTTTCCTCCGGCCACCTGGCCTGGTAACCTCTTCGGTGGCGACTGGGATGGTGGATGCCAAACTTGGGATACCATGTCTCATCGATGGTTGGAGGTTAGCAGAGTGGCAGCTTTGGCGCAAACGCGGACCGGCCTTGGCCGGCGGTCTCGCCGGTTGTCCGACGAGGAGACCGAGCGGCGCATGCTCGACGCCGCCATCGCCATGGTCAACGAGAGCGGCCTGACAGTCAGCCTCGACCACATCAGCTTCGAGGACGTCATCCGCGATGCCCGGGTCTCCCGCAGCACCGTCTACCGCCGTTGGCCCTACAAGGACCTTTTCTTCAGCGACCTGCTGAAGGAATTGGCGAAGGCGACCACGCCTGCCGCGGTCTCGGCCGCGGAAACATCCGTAGTGGATGTCAAGCGCATCGTCCTCGAGCACCTGGACTGGCTCGAGACGCCCGATCTGCGCCACGAGCTGGTCCTGGAGCTACTCCGCCAGGGCTCGCTCCGCGAGTTCGAGACGATGCGTATCTCGACCGAATGGCGGACATACCTGGCTCTCCATACGACATTCCTGAGCGTGGCCGACGAGACGCTCCGCGCCGAACTCCAGGTCGCCCTGGCTGCGTCCGAGCGCACGTTTATTCGGGGGATCGCCGCCTCCTGGGAGCTCCTGGTCGGGCTCCTCGGCTATCGGCTCCGGCCCGAGCTCGACTCCACGTTCGAGACGTTCGCCAGCCTGGCAAGCGCCGACCTGCGGGGCCTGGTGATCATGGCTCTCGCCACGCCGGACATCGCGACCCGCCCGATCCGGGCCCGGCCGTTCGGCGCCGCGAACATGGCGGATTGGTCGCTGACCGCTCTCGGCCTGGCGAGCATCGCGATGACCTTCATCGAGCCCGATCCGGCAGTCGTCTGGGACGAGGCCCGCCTGGCGACGGTCCGCCAGGCCTTTGAGTCGCTCGACGCCCCCGCCGTCTAGCCCGGATGACGGCAGGCCTTCGGCGCGACTCCTTGCGTCCCGACGCCCAGGGCGAGCAGGCGGAGCACCGGCCGAAGGCCAGTCCGCGCGGACTGTCGAGGCCGGTTGCGAAGATCGATTGGCTGCCCATTTCTATGCCCTATCTACCAGCGCCAGTGCGGAATGACGCGTTGGGGATGGAGTTCGTCCTCGGTGGTCGCGTTGGAGTTGACGATCGCGATCCGCGTGCCGAACTCGATGGCGGACTTCACCGTCTTCCTGAAGGGCACATCGTCGGCAAACCCGGCCTGATCAACGGCAGCCATGAACCGCTCCACGAATCGCTGGCGCTGTGGCTCGGTGATCTTGCGACCACGATGAACGGCCACTGTTTTGGGAAACCCGCCCAGCTTGTTGGTGTATCGCGCGGGCCCGCCAAACTCCTCGGCCAGGAACGCAGTCAAGTGATCCACGTGGGTGGCAACCGGGTGACCGAAGACGGGCTGGAGAAGCGGATCCTCGAAGATGGAGTCGTAGAAGGTGCTCACGATCGTGGTGGCCGGTGTCGCCGCCCGCATGCTCATAGATCGTCTCGGTTGGGATCGCTGTGTCAATAGGCTCGGGAGCCATGTTCACCTCCTTGTGGTTCCCAACGGTTGCGCGGCACCTCAAATCGCTCTTGCGGCTACCTCTGAGACAGGCGAACGGCCCGCAGCGCGATCTATTCAGCTGCTTGGTGCGCCCAGAGGAAGTCGTGAATGTCCGCCGAGCGATAGTGGCGCCGCATCGGCGCGGGGAAGGCGTCGATTGCCTCCGACTGAGAGATGATCGACGGGCGACTGAGTGGGTAGTCGCGTCCCCTGGTTCGGACCGTAAGGCGCCCCGTCGCAAGGACGTTGCGGACCCACTGCGACTCGGTGCCGTAGAGGATGGGGATCACGAAGCCGTCGCCGAGTGGATACGCCGAGACCGGATTGGAGTACTCGCGGCCGGAGGTCCGACCGACATGCTTGACGATCGAGTAGGCCCGCCATCTCCTCCCCGAGATCGCCAGGAAGAGGCGATTGGACAAGCTTCGAACGCGGTCGCGTCGGCGTTCTGTAGTCATGTCCGGATGCTCCTTTCAGTCGGCGCCGGCGGGGCTCCAAGGCTGGCGAACACGGCGACGACCTGGCTGGCAACCAGCCGCTCGGTCTCGGCCGGCAACTCCAGTCCCGTCTCGAACGCTCTCTCGAGCGTTTGCGCGAGCAGGTCAGCCCGCTCCTCGACCGTGGGTATGGACCTGCCGTCAGCACCCGCCTCGGCTCGGACGAAGCCCTCCAGGGTGGCGAGGGATGCGTAGGCGATCGCAGCCGGGCTCAGCTCGCCGCGAAGAATGCCGCGCTCGGAGAGGAGCTCGAAGTAGACGCTCGACGCCAAGGCGTGGCGATGTCCAGAAATGCTGTTCTCCGGGCGGGTGAGCTTGCCGAGCAGTTCGGGATCGGACAGGAATTCGGCGCGAAGCAGCGGACGGCTGACGATAGCGAGGAAATAGAAGCGAACGAGTCTGTGCAGCCTCCACGCATGCTCGTCCTGGCGTAGGACGGCAACGAGCTCCTCGATTGCGCCCGCCACCTCCCGTTCGAACACGGCCCGGAACAGCTCCTCGCGGCTCTTCCAATGGAGGTATACGGTCCCCTTGCCGATGCCGGCTCGTTCGGCGACGTCCTCGATGGTCAGACGCCGGTATCCGTACCGCAGCAACAGCTCCGCCGCCGAGTCGAGGATTCGCGAGGCACGCGCCGTTCGATCTCGAGGATCGTGAAGCCGGTCGGTCGATGCTGTCACCCGGCCATTATGACCAAATGCCGTATTTGGTCAATAGTTCCAAGCCGCGACTCGATCCGGTCTGTGGCCGCGTCCGAGTCAACACAGTCGATTGCCGCGATCATCGAAGAGAACTCGGCCGGGGCCGAACAGGTCTCGGCGGCATCGCAAGAGATGTCGGCACAGATTCAGTACGTCGTGGATCCGGCCGCGGCCCTGGCCGACATGGCGCGGCGATTGGACGGCTTCGTGGAACAGTTCAACCTGGCTCGCAGATTGGGACCCGCTCAACCGAGGCTTGACGTCGCCATACTGCATTGGTACATTACTCAAGTAATGAACCAGCAAACAGGCCGCCCTCCTACAGTTCAGGGAGCTGACCGTGCTCGATGACGGCGCGCCGATCTTCTCCCAGATCGCCGAGCGCCTCGCCGACGACATCGCCGAGGGGGCTCTCGCCGAGGGGGCGCGGGTGCCCTCGACCAATGAACTCGCGGCCTTCTATCGGATCAATCCGGCCACCGCGGCCAAGGGCATCAACGTGTTGATCGACGACGGGCTGCTCGAGAAGCACCGCGGCGTTGGGATGTTCGTCGCAGCCGGCGCCCGCGAACGCCTGCTCGAGGGTCGCCGCCAGCGCTTCAGCGAACGCTACATCGAGCCGATGGTCGCCGAGGCGGGCCGGCTCGGGATCGACGCGGACGCCCTGGTGGCGCTGATCGGAAAACTGGGCCAGACCCGGGAAGGCAGCAAGCCATGACTCCGACCGTTTCGCTCTCCGGTCTGACCCGCCGTTACCGGGACCAGCTCGCCCTCGACGACATTAGCCTGGACATCGAAGACGCGGCCATCACGGGGCTCCTGGGTCGCAACGGCGCCGGCAAGACGACGCTCATGCGCATCGTCGCGGCGCAGGAATTCGCGACTGCGGGCCGCGTTCGGGTCCTCGGCGCCAGCCCAGTTGAGAACGACGCGATCCTGCGCCGGATCGTGCTCGTGCGCGAAGACCAGGTCTTCCCCGATGTCAAAGTCCGCGACGCCCTCCGGCTGGCGTCCTGGTTCTACCCGAACTGGAGCGCCGAGCTCGCCGCGACGCTCGTCGCCGAGAGCGAACTCCCGGCCACCCGGTCCGTCGGGGCCCTGTCGCGGGGGATGCGGACCGCGCTCGGCAACGTGATCGGCCTCGCGGCACGGGCCGAGGTCACGCTCTTCGACGAGCCCTACGCGGGGCTGGATTCGGAGGCCCGCCAGAGCTTCAACGACCGGTTGCTCGCCGACTACACTGAGCATCCCCGGACGGTCGTTCTCTCGACGCATCTGATCGACGAGGTCGCCGACCTTCTGGAGCGGGTGGTGCTTCTAGACCACGGTCGCATCATGCTCGCCGCCGCCGCCGACGAAATCCGAGGCAGCGCGGCCAGAGTTAGCGGCTCCACCTTGGCCGTCGAGCGGTTCGTCGCCGGCCGCCCGACCTGGGATCGCCGCTCCATCGTTTCGCAGACCTCGGTGGTATTGGCCGCGCAACTCGACGAGGCCGATCGCGCCAGCGCCCGGGCGCAACGCCTCAGCCTGGAGCCCGTTTCGCTGCAGCAGCTGATAGTCCACGCGGCAGGCGGGCCCGCGGCACAGTCCACAGACGAGACGCGTGGAGGGACCCTGGCATGAGTACCTGGATCAAGGTTGCGCGCTACCAGATGGTCCAGCGCTTCAACTACGTCACGCTCCCCTGGGCCGCCCTGGCGCTCCTGTTCGCGGCTCAATTGGCAGTGATCACCATGCTCGGCATGCACGACGCTCGGCTCACTGGCCTGGTGTCGATCTACGCGGTCTTCTTCATTGTCGGTGTGAGCACCGTCGCTCGGTCGCTGCCGTTCGGGCTAGCGCTGGGCTTGAGCCGGCGCTCCTATTACCTCGGGACGGTCCTGCTCGCGCTTACCTTGACTGCGCTCGACGGGTTGCTGCTCGCCGGGCTCCAGGAGATTGAACGGGCGACCGGCGGCTGGGGCCTCGGCATGTTCTTCTTCCGGGTGGAGTACGTCCTCGACGGGCCATGGTTCCTCACCTGGCTGACGTCGTTTGTGGCTCTGACGCTCGCGTTCGTCTACGGCTTGTGGTGGGGGCTCGTCTACCTGCGCTGGCGACGGATGGGCAGGAGGGTCTTCCTGGTGGCCCAGATCCTCGCGCTCCTTGCGGTTGGACTCACGGCGGATCGCTTCGCTGCCTGGCCCAATATCGGCCGGTTCTTCACCGACCTCACCGCCCTTGGACTGACCGGGGTTCTCGCCGCCGCCACGGCCGCTCTCCTCGTCGGCGGATACGCCACGATCCGCCGCGTGGCCGTCTGACAATGAAAAGCTCGGCCAGCCGATCCAACCGCCGTCTTGACTCGATCGCCGTCCCCTGGCCGGTGCTTCTGATCGCAGGCCTGATGGTCGCCGGGCTCCTTGTGCTTGCGGGTTCCTATGGCTTCCACGGCGACGAGATGTACTTCGTCGTCGCCGGCCAGCATCCCGCCTTCGGCTACGTCGACCAACCGCCGCTGACGCCGCTCCTGTCCGCCGCGTCGGTCGCCCTCCTGGGGGTCTCGCCGACGGCCGTGCGGATCCTGCCCGCACTCGAGATGGGGCTCATCGTGGTCCTGATCGCGCTGATGGTGCGCGACCTCGGCGGTACGCGCCGGGCGCAGACACTCGCGGCGATCACGGCGGCGATCTCCGGCTATCTCGCCGGCGGCCATCTCGACACCACGACGGAGCCGGACCTGCTCGCCTGGGCGATCATCCTGTGGCTGGTGGTGAAGCTGCTCGCCGGCGGCGACCGGCGTCTCTGGCTGGTCGTTGGCGTCACGGCGGGGATCGGTCTGGAGAACAAGGACACACTCCTGTTCCTCGCCGCAGGGTTGGCCGTTGGCCTCGTCGTGGCGCGGCGGTGGGATGTCGTTCGCTCGCCGTGGGCGTGGGCCGCCATCGGGATCGCGTTCCTGCTGTGGCTGCCGAACCTCGTCTGGCAGGCGGCCAACGGCTGGCCGCAACTCACCATGGCCCGGGCCATCTCGCAATACGCCGGCGACAACCGCGGCCAGATCGTTCCGTTGCTATGGCTGTTCACCGGCCCGTTCCTGTTCCCGGTGACCGCGGCGGGTCTTATCTGGGTCCTGAGGTCCAAGGCGGCCGAGCCTTGGCGTCCCATCGGGATCGCCGCCCTGGTGGGACTCGGCCTGGTCGTCATCAGCGGCGGAAAGGCCTACTACGCGATCGGCAGCGTGCCGGCCTTCATGGCGGCCGGGGCAATCCTCCTCGACCGCTGGCTGGCTCGCGGCCACATGCGCGTGAAGGGCGTCACCTTCACGACCGCCGCCGTCCTCTCGGGTGCCCTCATCGTGTACTTGACCTTGCCGATACTCCCGCTCGCGACGTATGCCAAGTCGACCCTTCCTGCCACCGTCCCCGACGTTGCGAACACCGTCGGCTGGCCGCAGTACGTCGCCACGGTAGAGGGCGTTGTCGCGGCGCTACCTGCGGACGAGCGAGCGCACGCGGTGATCCTGACCAACGACTACAGCGAGGCGAGCCCGCTCATCTTGCTCGGGACCGATCTGCCCCCTGTCTACTCCGGCCACAACTCGTTCTGGTCGTGGGGGCCGCCGCCGGCCGACCTGACGGTCGTCGTGCACGTGGGCGACTGGAGACCCGCCGACCCGACCCGATTCTTCGTCGGCTGCCACGACGTTGCCCACATCGACAATGGGCTCGGCATCCCGAACGGAGAGCAGGGAACCGCCGTGACTGTTTGTACCGGCCTGCGCGCCCCCTGGGTCACGATCTGGCCGAGTCTTCGGACGATCAGCTAGGGGGTGGTCTTCGCCACGCCGGGTCTCGGAGGCTCCGATCCGGGACCTTCAGAGCGGTCCAAGCGCCGCGCTCCTGCTCGAGTTACGCGCGGGCGCCTTCGAGCCGGTCGTATCGCTGATGCTGCTGGCGGAGCTTGGCGATGTGCTGGGACGCGCCAAGTTCCGTCCCTATGTCACCGTGGGCGAAGCAGTCGCGTATGTCGAGCTTATCGCCCACGAGGGGACCATCCACGACNNTCGGGCGACTCCCACTTGCTGGTTCTGCGGGACGTCGTGCCGGTCGTGACCCCGGCCGAGTTCTTGGCCACGCTCGCCCAGCGGTGAGCCGATCGAAGCGCAAGCGGAAGCCGAGCGGGGACTGTTCAACCTAGGTCCTCTAGGTCACCGCGTTGAACCTGGGCACCCGCGGCCAGGAGAGACTGTGCGGAGGCGTCGGAGCGGGCCAGCCCGACCACGTCGTGCCCTGTATCGAGCAGTTCCCGGACAACCGCCGACCCGATGAACCCCGGTGGCGAATACACGCATCAGTTCTTCCCTTCCGTCTCGATGAAGAAGCGGCCCTGCTCGAGGTCGGCGATCAGGCCGCGATGCGTCGGCGTCCAGCCCAGCAGTTCCTGTGTGCGCGCGCTGGAGGCCGGAGCGTCGGCTCCGATCAAGAGCGCCAACCAGCCGAAGTGTGCGGCGGCATCTTCGGCGGGGATCGACGCTACGGGCACGTTCAAATGGCGCCCGATGTTTTCGGCGATCTCCTTGAGTGGCACGCCCTCGTCGCCGACGCCGTGCCAGATCGAGCCGGCTGGGGCGCTCTCGAGGGCGAGGCGGAAGAGGCGCGCGGCATCGAGACGGTGCACAGCCGGCCAGCGGTTCGAGCCGTCCCCGACATATCCGGCGACGCCCTTCTGGCGGGCGATATCGATGAGCGTGCCCACGAAGCCGCGCTTGATGTCGTCGTGCACCGACATCGCCAGCCGGACGACGCTCGAGCGCACGCGGCGCTCCGCGAGGCCGAGCGCCGCGTGCGCCCCAAGTGCGCGAGGGCCCATGGGGGAGTTCGCACCCGACGGGAACGGGTGGTCTTCGGTGACAACCTGTCCGGGGGCAAGGCCCACCAGGCCGGATGCGATGACGAGAGGCTTGCCGGTTCCTTCCAACGCCCGGCCGATCGACTCAATGGCGCGGAGGTCGGTCTGCGCCGCCGCGGCGAACTGCGTGAAGTCGTGGTTGAACGCCAGATGGATGACGCCGTCCGCCTGACTGGCGCCATCCCGAAGGACATCGAGGTCGTCGAGGCTACCGCGTAGCACGTCGGCCCAGAGCGATCTCAGGGCCTCGGCCGATGCATCAGAGCGGGCCAGTCCCACGACCTCGTGCCCTCCACCGAGCAACTCGGGCATGACGGCGGAGCCGATGAAACCGGACGCGCCGGTGACGAAGATACGCATGAGGATTCTCCTTGATGGATCCGCCTCCCCGACGCCGAGTCGCGGCCGGAAGGCGTGATGACACTTGGTGTCGTCACCATAGCACGTGACGCCACCCGGTGTCATCATGTAGGATTGCCCCATGGGACGGTGGAAGGCGAACGCGCGCGAACGGCTGGAGCAGGCCGCGCTCGAGCTGCTCCTAGAGAGGGGATACGAGCGCGCGACCGTCGCCGAGATCACCGAGCGGGCCGGGCTGACGAAGCGGACGTTCTTCCGGCATTTCGCAGATAAGCGCGAAGTCCTGTTCTCCGGCCAGGAGGCGCTGTACAAGCTGTTCGTCGGGGCTATCGTCGGCGCCCCAGCCTCCGCAACAGCGATCGACGCGATCGGCGCGGCCCTGGAGGCGGCCTCGGCGGTGTTTCCGCCGGAGAGGCGCGAGCTGGCGCGGCAGCGCCAGGCCATCATCGCGGGCAACACCGAACTTCAGGAACGCGAGATGCTCAAGCGCGCCTCGCTAGCCGCGGCCATGGTCGGCGCCCTGCGCGAGCGTGGCGTGACAGACCCCACCGCGAGCCTCGCCGCAGAGCTCGGGGGTCTCGCCTTCAGGACCGCCTACGCCAGATGGGTCGATCCTGCCAACCACCAGGAGTTCGCCGAGCTTGCCCGCCAGGCACTACATGAACTGAAGACGGCAACGAGCGAAATCGCCTGACACCCGCTCGGAGCCCGGTGGAGCTGGCACCCTCCCAACCTCGGGCTCAGGCGTCGGCGGCCCGGCGCAGGCGCTCGAGCTCGCGCCGGAGACGTTTGCCGGGCCGGCCCTCCCCGCGGATGCGCATCATCCCAGGCTCGGCCCTCGTCACGATCGGCGGGCTGTGGTCCACGTAGCAGGTCGCGGCGGCGGGGGCCCCGACCCGCGACTCGATCGGCCGCACGACCTCGATGACGCGCTCGCGATCCGCGATGAGGGCCTCCACCCGATCACCTGTGCGAACCTTGGTCGCCGGCTTCGCCGGCAACCCGTTCACGAGCACGTGGCCGCCTTCGCACAGCCGCGTCGCGAGCGGGCGGGTCTTCANNTGATCCCACGGGTCGAGGAGGCGTCGCGGCGCCACTGCCACCTGCCGCGGCTCGCCGATGGCTGGACCGGGCTTCTCGCCCGGCAACAAGAGAGCCGGACCGCTAAGGTCCGGCTCGAACGTGTCTCGCAGAATTGGTCGGGGCGAGAGGAGTCAGACGGCAACTCCCGACCTGAATGTCTCACTGGCCCTCTCGTGCGAACTCGTTGGCCGAGAACGATGGGTCAGTGCGGCTGCTGGCTCAAGCCCGTCCCCACACCTCGGGAGCGTAGGAGCCATAGCGAGCGCGCCGGCTGGCACCTTGCACGCTTGATCGGCCTGCCCGATGCGCCCTAGCCGAGGCCGGGATCAACCACGGCCGCGCGTGCCGGCCGCCGAGCCGGAACCAGCCCAATCGCTGCGAGCACCGCCGCGACGACGGCGACCGCCAGGGCGGCCAGGAACGCCTGCTGCATGCCGTGGCAGAAGGCGTCGAAGGCGTGGCTCGCCGCAATCTGGCCGGCGGCCGGCCCCAGCGCTTTGCCGGCAAGCGAGCCGGTCGTTGCGCCCTGGCCGACGACGACGAGTGGTTCAAGGGCCTGTGCCTTCGCCTGGATGGCTGGCGGCAGAGTCGACGCGAAGCTCGACCAATCGTTGCGGGCTATCGTCGAGGCGATCGAACCGAGGACCGCTACCCCGAGCGCGGTTCCCAGCTGTCGAGAAGTATTGAGAACGCCCGACGCGACTCCCGACTTGGCGTCATCCGCACTCGAGACGATCGTCGCGGCCAGGACGGGCATGGACATTGCCGCGCCCACTCCGAAGACGACAAGCCACGGCCATATGTCGGCGTACGGCGAGTTCTGCACGAGCCCGGACAGCCCCCACATCGAGAGTCCGGCGAGCAGCAGACCCACGACGACGAACAGGCGCGGCCCGAACCGACTGCTGAACCGGCCCGCGAACGGCGCCACCAGCACGATCATCAGCGTGAGCGGCAGTGACCGTATGCCGGTGTCGATCGCCGAGTAGCCCTGGACGTTCTGCAAGAAGAGCGTGAGGTAGTAGATCGAACCCAGGAGCACGAAGCCGAGAGCGAGCATTACCGCGTTCGCGGTACTGAAGCGAACGCTTCGGAAGAAGCCGAGCGGCAGCATCGGATCGCGCGCAAGCGCCTCACGAACAACGAAGGCCGCGATCAGGGCCGCGCCAACGCCGAGCCGCAGCATGACATCAGCCGATGTCCAGTCGTTCGAGTTCGTGTCGATCAGACCCCACACGAAGGCGAACAGGCCGGCCGTAGCCAGCGCGGCCCCGGGGACGTCGAGTGTCCGCGTCGTCGGGTCGCCGGACTCGGGCACGACGAGAAGACCGACGAGAATGCCGGCGACGCCGATCGGAACGTTGATCCAGAAGACGCTCGCCCAGCCCGCCTGATCGACCAGGACGCCGCCGATCAGCGGGCCGACCGCCAGGCCGAACGCCGAAGCTCCGGCCCAGATGCCGAGTGCCATCGGAAGCCGATGCTTGGGGAAGGCAGCGACGATGATCGAAAGGGACAGCGGGCCCATCAGCGCGCCGCCTGCGCCCTGGACCGCGCGGCTTGCGATGAGCTGTGTGTCCGTTTGCGAGAGCGCACATGCCGCGGAGCTGAGCGTGAAGATGGCGAGGCCGATCAGGAAGAGCCGCTTCCTTCCGAACCGATCGCCCAACTTGCCGCCGAGCATGGTGAGCGAGGCCAGCGCGAGCGAGAACGCGTTGACGGTCCATTCGAGGCTTTGCTCGTCGGTATTGAGGCTTCGCTGGATCGAAGGCAGGGCGACCGTTATCACCGTCATGTCCAACATGACCATGAAGAGGGCGAACACCATTGCCCCCAGGATCCACCAGCTTCTGTTGCTGTCGTTCACCTCAGGACCTCTCTGGAGCGCGGAGCATGGCGAGGAGTGAGTCGACGACGGACGTGAGGCGGTCGGCCGCCGGCGCGTCGCCTTCCAGCGCCGAGCGGAAGCCGAAGAGGAGCGACAGCGCCAGGACCAGCTCGGATACGTCGGCCGGCGCCACGTCCTTCCGGACGGCGCCGGTCTTCTGGCCCAAGGCAATGGCGCCGGCGATTTGATTGAGGAACCGGTCCAGCTCGGAGCCCAGACCGGCGAGGTTCGCCTCATCCGTCAACGCCAGGGCGAAGTTGCGAAGCCGGCTCAACTGCGCGAGCTTCGGGTCGGCAAGCAGCCCGCGAGTCCGTGACACGAACGTTTCGAAAGGGTCCGCCCCCGGGTCGGGCGGCGCGTCGAGCACCATCATCAGGTCGCCTGCCGTCTGTTGGAGCGCCGCAACGAGCAGTGCTTGTTTCGACCCGAAGTGTTTGAACAGCGTCGGCTCAGAGACTCCCGCTGCCGCGGCGATCTCGGCGGTTGCGGTGCCGTGATAGCCGCTATGGGCGAAGGCCGTGGCTGCGGCCCCGAGCAGCCGTCTCCGTGTCTCGGCCCCGGTCCTGGTTCCTGCGTCCGCCAATTTCGGCCTCCGGCTGGCTTGTGTCGGCTGGAGTTTAGTGAGTACTCACCTACCATGCAAGCGAGGGCACTGGTGTGATCGCGAAGGTGGTGCGGACTTGGTCCGATGAGCCACACTCCACGCGCGCCTGGGCTATCGGGTGAACCGTGGCCTGGTACGCGCCTCGTGGTTGCCGCTCGGGCGAGCATCGGGAAGAAGCCCGCTGGTTCGTTGATCGGGAGTTCGGCTGCTCAGCCGCGAAGGCGTTGCACCGGCCAGGGCAGACCTAGACGCTACCGCTATCTCTGACCATAGTCAGAGATATGGACGCTCATTCCATCGGGCAGGTTCGTAGCTTCAACCGGACGGTGGCCGAGCGGATCGGTGCGCTGCAGGATCGGTTTCTCGGACGCGGCAGGCCGATGGGCGAGTCCAGGACGCTCTGGGAGATCGGGCCGGAGGGAGCCGAAATTCGGGAGCTCCGGGCCCGACTCGCCCTTGACTCCGGATACACCAGCCGCGTCCTCCGGTCGCTCGAGCGGCAGGGCCTCGTGAGCGTCGGAGCGAGCCCGGTAGACCGACGCGTTCGGCGCGTCGAGCTGACGCCCAAAGGTCGTGCGGAGCGGGAGCAGCTGGACCGGCTCTCGGACGAAGTGGCGTCGGGCATCCTGGAGCCGCTCGGCGACGGCCACCGCGACAGGCTCGTCGCGGCCATGCGCGACGTGGAACGGCTCCTGCGCGCAACCATGGTTCGGATCGCCGTCGAAGACCCGACGTCGCAAGACGCTCGCTGGTGTATCGCCCAGTACTTCTCCGAACTCAACACGCGCTTCGAGGGCGGCTTCAATCCGGCGCTCAGCATCTCAGCCGATGCAGCCGAGCTGACTCCACCAGCCGGGGCACTGATCCTCGCCCGCCTGGAAGGCCGGCCCGTCGGCTGTGGCGAGATCAAGTTCCGCGAAGGAGCACCGGCCGAACTCAAGCGGATGTGG
>PMJT01000250.1 GCA_003158495.1 Chloroflexota bacterium | reverse complement strand
CCTGCGCGAGAAGCGCGATCGCGGCCACGCCATCGACATCATGGGTCGCGGGGCGCGGGCGCTTGCTGTCAAGCTCGCCGCCGAGGGCAAGGTCGACGGAGTCATCAGCATGGGCGGTTCCGGTGGAACTTCCATCGGAAGCACTGTCATGCAGGCGCTGCCGGTAGGGATGCCCAAGATCATCGTGTCCACCATGGCCTCGGGCGACGTGGGCCCGTACGTTGGCGTCAAGGACATCACGATGATGTACTCCGTCGTCGACGTGTCCGGGCTCAACCGCCTGTCCCGCCGCATTTTCGCGAACGCCGCCGGGGCCATAGCGGGCATGGTCGAGCAGACGATGCCGAAGGCCGACGAGAAGCCTCTCATCGGGGCCACGATGTTCGGCGTCACGACGCCGTGCGTCGACCGGGTTCGAGAGCGCATGGAAGCAGACGGCTACGAGATGCTCGTCTTCCACGCCGTCGGCAGCGGCGGCCGCTCGTTCGAGGCGCTGATCTCGGACGGCGTATTTGACGGAGTGGTGGATGCCACCACGACGGAGTGGTGCGACGAACTGGTCGGCGGGGTTCTGTCGGCCGGACCGGAACGGCTGGACGCCGCCGGCAAGAAGGGCATCCCGCAGGTCGTCTCTCTCGGCGCGCTCGACATGGTCAACTTCGGTCCCAGAGACACCCTGCCTGCGAAGTTCGAGAAGCGGAATATCTACGTCCACAACCCGCAGGTCACGCTCGTCCGCACCACGCCCGAGGAGTGCGCGAAACTCGGCGAGATCATCGCCGAGAAGCTCAACAAGACGACCGGTCCCACCGCCCTGTTCGTGCCCCTCAAGGGCGTGAGCGCCATCGACGTCGAGGGCATGCCGTTCCACGACCCGGTTGCGGATGCCGCCCTGTTCGGCGCCATTCGCGCCCACCTCGATCGCTCGAAGGTCGAGCTGGTGGAACTGGACATGGCAATCAACGACCCGGCCTTCGCCGATGCGATGGTCGATCGCCTGCAGGCGATGCTCAAGAAATAGACCCGGCAATACCACGCGAGCCTCGAAGGAGGAAGGATCATGCCATTCATCCCGCGGGCCGAAGTCCTGCGAAGACTCACTGCGCAGGCCGCTTCTGGCAGGCCGATCGTCGGCTGCGGTGCGGGCACCGGCATCTCGGCCAAGATGGCAGAGGCCGGCGGCTGCGACCTGATCATCATCTATAACTCAGGCCGGTACCGGATGGCGGGCCGGGGATCCCTCGCCGGTCTGCTCGCTTACGGCGATGCCAACGGGATCGTCGTCGAAATGGCCTCAGAGGTTCTGCCGGTCGTCAAGGATGTCCCGGTCCTGGCCGGCATCAACGGCACCGACCCGTTCCGACTGATGCCGGTATTCCTGCGGCAACTCAAGGAAATGGGCTTCGACGGCGTCCAGAACTTCCCGACGGTCGGGCTCATCGACGGAAGCTTCCGAGCCAACCTCGAAGCGACCGGCATGGGCTACGACAAGGAGATCGAGGCGATCCGGATTGCCCACGAGATCGACCTGTTCACGTCGCCCTATGTCTTCAACGCCGACGACGCCAGGGCAATGGCGAAGGCAGGTGCCGACCAACTGGTGGCCCATGTCGGACTTACAACCGCCGGGAGCATCGGCGCCGGGGTTGCCCTGACGCTCGACCAGGCGATCGACAAGGTCATGACAGTCGCCGAGGCAGGGCGATCGGTCCGGAAGGATATCCTCGTCATCTGCCACGGCGGCCCGTTCGACGAGCCCGAGAATGTCGGGGCCGCGCTCGCGCGCATGCCTGGCGTCCAGGGCTTCTTCGGGGCATCGAGCATCGAGCGCCTCCCGACGGAGCGCGCGATCCGAGGCCAGGTCCAGGAGTTCAAGCAACTCAAGCTCGCCGGGGCGTAACAGCGTCAGGGCGCAATACGGTCAACCACGTGGCGGCGGGGCCCAGGAGTGCTGGCGCCCCGCCGCCCAATTCCGGCCTTCGGCCCCGAGACGGATGGGCTTGCCGGAGCGCTCATCGAGACGGAGGCTCAGGCGAATGGAGATCGACGTAGCCCTCGTGCCACAGGTAGCGCGCGGCTGGAGCAACACGGTCAGCATCGTCATCGACGAGTTGCGGGCGAGTTCGACGATCACGACCATCCTCGATCGGGGCTGCTCGCGTCTGTACGTAACCGCCGGCCTGGAAGCGGCGCGGCGCCTCGCCCGACTGCACGACGGTTTGCTTGCCGGAGAACGCGGCGGCTCCGCTCCGCGCGGCTTCGATTTCGACAACTCTCCGGCGGCCATCTCGCGAGCCGATGTTCGAGACCGCGTCGTGATCCTCTCAACCTCGAACGGGACCAAAGTCCTCGGCTGGGTCAAAGACGCGCCGGCAACCCTCGTGGGTTGCCTGTTGAACGCCCGCTCCTGCGCCGAGGTTGCCGTGGAGCTGGCACGATCCATGAACGCGAGGATCGGGATCGTCTGCGCCGGCACCCTGGGCGTATTCGCTCTCGATGATGCCGTCGCCGCGGGCGTAATAGTCCAGCGCATCGTGGAGGTGATCGCAGCCCAGGGCGGGGAGCCGAACCTCTGCGAGGCCGCGGTCGCGGTAGTGCAGCTGCGCTCCAGCTATCCCGACCTGGAGACGCCACTCCAGAACTCGGTGGCGGGCCGGTTGCTGGCGAGGCTTGGGACCCACGAAGACGTTCCCTATTGCGCCCAGGTCGACATCAGCACCACCGTCCCGGTCCTCCGTCCGGGGATGCCCCTAGCAGTCGAGCGTTACCTCTCGTTGTCGCGATGAATTCGGCTCGAGGCGCGGCGTTGCGCCCCTATCTCCTGCTGGCCTGCCTGGCGCTGGTATGGGGCCTGAACTGGCCGATTGCGAAGATCGGTCTGCGGGATCTGCCCCCGTTCACCTACGGCACTCTGCGGGTTGCGACCGGGCTGGTCGTGATCGTGGCCGTGCTCCTCCTTCGGCGCGGCCTGCGACTTCCGAGTCGCCACGACCTACCAATCGTCGTCTCCGTGGGCATCGGCCAGATGGCGGCCGGTATCGCGCTGATGAACCTGGCCCTGCCGCTGGTCTCAGCTGGTCGGTCTGCCATCTTGGTTTATACGATGCCGCTCTGGGTTGCCCTGATCCAGCTGCCGGCCCTGCGGGCCGGAGGCGGGGCGCGGCAGTTGGCCGGGCTGTGCGTCGGCCTGGTTGGAATCGCCGTTCTGCTCAACCCTGGAGCGATCGATTGGGAATCCACGGGCGAGCTACTTGGGGCCGCGGGGCTCATCCTGAGCGCCTTCCTGTGGGCCGCCACCACGATCCACCTGCGCCGCCACGAGTGGCGGAGTTCGCCGCTGGATCTCATGCCATGGCAGCTCCTGATAGCCGTGGTGCCACTCGCGGTCGCGGCCATGGTCCTGGAGGCCGGCCGGCAGATCCACTGGGAGCCGACGGCGGTGGT
>PMJT01000219.1 GCA_003158495.1 Chloroflexota bacterium | reverse complement strand
CAGCCGCAAGGGCACCAGGGCCGATCTGGCCCGCCACGCCGAGCTCGGCGACCTGTACCAGGCCATCCAGCGTCGCTCCGGAGAGACCCGCTTCCTCGGGTACGAAAGCATCGAAGCCACCGCTCGGGTCGTCGCCATCGTGCGCGACGGCATGGAGTACCAGGAGCTGACCGGCCTGGGCGCGGCGGAGGTGGTGCTCGACGCCACTCCGTTCTACGGCGAGGGCGGCGGCCAGGTCGGCGACCACGGCGAACTGGTCGAGGCGGGTGGCGGCAGCGCCATCTTCAAGGTCGAGGATACGCAGAAGCCCATCGCGGGCCTCTTCGTCCATCGGGGCAAGCTCCACGGCCGGATCCGTGTCGGCGAAACGGTCACTGCCCGTGTCGATGCCGAGCGGCGGGCCCGGACGATGCGCAACCACACCGCGACTCACCTGCTCCACCGCGCCCTGCGCAACGTCGTCGGGCCGGAGGCGCACCAAGCCGGCTCGCTCGTGGCGCCGGACTACCTCCGCTTCGACTACCCGCTGGATCGGCCGCTCAGCACGGATGAGAAGCGCGCCATCGAGGACGAGGTCAGACGTATTGTCCGCGAGAACCACCCCGTGACCACCAAGGTCCAGGGCATGGCCGAAGCCATCGCGGCCGGGGCCGACGCGTTCTTCGACGAGAAGTACGGCGAGCGCGTCCGCACCGTCCGGGTCGAGGGCTACTCACTGGAACTGTGCGGCGGAACACATTGCACCGCCTCGGGCCAGATCGGCAGCTTCGTGATTACCGCCGATCGCAGCATCGGCGCGGGNNGGTAGGCGCCACCAGCGTCCAAGCCGTTCCCGAGCGCGTGGCGGCTCTCCAGGAAGAGCTCAAGGAGACCCGACGCCGGCTTCGTACCGGTGGCAGCGGGCTGCCTAAGGGCGCCGACCTCGCCGCCCGGGCGATCGAACCTGCGCCCGGCATCAAGCTCGTCGCCCACGCCGGCAGTTTCGACTCGTCGGAGCAGTGGAAGGGCTTCGTCAAGGAGATTCGCGCGGCGCTCGTTTCGGGTGTAATCGCCGTCCTTTTCGACGCCGACGCTCCGCAGATATTCGTCACCGTGAGCCCGGATCTCGTCGAGCGTGGCATTTCGGCCGGTGAGCTCGTCAAGGTGGCGATGCGATCGATGGAGGGTCGTGGGGGCGGCCGGCCGGAGATGGCACAGGGCATGGGTACGCGCCGGGACGGAGTTCCGGCGGCCATGGCCGCGATCGCGGCTACACTAGGAACCGCAGGGAAATAGCCGACAGATAGGGGAGCGGCCGTGGCGTTCTGGCGCAGGATCTGGGGCCGCGAGGAAGAATCCGCCCTCGCNNGAGATTGACGACAACGGTTTCGGTACTGTGCGCGGCGTCGGACGCAAGCGCCAGGGCCTGGCCCACATGCAGTCGGGCACCGTCACTGACATCAATGCCGTGGTCGACAACTGCACGGTTGCGCTCCAGGAAGCGGAGGAGATGGCCGGCTTCCGGCCCACGCAATGTGTCATCGGCATCGCCGGCGAACTGGTCAAGGGCTTCACCACGACCCAGGCCCAAGAACGGAAACGGTCCGATTCCCAGATCACGGACATGGAGCTGCAGAAGCTGATCGACACGGTCCAGCGAGCGGCTCTGCGGGAGGCCGAGCGAGCGATAACGTGGGAGACCGGCCTGCCGCAGGTCGACGTCCGCCTGGTCCATGCCGCCATTACCGGCGCCCAGATCGACGGATACCCGGTTACGAACCCGGTCGGGTTCCGCGGCCGCCACGTCAAGATCAGCGTCTTCAACGCCTTCGCGCCGCTCGTCCACCTCGGCGCGCTACAGACCGTGGCCCAGCAGCTGGAGCTTGAGCTGCTGGAGATCGTGGCCGAACCGTATGCCGTGGCCAGGGTGCTGGCCAGCGAGCAGGTCCAGCAGTCCGGCGCCCTCTTCGTCGACATCGGCGGCGGCACCACGGATGTTGCCCTAGTCCGGCACGGCGGCATCGAGGGGACGCGCATGTTCGCCCTGGGCGGCCGCGCCTTCACCAAGTCGATCGCGGACAGGATGGACCTGCCGTTCCCGCGAGCGGAGGAGATGAAGCTCGACTACGCCAAGGGCGTGCTCAAGGAAGGCGTGGACGACGTGGCCCGGATCGTCGCCGACGACGTTGCGATCTGGGGTGCTGGGGTTGAGCTGGTGCTGGACGAGTTGGCCGAAGGCGACCTGCTCCCGAGCCGTATCTATCTCTGCGGCGGCGGTTCGCATCTGCCCGAGATCTCCTCGACGCTCAAGAGCGAGGCGTTCTGGAAGCGCCTTGCCTTCAGCCGCCCGCCCGAGGTCGTCGTGATGGAGCCGGACCAGGTCGTGCGAATCAAGGACGGCACGAAGCTGCTGGTCGACCAGCAGGACGTGACGCCGCTCGGGCTGGCCTACCAGGCGATCGAATTGCAGACCAACGAAGACCCGCTGGACATCGCGTTGCGCCGAGTCCTGCGGGCGATGAAGATGTAGCCGATGGCGATCTACTTCCTTGACGTCGACGACGAAGTAACCTCTGCCGCCGCCCGGATACGGGACTCCTCGGACAACCGGATCGCGCTGGTACTGGCGGGCGGGTCGCGCGTCGCGACCTCGCGCATCAACTTCCGGCTTCTTGCCCGCGAAGCCAGGCAGCGCCACAAGCGGCTGGCGATCATCACGGCCGATGCCTCGGTCCAGTCTGTCGCGAGGACTGCAGAACTGCCCGTCTACGCGACGGTCGGCGAGTACGAGAGATCGGAGGCCGTGCTGGCGCAGGGCGGCGCTCACGCCGACACGAAGGACGCGCTCGACGAGCTGGCTATGACCGTGAGCCCGAGACAGGGGTCGCGGCCGAGTGGATCCGGGGCAACGAGAGTGGCCACCGGCCCGGCGCCCACGCGCCCGGCCGGCAGCGGCGGTCTAATCTCGCCGCGGCTCATCGCGGCGGCGGCGGTGCTCGTCCTCGTATTGGTTGCCGCGCTGGGTTTCTTCTTCTACCCCAGCGCCACCGTCTTGCTGACCTTGCGCGAAGACACACTCGGGCCAACGACGGTCAACGTGACTGTCGACCCGGGCCTGGTCGCCGCCGACGATGTAGCCATGAGGGTTCCGGGGCTGACCAAGGCATTCCCGGTCACCGCATCGGGCGAGTTCACGGCCACAGGCCAGACCTCGGTCGACACGGCGGCCACCGGCACTGTCACGCTTCTAAGCTACAACACCTACCTGGCGGTCCCGGTACTCGCAGGAACAACCGTGTCGACCGCAACCGGGATCGGTTTCACGACGAATGCGACCGTCACCGTTCCGGTTGCCAGCCTTTCAGGGACGACGCTGACGCCGGGGGCCGTCAGCGTCGGCGTCGTAGCGGTCAAGAAGGGCCTCGCTGGAAACGTCGCCGCAGGTGCAATTGTCAACGTGCCAGCGGATCTCACTGGCCCTCTAGTGAGCAAGCATCCAGTCACCAACAAGGCCGCCACCATCGGCGGCACCCACACCGTCACGCCATTTGTTCAGCAGTCCGACATCGACGCGGCCGAGGCGTCTCTGCTCGCGAGCCTCAACTCCAGTTTCCAGGATGCGTTGACGGCGCCGGCCGCGGTCCCGACGGGATCTAGCCTCTTCCCCGAGACTGCGCGACTCGGCGTAGCCGTCTGCAATCCGGATCCGGCCGGCCTGGTGAACCAGGGAGTTGCGTCGTTCTCGCTGGATTGCCAGGCCACCGGCGCCGCAACGATGGCGGACATGACCGGGATCGTTTCGATGGCGGAGCGGAAGATCAGGGCGAGTGTCAAGACCGGCTACTCGGTGGTCCAGAGTTCGCTCCAGACCAGGGTCGGGGACACGGCCGTTCAGAGCTCGATGGTAGTCGTGCCCGTCACGGTACAAGCGGCGCAGGTGCCCGTCATCGACACCGACAAGCTCCGGTCGGAGGTTCTTGGCAAGTCGCTGGACGAGGCCCGGACATTCCTGGCCCAGTACGGCAAGGTGGACATCTCGCTCTCACCGGACTGGTCGTCGTCGCTGCCGAGCTTCGACTTCCGGATCGACTTCCAGCTGGTTAATCCGTCGGTCGCGCCGTCGTTCAGCCCGTCGGGGAGTGCGACACCCGGGCCCACGGTTCGCCCGACCCCGGTCCGGACGCCGGTGAAGACGGCGGCGCAAGCCACGCCACCGGCCAGCCCCGGCCAGCCACCATCTCTGAGTCCGAGTCCCGGCCAATCGCTACCGGCGGCAACGCCGACGCCGACTCCGACGGCTCCTCCGACGCCGACGGCTACCCCAACCGCCACGCCGGCGGCGACTCCGACGCCGACTTGATGGTGGGTTCCGGGGATCCCTACGCCGAGCGCTCGCGTCGAGTTATCGGCATAGATCTGGGTGAGCGGCGCGTCGGGATCGCCATCGGCGACATCGGTTCTCGGACCGCGATGCCGTTCGCGACCCTCGGCCGCAGCAAGAGCGTGGCGGAGGACGCCGCGTCGATCGCGCGCCTTGCTGCCGAGCAGGGCGCGGCCAGCATGGTGGTAGGGTTGCCGCTCGACATGGATGGCTCGGAAGGAACTCAGGCAGCCCTGACCCGTGAATGGGCCGAGGCTGTGGCTTCGGCAACGGGGCTGCCCCTGCGTCTGCGCGACGAACGCCTCACCAGCCAGCGGGCCGAGCGCCGTATCGGCGGGATGGCTCGCGGCCGCTCCGGCGGGCCACCGAGCCCGGCGCAGCGCGAAGCGTTCCGGGCCCGCATCGACCGCGAGGCGGCAGCGCTGATCCTGCAGGATGATTTCGACGCCATGATCGGCGACACGACCGAGCCCAAGTTATGAGCCTTCGGGGCGGCGGCAAGCCCCGATCCAGCCGCGGCAAGCCGGACCAGGCGCGCCGAGTGCTGGACCAGGGCTGGGGCGACTACATCCCGCCGGATGAGGAGGATGTCGTCCGCGGCGCCCTGCCGAGCCATTCCGAGACGCGCCGCAACTACCACAAGGCACGCTCCGGGGGAACCGGCAGCGTGTTGCGTTTCGGGGTCATGGCGGCGGTCATCGGTGGCATCGTCGTAAGCCTGCTCTATTTCGTCGCTCGCCCGATCGTCGTCAATGGCGTCGTGGATTGGGCCGCAGAGAACCCCACTGCCCTGAGCCTGCCGTTCGTGCCGGACATCGTCAGGGGCGCCCTTTCTTCCAGCCTCACCGAGCCGATCAACGCGACAGACACGAGGGCCGTGGTGCTCGTGATCGGAGCCGGAGAGACCCCGGGCGAGATCGCCGACCAGCTGGTCCAGGCGCAGCTCATCAAGGACGCGCGGGCCTTCGTCTTCCAATCCATCATCAGGGGCGTCACCCAGAACTTCCAGGTCGGCCGCCACGTCCTGGCCCGCTCGATGACGGTCGACCAGATGATCACGGAACTTGTTGCGCCACCGCCGGCGGCGCCGACCGTCAAGCTGACCTTCCGGGAAGGCCTTCGCATCGAGCAGATGGTCGCGCTCCTAGAATTGAAGGAAGTGCAGCCGGACGACCCGTCGGCTCCACTCACGATGAACATCAGCCAGTTCTACCAGCTGGCGACTCATCCCACTGCGGACCTCGTTTCGCAGTACCCGTGGTTGAAGCTGCCGGCCGGGGCATCGCTCGAGGGGTTCCTCTTCCCTGCGACCTATGAGATCGCGCCGGACACGACGCCCGATCAGCTGATCGGCATGCTGCTCGACGCCTTCGCCAGCCACGCCCCACCGGAACTCTTCCTTCTGCCGCCCGATCAGATCTACCAGAAGGTCCAGGTCGCGGCCCTCGTCGAGACCGAGGCCAAGGTCGAAGACGATCGCGCCCTCATCGCGGGCGTCTACACAAACCGTCTGGACCCCAAGAAGTGGCCGACCGGGCTCCTCGACGCCGACCCGACGCTGAACTACGCCAACGACTCGGTCTGGCTCCAGTCCAACCCGATCGATACCTGGGTCAACTACACGTTCTGGGACCCGATCAAGGTGACCGGCCCTCTGGGCCAGGTCGTCTTCCCTGGCAACCTGGCCTTGTTCAACACCTACCACCACGCCGGCCTGCCGCCGACGCCGATCTGCTCGCCGGGCGCGGCTTCGCTCGTGGCCGCGATGACGCCGGACACCGCCGACGGCTACCTCTATTTCCTGGCCAAGAACGACGGCAGCGGCACGCACGCCTTCGCCAAGACTCAGGCCGAGCAGAACGCAAACCTCAAGAAGTACGGCTACATCAAGTAGCTGAGGTCGGTCGTGGACGCCGTGGCGCGGGTTAACATAGCGACATGAGCAACCTCGTTCGGAACCTGCCCCACCCGGCCGACTTCCCCGCGCCGCCCAGCGATTCGGATCGAGCCCGATGGGCCGCTGCCGACGCTTCCGCGCGGCCGGCGCGCCTGGCCCGGTTGCGCGCCCGGCTGGCCGCCGATGGTGTGGACGCTTACTTCGGCGTTCGGCCGGAGCACATGCGTTACCTGACCGGTTTCACGCTCGAGGACGGCGAGGACCGCGTGGCCGGGCATTCCGGCAAGTTCTTCGTCGCGGCGGAAGAGGTCGTCGTGCTGGCCGACAGCCGGTATCGACTGCAGGCCGCAGCCCAGGCACCCGAGGCAAGGATCGAACCCACGACATACGACCTGGCCGCGATCTGGCCGAAGGTTCTCGAGAGCCTCGGGGCACGGCGAGTCGCGGTAGAGTCGGGCTTCGTGAGCCACCAGCTCTGGGATCAGCTCCAGGCCGCTGTGCCGTCGATCGAACTGGTCGACGCGGCCGGCTGGCTCGAGACGGACCGGGCCACCAAGGAACCCGCCGAGATCGAACGGATCAGGGCGGCTTGCGCCGTCGCCGATCGGGCCTTGGCCTCTATCCTGCGCCGTATCAAACCCGGGCAGTGCGAACGCGACATCGCCCTCAGCCTCGAGTGGGAGATGCGCACCTGCGGCGCCGATGCCCTCGCGTTCGGCATTGCCTGCCTTGCAGGCCCCAACGCCGCACTGCCGCATGGGTCGCCATCGGATCGCGAAGCCGTGCTGGGACAGGTTCTCCTGTTCGATTTCGGCGCGATGGTGGACGGCTACCGAAGTGACATGACTCGGACCCTGTTCGTGGGCGGACCGAGCGCCCGNNGGTTGACGCCGCCGCCCGATCCGTCATCGAGGTCGCAGGCCACGGCGAGCACTTCGGGCATGCCACCGGCCACGGCATCGGCCTCGCCACGCATGAGCTGCCCTCCGTGAGCCGCGCGGCGTCGGACGATCCGCTGCCGAGCCCTACCGTCTTCAGCGTCGAGCCCGGCATCTACCTCGACGGCGAGATGGGCGTACGCATCGAGGACCTCGTGCTATTCGATGCCACGAAGGCGCTCGTCGAGATGCTCACCGCCTTCCCACGGCAGGCGCTCGTCGTCGGCGTCTGAGCTAGGCGGATCGACCGGCGTCGTCTGCCCTGTACAATCGATTCAAATATGCCGGTTCAACACCGCCCAATATTCTGAGGAGCCTCCCGAAACCATGATTTCGACAAGCGACCTGCGCAAGGGTGTCGTGATCGAGCTCGATGGCGACCTGTGGCAGATCCTGGACTACCACCACCTCAAGATCGGGCGAGGCTCGGCCCAGGTCCGCATCAAGCTTCGCAACGTGAAGCGGGGCGGCACAGTGGAGCGGTCGTTCCAGGCGGGCGACAGGTGGCCCCGCGCCCAGCTGGACCATCGCCAGATCCAGTTCATGTACCAGGATGGCGACGACTACCACTTCATGGAGACCGAGAGCTACGAGCAGTTCAGCGTCTCCGCGCAACAACTCGACGACGCCGTCAACTATCTCAAGGACGGCATGCTTCTAGACCGCACGAGCTACGAAGGCGAGACCATCGGCGTCGAACTTCCGGTCACCGTGGACCTGAAGGTCATCGAGACCGAGCCCGGATTCGCCGGCGACACTCAGTCCGGCGCCCGCAAGCCTGCCACGCTCGAAACGGGTCTTGTCATCCAGGTGCCGATCTTCGTCAACGAAGGTGACACTCTCCGCGTCGACACCCGAACTGGCGAGTACCAGACGCGACTGTAGTTGCCGGGCGGCCGGCGCCGGCAGCGTGGAGGGACGTGCGTGAGTCGCAAGGGGCCGCCGGAAAGCGATCCGCTGTGGGCCGAGATGCCCACGGACGATTCGGCGGCTCGGCCGGCCAAGACCGACCCGCCCGACTGGGCCCTGCCGGCCTGGGATTCGTTCGACGATTCTCTGGTGCCCACGCCGGGCACGCCGAAGTCGGCGACACCGATGGCGCCGGCGCAGCCTGTCGCGCTGAGGTCGCCCCTCGTGGCCGGCTCACCGGTCGCTGCAGGCACGCCAATCCCGCCGTACACGGCGCCGGGGGCGCCCAATCCAGGCTTCGCCCTGCGCATCCTGGGCGTCACCGAGGTTACTCGCGCGGTTCGCGACGCCGTCCGCTCGGAGCCGGCCCTCCGCGATGTCTGGGTCGAAGGAGAGGTCGGCCGGGTCACCGTTTCCTCGGCCGGCCACGCCTACTTCACGCTGAAAGACGACCGCAGCCAGCTCTCGTGCGTCTTCTTTCGCGACGACCGGCTGGCCTCACCCTTCGAGGCGCGCACGGGGCTGCGTGTGGTTGTGCACGGCCGCGTGGACCTGTTCGAGGCCCAGGGCGTGTACCAGCTATACGTCACGGCCATCCAGCCGGCCGGGTTCGGTGACCTCGCACTCAAGTTCGAGGCGCTGAAGGCCCGCCTTGCCGCCGAAGGGCTATTCGACTCGGCCCGCAAGCGATCGCTGCCGTTCAGGCCAGCCGTGATCGGCGTCGCCACGAGCGCCACCGGCGCCGTGTGGCACGACATATGCCACGTGATCGGCCGGCGCTGGCCGCTGGCCCGGCTGGTCCTCGCCCCGTGCCAGGTCCAGGGGGACGGTTCGGCCGCGAGCATCGTGGCCGCACTGGATCGCCTCGCCCGGTGGGGTCGCACGTGTCGCGAGGAGGGTCGACCGGACGATGCGCCGGCCGTGGTCATCCTGGCCCGCGGCGGCGGGTCGCTGGAGGACCTGTGGTCGTTCAACGACGAGCGCGTCGTCCGAGCGGTGGTCGCGCATCCCGTGCCGGTTGTCTGCGGCGTCGGCCACGAGGTGGACGTTACGCTGGCGGATTTCGCCGCCGACGTCCGCGCCCCGACGCCCTCGGCCGCGGCCGAACTCGTCGTCCCGGATCGGGTCGAAGTCGCCTCTGGCCTGGCCGAATTGGCCCGCCGGGGTCGTGCAAGGGCGATTGCGAACCTCGCCGCCGCACACGCCGAACTGACGGCCGAGAGCCGGGCCCTCAACCGGCTCCGCCCTGCGGCGCAACTTGCCCAGGCTCGGGAACGGGCCGGATACCTGCTGGACCGGGCTACTCGCTGCCTGCGCGACGACATCGCCAGGCGGCGGGCGCACGACGGCCGCCTGTATGCCCGCCTGGCGCCCATGGTCGATGCCCGCCTCGGTGCCGCTCGCACTGCACTCGGCCGCAGCTCGGCCGCGCTCGCGGCACTCGGCCCGCAGGCGACCTTAGACCGGGGCTACGCTATCGTCCGGCGCGTGGACGACGGGCTCGTGATCCGCGACCCCAAGGAAGCTCCGGCCGGAGGACTGCTGGCGATCACCGTCGCCAGGGGCGACATCGCCGCGCGAGTCGAGCCCGGGGCCGGCCAGGCGGGGAAGAAACCGTGACCGACGCCTTTGGATTGGCCGCGGTCTTCGTTGCCTTGGCCGTGGCGGCGTTCGTGGCATCGATCAGGATTGGTATCCTCGTCGGCAGACGTCTCGATGGATTGCTCGAGGCGCGAGACGCGGCGGGAACGGTCGAGGAGGGTACGATGCCCGTCGCACCGGAATCGGCAGACGAGAATCCGCAACCGATGGGCAACAGTGGCCGGGAGGAGTACCGCGGTGAGTGACCAGCCGGCCGTCGAGGCCACGGACATCGCCAGCCTTTCGTTCGACGAGGCGCTCGCGGAGTTGCAGCGGACCGTGGGGGAACTCGAGCAGGGCGGCCTGGCGCTGGAGCGATCGATTGCCCTGTATGAGCGGGGTGTGGCGCTCCACGAGCGCTGCGCGGCCTTGCTGGGCGAAGCCGAGTTGCGGGTCCAGAAGCTCCTGGAGCGATCCTCCGGGGCTCTCGAGGCGGCCGAGATGGGCGCCGTCGATGCCGCCGACCAGGAGTGAGACAATCACGGCCCGCCTATTGGAGCCGTCTGTAGTCTGCGCGAGCGCCTCCCGGCGAGAGCGCTAGACTGCCCGCCAGACAAGAGAGACATTCCACCGGCCCCACCGGGCGGGTCGCCCCGAACAGACGAACGCGGATGGGGGATCCGCCCAGGAGCGTGCGAAGTTGGCAATCCTGCCGAACCTGCAGGGCCCAGGCGACCTGCGCGGTCTCTCTGAAGACCAGCTCGATACTCTGGCCTCGGAGATCCGCGAATGCATCATCTCGACCGTCGCGAAGACCGGAGGCCACCTCGGGTCTTCCCTCGGCGTGGTGGAAGTCACGCTGGCCTTGCATCGCGTCCTCGAGTCGCCGCGTGACAGGATCGTCTGGGACACCGGCCACCAGGCGTACGCGCACAAGCTGCTGACGGGGCGGTTCAATCGTTTCGGGACGCTTCGGCAGCTGGACGGCCTGGGCGGATTCCCACGTCGCCAGGAGTCCGAGCACGATGTCTTCGACGGTGGGCATGCCGGCACGGGCCTTTCCATTGCCCAGGGTCTGGCCACTGCCCGCGATATGCGCCACTCGATGGAGCGCATCGCGGTCGTCGTTGGTGACGCGGCCCTGATCAGTGGCCTTTCCCTCGAAGCCCTCAACGACATCGGCCACCGTCAGACACAACTACTGATCATCCTGAACGACAACGCCATGTCGATCAGCCCCACCGTGGGGGCATTCAGCCAGTACTTCTCGACGCTCAAGCTGTCGAGCGCCTGGAAGCAGAGTAAGACCGCGTACGACAAGGTGGTCGAGTCGCTGCCGGTCGTCGGCAAGCCGGCCCTCAAGCTGTCGCGCCGGATCCGTCGCATGGTCGTGAACTTCGCCCAGCCAGGCCAGCTCTTCGAGGACCTCGGGATCACGTATCTCGGTGTCATCCCGGGTCACAACAGGCGCGGCCTCGAACACATCTTCCGTGCCGCGCTGGAC
>PMJT01000223.1:13494-13667 GCA_003158495.1 Chloroflexota bacterium | reverse complement strand
CGTCGCGGCCAGCATCACCGCCGTCCAGAGAACCTGGCACGTTCGTACGCAGCTTCGCAAAGAGGAGCAAGGAGCAAAGTGAGCGACATAGTGAACAGCGACGCCGCGTCCGTGAGCGGCAACGGCAAGGTCCCCGCGCGCGGCAAGAAGATCCGCGTCGCCATCGTCGGCGT
>PMJT01000223.1:0-13383 GCA_003158495.1 Chloroflexota bacterium | reverse complement strand
CTCAGCCAGATCATCGAGAAGGCCCCCGGGCCCACCGCCGACGTGGTGGGGATTCTCAAGGAGCGGAAGGTCGACGTCCTGATCAACTACCTCCCGGTCGGCTCCGAAGAGGCGACCAAGTGGTACATGGAGCAGGCCCTCGCCGCCGGCGTGGGAGTGGTCAACTGCATCCCGGTCTTCNNCGCTTCGCCGAGAAGGGCCTGCCCCTGATCGGTGACGACATCAAGAGCCAGGTCGGGGCGACCATCAGCCATAGGGTCCTGACCCGCCTCTTCATGGACCGCGGCGTCCGCGTCGACCGCACCTACCAGCTCAACTTCGGTGGCAACACCGACTTTCTCAACATGCTCGAGCGGGAGCGCCTGGAGTCCAAGAAGATCTCCAAGACCAACGCGGTCACGTCCATGCTCGACTACGACATCGACCCCGACAACATCCACGTCGGCCCGTCCGACCACGTGCCCTGGCTCCTGGATCGCAAGTACTGCTACATCGTCATGNNGGGCACGACCTTTGGTGACGTGCCTCTCAAGTGCGAGATGAAGCTCGAAGTCTGGGACAGCCCCAACTCCGCCGGTGTCGTGATCGATGCCCTGCGCTGCCTGCGCCTGGGCCTCGATCGCGGCCTCAAGGGCACCCTCGTGGCGCCCTCGGCGTACCTGAAGAAGTCCCCGCCCATCCAGATGCCCGACGACATCGCCTATAACCGTGTCCAGGCCTTCATCCGCGGCGAGGACAACGAGGCCCTCAACGGCACCGAGACCCTCGCCAAGAAGGTCAAGAAGAACGCCCCGGCCCGCGGCGGAAAGCCCGCCCTCGTAGAGGCCAAGTGACTCAGGAACTCAACAACGCCGGTCCCGAATCGGTGAGCGGCGTCGGCCATGCCGGCGCCGCCTCCACCGCCCCCGGCGACATAGGAAAGAACGTGGCGGCGTCCGGCAACGGTGGCGAGAGCCCCGCCGCCCGGCGCCGCCTCGCCACGCCCCGCGGCGCGTCCCGTGCCTCACAAGACGCCCCGCCCGAGGCCACGAAGAAGTTCGTGGCGCCGCACCGTATGGAGAAGGTGACCTTCGGTGCGCACCTGGGCGGCGTCATCGCCGTCAGCCTGTGGCGGACTTCCTCGTGGATCGTCGGCCATCTCCCCGCTGGTCTGACGTACCGGGTCGGCGGCGGGGCATCGGTGATCGGCTACTACGCGGCGAGCCCGCAGCGGCGCCGCTGGTTGCGAGCGAATTTCGGCCACGTCCTCGGAGTCCCACCGAATGACAAGGCCGCCGGCCGCATGGCCAGGGCGGCGTACCGCAACTACTCCCGCTACATCATGGAATTGATGCGTCTGCCCTGGATGAAGCCGGCCCAGGTCGAAGGGCTGCTCGAGGTCCACAGCCTCGACCGGTTCATCGAGATCTACAAGGAATCCGATGGCATCGTCCTCGTGGCCGCGCACCTCGGCAACAACGAGGCCGCAGCCGCCGGCTTCGCCAAGCACGGCCTCGAGATCAACGTCGTGGGCGACGACAGCTCCTACCGGGAGTTGTACGAGCTCTTCTCGCGCCAGCGCGAGAGCTGGGGCGTCAAGATGATCGCGTGGCGCAACCTGCGCGGCGTGTTCGGCGCTCTCCGACGCCACGAAGGCCTCGTCCTTCTCGTTGACTGGGGTTATCGCGAGGACGGCATCCCGGTAAAGATGTTCGGCTCGTGGACGACGCTGCCGGCCGGTCCAGCGATCCTCGCCGCCAAGCACGGCTCCTCCATCGTCCCCTTCTCGATCAACCGCCAGCCGGACGGAACCTTCCGCGCCGCTGCCGACGACCCGATCCTCGTTGCGTCGGATTCCCCGGCGGACATCGCCATCGCCACCCAGAAGATCGCCGACGCGCTCGAAAACCACATCTCTCCGGCCCCGGAGCAGTGGTATAACTTCAAGCCGATCTGGCCGGCGACCGCCGAAGAAGCTGCACGCCTGGAGGCCCGACACATCGCGGCCATGGCAAACGACGCAAAGGGCGCCGCTCCCAACGGCAACGGCTCGAACGGCTCGAAGGGCGGCCGCACCGTTGGCCGCGATCCGGCCCCCGACGGTGCCCCAGACCAGCCAGCGGCGAAATGACCGCCCCGGCCGCCCCTTCACGCGACAGCCACTCAGCTCCTCGCCGTCGCCTGCGCCGCAGGGTCGTCGAGGAGCTGACGGCTTTCACGGCCATCGGCGGCATGAAGCTCCTCCTCCATCTCCCCGAGCGCATCGTCTGGCCGCTCGCCGGCATCGCCGGACGCGCCTCCTACCGCTCTTCAAGGAGCCGCCGCGACCACGCCCGCCGTAACCTCCGCCGAGTGGTTACGTGGATGGCGGCCAATGGCCGCGGCGATGAGCGGTACCGCCGCGCCGCGACGGATCCGGCCGCACTCGAGCAACTCGTCAAGGACGCCTTCCGCCATCACGCCTACTACAGCGTCGAGCTGGCGAGAGCTCCGGGCTGCGATGCCCGCTGGATCAGCGAACGCCTGATCGTTGAGACGCCGGAGGCCGTCGCCGAGCTCCTCGGCACGCGGCGGGCGATGATCCTGGTCGGCATGCACTTCGGCGCCATCGAGATGCCGGGGATGCTGGCGGTCCAGGGAGTGGGGGCGCTCGTGACGCCGATGGAGTTCGTCGCCAATCCCCGCATCCAGCGCTATATCTACTCGACCCGGGCCGCCGTGGGGACAACGATCGTGAGCCTCGCCGACGCCCCGCGCGAGCTGATCGCCGCTCTTCGCCGCAACGAGCCGGTGGGGCTCGTTGCCGACCGCGACATCACCGGCGGCGGCATCGAGGTCGAGATGTTCGGCGCGATTACGAAGATTCCGGCCGGACCCGCACTCATGGCAGCCGAGTCGGGCGCCCCGGTGTGCATAGGGGCCGTGCGCCGGACCGCGCCGGGTCGCTATCGTGGCAAGCTGCTGCCGCTGCCGGCATCGGAAGGTGCGTCCCGGCGGGAGCGGAGCAGGGCAATGCTTCGCGACGAAGCGCGGCAGTTCGAAGATTTCATCGTCGACGCACCCGAGCAGTGGCTGGCCCTCTTCCACCCGATCTGGCCAGACTTGGAGAAATCGGAGATGCGCGTCAACGGAGGCTTAGCGTGACGAACGGCGAGACGCCGCGGCGCGGCCAGGCGGACATGCACATCCATTCGCTCGCGTCGGATGGGACGGCTTCGGCCGCCGAGATCCTGGACTACGTCGAGCACCGAACGGACCTCGACGTGATCGCCGTCGCCGACCACGAGCGCATAGAGGCCGCGGTCGAATGCCGGCGCCTGGCCCAGGAGCGCGGCAGCCGGGTAGAGGTCGTCGTGGCGGAGGAGGTCACGACCCGCAGCGGTCACCTGCTCGGTGTCTTCCTCCAGGCCCGCCTCAAGCGCGGCCAGCGCCTCGAAACGACGGTTGCCGAGATCCACGAGCAGGGCGGCCTGGCCATGGTGCCGCACCCCTTCTCGGCGTTCACCAAAGGGATGCGGAAGCACGCCATCCTGCGCGTCCACAAATCGCGCGATCCGCTTGTGTACTGGGACGCGCTCGAGGGCTTCAACCCCTCCACCGCCGGGCGCTACGGCCGCACGGCGACGATCAGGCTGGCGCTCGAACTGGGCCTGCCGCTGGTGGGCAACAGCGACGGCCACACGCTCGACACCATCGGCGACGGCCGGACCTACTTCCCGGGCTCCACGGCCGACGACTATCGGCGCGCGATCCTCGATAAGACGACCAGCGGCGGATGCGTCGACTGGGGCTTCGTTCGCGAGGCCGTGATCTACACCCGCCAGGTCCGCAAGCAGGTCCGCGACGTGCGACGCTGGGGCAGCCGCACGATCCTCGGCAACGATCTGCCGCGCGACCTCGGCGTGCCGGGCGACCAGCTGGCCCTGCAGCGCCAGCGCGAACACGAATACCTCTCCGGGGAGGGTCGGACCCGGCCCGCAGGACCGGCGGACCGCCGCGAGCCGGAGGAGCCGTTCGCATGAAGATCGGCCTCGTCACGCCGTACGTCTATCCAGTGCCGGGCGGCGTAAACGAGCATGTCCGGTTCCTCTACGAGAACCTCCGCCAGCACGACCACGACGTCCGGATCCTCACCAGCAGCCACGGCCTGCAGCGCTCATCCGAGGGCGACATCATTCGCATCGGCAAGGGATTCAGCGTTCCGAGCAATGGCTCGGTGGGGACGATCACGCTTTCCCCCCGATACGTGTCGCAGGTCCAGAGGGTGCTGGACGAGGAGCATTTCGACCTGCTCCACTTCCACGAACCCTTCGTACCGTTCCTGTCGCTCGTGGTCCTGCGCCAATCCACCAGCGTGAACATCGCCACATTCCACGCCTATGCCGGATTCTCCCCGGCAATGGAGCTCGGCAAACGGACGCTGAACCGTTATGCCGACCGGCTCCACGGCCGCATCGCCGTGAGCGCGGCCGCCCGCCACTTCGCCGACCGATTCTTCCCCGGCGACTTCAAGGTCATCCCCAATGGCGTGAACGTCGGCCGATACCAGCGCGCGGTGCCGATCGCCCGCTGGCAGGACGGCTGCCCGAACATCCTTTTCGTCGGCCGCCTGGAGGACCGCAAGGGCCTGCCTCACCTGCTCAAGGCCTTCCGGCTCGTCCGCAAGGGGGGCGGCGAGGCCCGCCTCCTCATCGTGGGCGCGGGGCCGCAGGAACGGGAGGCACGCCGCTACGTCATGACCCGCGGCCTCCAGAACGTGTTCTTTCTGGGCCGGGTCAGCGACGCCGAAAAGGCCCAGCTGTTCAAGACGGCGGACATATTCGTGTCTCCGGCCACCGGCCGCGAATCTTTCGGCATCGTGCTGCTGGAAGCGATGGCGGCGGGAACGCCGATCGTGTGCAGCGACATCCACGGCTACAAGGGCGTCGTCCAGCGCGGCCGGCAGGCTATCCTCGTGCCGCCTCACGACGCCAAGGCCCTCGCCGGCGGCATCCTGGAGTTGCTGGAAGATCCGACGCTGCGCGAGCGCATGGGCGCCGCCGGCCTGGAACGGGCCCAGCAGTTCAGCTGGGAGAAGGTCACGGCCCGCGTAGAGGCCTACTACGGCTTCGTGATCCGCCGACTCGCGGCCCAGGGCCAGCTGCCGCCCGGCTTCACCGCGGAGATCCCGCCCGCGCCGCCGATACTCCACCCGTCACTGCCCGACCACGAGGGCTGACGGCCCGCAACAAGGCCCTGGCGGCGACACGTCCGTGATCCGGCCGGCACCCCTCCGGCAACGGCGCCCGGTTTATGCCCCCGACTCGTCCCCGCCGTTCGCCGTCGCGTCGGGCGTAGCTTCGGCCGCACCACTCGCGCCGTCGGCACCACCCGCACCAACGCCGTTCGCCGTCGCGTCGGGCGCGGCGTCGCCGCCAGTCGCGCTCGTGCCGTCGGCGCCCCTGGTCCCGCCGGTGACCCGCTTCCAGCGCCGATAGCCGACGACGACCCGGTGCTCCCACGCGGCCCAGGCGAAGAACCCGGCCACGAAGAGCGCGACCATCGTCATCAGGACCGACCACGTGCCGAAGAGCTTGACCGACGACGCGACCTGCAGGTTCACCGAGAACTGGAAGCCGTAGAACCATGTCGGCAGGAGCGCTTCGTACACGTTGATGATCGTGCTTGGGAGCGGCAGCGCCGAGAGGTTCGGGTAGAGGATCAGGAACGTGATGATGGCGAAGGCGCATGCCCCCAACACGAACCGCCGTGGGTTCCGGGCCGTCAGGGCGACGAAGGCCATGATCGCCAGCACCGGCAGGAGCACGAGGGCGATCCCGTCAGAAGGCAGCGCGGCCTGGAAGACCGTGTCATGGGAGCCGTTGATGCCGAAGTAGGCAAGGAGCAGACCCGCTATCCCAACCGGGACCAGCAGCTGGACGATCCACAACGGATCCTCCTTGCCCGCGCTCTGGCGCCGTTCCAGCCGCCAGAGGATCAAGGCCAGGGCAACGAGCGCCGCGACCAGGACGATGCCGATCAAGAGCATCCGCCCCTCGATGCGAACCTCGCCCGTTCCATTGCCGCAGATCGTGTTGCCCCAGTAGTCCGAAGTAGAGACCCGGGCCAGGCCGCACAGCGGGTATTTGAAGAGCCACGCGGCCGCGGGGAATATCAGGGCCCCGGCGGCGGCCACCCTCGCGAGCAGCCACGTACGGCGCGACGGCCCGTGCCAAATCTCGGCCAGGAAGTACGCAAGCGCTAACAGGAAGAAGGGCAAGGCCGTGTAGAAGTGGTACTGGAACGCGGCCCGGTCGATGCGGGCCCACGACATCCATTGCCAGAAGAAGGCCAGCACCACGAGGCTCAGACCGAGACTCCGCCGCTTGAAAGCCTGCCAGACCACGAAGGCCATCGCAAAGATCGCCATCCACCACAGCGCCGGGTTGCCGCCGTCGTAGATCATCGTGGAGACGTCCCCGGCGTAATTGGCGTTCTCGAACCAGACCGGCTTGAGGTCCATCGGCCAGGCCCACCACGGGGACGAGGCAGCGTGGGGCTGCCGCAGGTCGTTGTGGTAGTTGTACATGTCGATGGTCTGCTGGATGAGCGGCTTGCCCGTGTGCCCGCCAGGCCAACCATCGCCGTGGATGCAGTTGCCATACGTGGGGGAGCTTGGGTCAGTGTCCGGGTCGGGGCAATACATCACCGGCAAGGAGCCACCATAGGCCTGGGTGGCCGCCACCGTCTGCGGCTGCCAGGGCATGGCCCAGACCACGTAGAAGCCCACGTAGACGACTATCGGCAGGATGAGCAGGCACGCGACCATCCACGCGGCCGGAATGCCGAAGCCGGTGCCCAGCCGAAGCCAGCCCTTGGGGGCGGGCGACGGCGGATCGGCGAAGCGCGACGGATCGTTGGGACCGGGTGGCACGGCCAGCGGCCCGAACCCGAGCGTTCCGCCGTACCAGAAGGCGGCGGCGATGGCCGGACCGCCTACGATCCCGGCAAGCCCCAGCTCCAGGGCCAGCGTGTTACCGCGGACGAGGCCGTCAAGCAAGGCAAGAACGCCGACCACGATGGGCGCCACGATCGCGAACCACAGCTCCTCGCGGGTCCACGCGATCGGGTGATAGGCGTTCGCGGCCGCGGCCAGGGCCGTGACGATGAGCATGATGATGAAGAAGGTGTAGTTGGGGGCGCCGTTCTGAACGGTGCCCGGCGAATTCAGCAGCCCGACGCCGATGAAGGCCGCCGCGACCAGCGCGGTGCCGATGCCCGCGAGGACCTTGTCCGGGGTGGTCCGCATCCTCTGCATCAGCAAGAAACCGCCGATGAGCGCGAACGGAGCGAGGCCCACGAAGAGGATGGCCGCGGCCGGGTTGCCGGAGTTGGGCTCGTTGACCATCTCCCCGATGGCCATCCAGCCCAGCACGCCGGTCCCCGCCGCCAATCCCAGCACGGCGATCAACCGGCCGAGCGCGGAGCGGATCAGGATCAGGATGCCGATGCTGGCGATCGCGTAGAGAGCAACCCACTTTGACGCGAGGGCGAGCCCCAGTACGACCCCCAGGATCGGCATGCCCAGCCAGAAGGCGTACCGGCTCTTCCAGACTTCGAGCCATATCAAGGCGAAGATCAGGTAGGCAAGTAACAGGAAGCCGCCGACGTAGGTGTCGTTCATGGCGATGCGCGACTGGACGAAGAGCATGCCGTCGGTCAGCGAGAAGAGGGCGACCAGCAGGCCGATCGACCGGCGCTTGAACAAGAGCCTGGCCAGCAGGTACAGGCAGACTGCCATGAGGGCGCCGAACAGTACGCCCATGATGCGCCACGAGTAAGCGAACTGGCCGACGTCCACGGTGGCCATGGAGCCATCCGGGGCGAAGGCGAGCATCGACTCGCGGTTGGTATCCGGCAGCATCGGGCTCGAGTCGAGGCCGAGGGCGATCGGCTCGAACGGCAGCCGCGCATCGGAGAAGACCGCGCTGCCGTTGGTCTCCAGGGCATAGATGGTCCAGCCGCTGCCGTCGGAGGTCTTGCCGAGGATCTGCGCGACGCGCGTCGACCTGTCGAATACGACCTTGGTGACTTCGCCCGGCATCGTCTGCAGGTTCTGGGTCTGATCCTTTGTCACGGTCCACGGCGTCGTGGACTGGTCGATGTTGATCCGGACGAGCGACTTGCCGGCGGTGACGTACGACGGCTGACCGGTCGAGATGTTCGTGCCCGTCAGGCTCTGGTAGTTGATCGCGATCGAAGTCGCGGGCGAGGCCGTCTCCAGCGTGGAAGTAAGCACCAGCGTGCTGGCATTCACGAAGCCGAGGCCGTTCTGGTAGGCCACCATGACCTGCGGCGACCCGTTCTGGACGGCGACGTCGGGGAGTTGGCCGGCGGTGATGAGCTTCTGGACGGCCGAGATCTCGTCGGCGGTGAGCGGGCCCAGGTCCAGGGCCTTGGACTCACCGGAGACTACCGGCGCGTCGAGGGCCGACTGGACGACGGCCTGGTCGAGTCCCAGGGCGGTTGCCAGGGCCTGGGCTTCAGCGACGGTGGGGGTCGCCGACGGGCTCGACGACGGACTCTCGCTGGGGGTTGCGCTCGGGCTTGCCGAGGCGGAGCTCGAGGGAGTTGCCTTGATGAGGCTGGCGGGTCCCACGCCGAGATCGGAGAAGTCGGCCGCGAGGGGAATGAGGCCGTGGGCGACGATCGCGCCGCCGTTCTTGCTGAGATCGATCGAGACCATGTTGCCGGTTGCGTCTGAGGCCAGGAGATAAGGCGCCGTGCCGGCGTACAGATGCGCGATCGAGAGGCCGGAATCGACCGTCAGTTCGTTCGGCGCCGCCAGCTGGGCCTTGCCGTTCCTGACGTCGTCGAGGTTGTTCGTGTCGATGACGTAGATGCGCCCGCTCGACGTGCCGGCGTAGATCAGGCCGCTGACGCCGACGTCCGACAGGGCCGACGCGCCCGGGATCGCATACGTCTCGACGAGCGCCCTCGTGGACAGGTCGTAGACGCGGAGATCCGATCCCGTGGCCACGAAGACCCGGTCGCCGTAGGTTATGTCGAGGTTCTGGGCATCGGGGTTGCTCGGATCGGCGATGGGCGAGGCCGGCGTCCTGGGCTGAACCGTGACAGCCTTGACGGGGGCGCCGATGTTGTCCGTCGACTGGACCTTGTCGTCCGAGAAGAGCGTGATACCGGCCGCGATCGCGTACTTGGCGAAATGCGGGTGGGTCCACTCGTAGATGTTGTGAGGGATGTCGTAGCGCCAGTCCTGCAGGAATTCCGTGGCGGTCCGAGCGTGATAGACCTCGTCGAAGTGCATTTGCTGCGGCTCGTCGAGGCGGTAGGCTCGCGTCGAGACGATGAAGACGGCGAGGGCCAGGACGACCCAGATGTCCAGCTTGTCGATGCGGCCGCGCTTCTCCGTGTCAATAGAGGCCGATCGATCCGGGTGCGTCGACGGGCGGGCCAGGCGGTGCCAGAGCCTCATGACCCACGCCGGCACGAACTGGGGCCGATCGAGGCCCTCTTCGTCGTACCACTCGTCGTCCTCGCCGGCCGGGTCGTAGTCGTAGATCGCGTCGGCGGCATAGGAGGGGCTCGTCATGACCATGACGCCGGACGCATCAGGCGTGGGGCCCGGCGATGCGGCACCGGCGGTTCCGGCGGCTCCGGCCTCGTCTTCGGGCGCTGTTATGGCCGCGCTTTCGGCGGCTCCGGCCTCGCTCGAGACGTCGTCGCCGCCCGCGTTGGAGTACATCGCCGGTTCGGCCTGGTAGAGCGGGATGGCCGTCCACCACTCGGACGATTCCGGCTCCAGCTCGGCGTGCCGGACCTCGCGGCTGAGGGCGGCGACGGCGCGCGGCCGGAGCTGCAGAAGGGCCCAGGCCAAGCCGAGGCCAGTGGCGACACTGCAGACGACGACCGGCCAGATGAGCCCGGCCGGAAACTCCGCGTAGAGAAGCCCTGTGCCCCAGTCGATCAGCGTCCCGGCCACGCGGCCGTCCGAAATCGGGATGCCGGTGTTTTTCGAGACGTCCGTGTATTGGACGAGCACGGCCAGCAGGTTGGCCGAGTTGACCACGGCCAGGATCACGTAGGTGATGCTCCACCGCCATGAAACGGCCATCAGGACCGCGCCGAGCGCGAAGAACGGAAAGAGATAGCGCTCGTGGGCGCGGGTGGGAACGACGAAGAAGGCGATGGCCAGGATCGTCAGGGCGACGAGCAGCGATTGGGCATCGTCCCGCCAGGCCGCCCAGGCGCTGACTCCAAGCAGGATCGCGACCAGGAGGCCGTCGCCGAGGATGACCGCGTACAGCTGGCCGGAGAAACCGGCGACGACCACCACGGCGAGGACCACGGCGCCGACGACGAATGCAGACCAAAGGCCGCCGAATTCGGCGATCGCGGCCCGGACGATCCGCACGGGTCTCCCCAGCGCAAGCGGTGCCGCGCCGGCCGCGGCGGAATCCCCGGAAACGAGCGCGGCCTCGAACCGGCGTGTCTGGGCGCGGGCCGCCAGCGCCGTCCCGATGAGCAGCGCCGCCACGACCGCGACGACCGCGATGGCCACGACGGAGAAGGGCCCGATGAGATAGCCGGGCTGGGTTACGCCTGTTTGGGGGTCGGTGAAGGGAGCGTCGCGGAGCCACGAATGCGTGGAGTCCATCGCCCGGCCCGCGTCCGAAAGGAGGGCCCAGGGGTTGTAGGCGTTGAGCGTGAGGTACGGGTACTCGCCGAAGGTGGAGACGAGGTGGGTCACGATCGATTCGAAGGCCATCGCGGAGAACCCGACGACGGTCGCGATGCCGAGCGCGGCGGAGACCTGCATTCGACGGGCCGTTTCAGGGATCGGCAGGTACAGGCGAGCCAGGGAGAAGACCCCGACCCCGGCGACGAGCCCGGCCACGATCGTCAGTAGCCCGGGTCCGGTCGCGAGCCGGGCGAGGGCGCCGCCGAAGTCCAGGCCTGTAAACGGCAGGCAGGCCAGGGCCGCGGTCAGGAGGCCCGCGCCGAGTGACGAGAGGATCCGCTCCGGCTGGCGCTCGCCCGTCTTCGGCGCGAGCGACCGGCGCAGGATCACGAACCCCACTACGAACGCGAGGATGCCGAGCTGGAGCTTGGTCAGGGCGGCCAGGACCGCGAAGACCGCGGCCGTCTCGCGACGATCCTTCTGGATCTCGCGGAGTCCGACGAGCAGGAGTATCGCGCCGACCGAGTCCGCCTGGCCCCAGATGGAACTGTTGAACCAGGTGATGGGGTTGACCAGCACGATCAAGGCGACGATGAAGGCCCGCCGGCCGTTGACGCCCAGGTCGCGGGCCATCACCCAGACCATCGTGGCGAGACCCAGGTCCGCCAGCATCGGGATGAACTTCACGAGTTCGCCCATGTTGCCGCCGGTGGGGAGGCTTACCAGTCCGAGCAGGAGCAGGTAGATGGGCGGATAGTCGATGAAGCTCTGCCGATCATAGAAGCCGATCGGGCCGTGCCGGGCGATGTCGTTGCCCCACGCCTGGAATGCTCCCAGGTCATTTGGGAAGCCCGACCCCGGCAAGAGGACGTATGCGATCATGAAGCGGAGGACCAGACCCACGACCAGGAGAACGACGATGGCGGGAATTCCGGTGACGGCACCGCTCGTGACGGCACTCAACGTTCCTGCCGACGCGCGCCCCCGTGGGCTGCCCTCTCGCAGACTCGGTCCTGCCAACCGATACGGCCTCCTGGGCGAGCGCTGAAGTGGAGCGGAGTATAACCCAGCCCGAAGCTCAGGACGCCGCCGGCTCCCTGAAAGTGCCCGCGCTGCCGGAGGCGGAGGAGGCGCCCGGGGACCCCGACGGCGAGCATGAGGGCTTCGACGAGGAGTACTGGGAAGAGCCCTGGTGGGCCGACTACAGCACACGGCTGTGGGGCATCTCCATCGTCTTTTTCTGCCTGCTCGTCTACTTCTTCAGCCAGCCCGTTCGAAACAACAACTACCTGCATTTCGTGCTCCAGGCCCAGGCCTGGCTGGACGGCAGGACGGCCATTCCGATGCCGCAATACCAGGACGTTATGCCGATCCTGGACCCGAACGGCGACCCCACGGGCTACGGCATCATTCCCTTCCCGCCACTCCCCGCCTGGGTCCTGATGCCGTTCGTGGCGATCTGGCACCTGGCCACGAACCAGCAGCTTCTGGCGACGTTCTTCTCCGCGGTGGACGTGGGCCTCGGCTACTGGATGCTCGGCTTCCTGCCGATCAAGCCGTCGATCAGGATCGTCACGACGATCTTCTTCGGCCTCGGCACCGTCCTCTGGTTCACTGCCGCGACCGGTTCCACGTGGTTCTGGGCCCACGTCGTGGCCCTCTTCTGCCTGCTCCTCGCCGTCGGTCTCGCGTTACGCGCCGACCGCGACGCCTCCGAGCCCCAGCCGCTGAGCGATTTCCACGGGGCGATCCAAGGCTTCAAGTGGCCGGGTGGCTGGCGGTCGTTCGCGCTCCTGGCCGGCCTCGGCGTCATGGGCGAATCCATGTTCATCCTGGCCGGCGCCGGCACCACGGCGGCGACGATGGCCGCGGTCGGCGTCATCCTCAGCCTGATCGCGGCGGTCCTGGCGGTGGTCGTGGCCGGGCGGCCGGGGGCACTGGCGCCGTTCGTGATCGCCCTCGCAGTCGTCGCCGGCCTGCCGCTCTTGCTCTTCGCCGGACAGGTCGACCGGATAGCAATCGTCGTGTTCGACCTCGGCCTGATGGCGGTCGTGGTCGTGCTGTGGTGGCTCAGCCGAAGGCGGGGCAGCCGGGTCGATCGAGCGCTCGAGTCGTTCTCGGCGGCGCTGTCGGCGCCGGAGACGCTCCAGGTCGCAGCCGGGATCCTCTTCGGACTGGCCGTCACGGCCCGGCTCACGATCCTGATGGGCTTTCCGTTCCTGATGCTCGTCGGGGGCGGCGGCACGTGGATGCGGCGCTCGCTGCTGGCAGGGTCCGGCGCGGCGGTTCCGCTGGTGACGCTGCTCGTCGTCACCTACGCCACGAGCGGCCATCTCTTCAACCCGGCCTACGACTACCTCTACCACTACGAGGTCTCGACCGGGGCCTTCAACTACAACCCGGACTGGTCCATAACCGACATCCGCTACATCCCGCAGAACCTGGGAATCATGCTGTTCAGCATGCCGAGGATCCTGCCGGACTTCTACAGCATCTACCCGGCCGGGTTCTACGGCACCCAGCTCTGTACGAACGGGGCGACGCGCGGCCTCTTCAACCCGAATTGCCCGCTCCTGATGCCCGACGCGATCGGCACGAGCTTCATCCTGACCAGCCCGGCGTTCCTTCTCGCGCCGCTGGCCTGGCGGCCGATCCGGGGTCTCCATATCGACCGGGTGACGGTCGGCTGCTCGATCGCAATCGTCGCCATCGCGATCGTGAAC
>PMJT01000103.1:5079-5258 GCA_003158495.1 Chloroflexota bacterium | reverse complement strand
TCGCCGATCAGGGCGATCACGTTGACGTTGGAGGAGGCGTGGCGGGCGATCATCGCCAGGAGGGTCGACTTGCCGACGCCCGACCCGGCGAAGATGCCGAGACGCTGGCCCTTGCCCGCGGAGAGGAGCCCGTCGAGGGCGCGCACGCCGGTGGAGATCGGCGTCGAGATGCGGGCGCG
>PMJT01000103.1:0-5063 GCA_003158495.1 Chloroflexota bacterium | reverse complement strand
CCGTCCCTGAAGCCGACGACCTCGGCACTGACCATGCCCTCGGGCTCCAGGTCGATCCAGCAGATCGAGCCGAGCTGGAGGATCAAGCCCGCGGCTTCGACGGTCGTGCCGACGACACGGACGACCTCGCCCGTGGCCTGGAAGCGCGGCGCGGCCTCGGCCGCCTCAACGAGGTGGCGCAGCAGCGGCGAGATGCCCGCGTCCCCGGAAGCAAGATGGCTCCGCCCGGGCCGCTTGCCAAGCAGCGTCCCGCCGCCGTGGCCGCCCGAGTTCATCATGCGACCTCCTCCTCCACCATGCCGCGGGCCAGGCTTGGGATGGCGCGGTCGAGGGCGATGCCGATCTCCTCGAGTTGGGCCTCGAGCCCGGCCTCGACGAAACCGTGGTCGTAGCGCACCGTGCAGCCACCGAGCGCCAGGGTCGGGTCGCCCTCGAAGAACCATTTCTTGCCCAGGTAGGCGCGGCCGTGGAGCGCTTCCCAGGCCTGCTGGACCGGCTCGACGGCGGCGGGATTGAGCAGGACGTGGGCTTCGGGCGAGCCGTTGATAGTGCTGACGGCGGCCTCGAGGGCGGTGCACAGCAGGCTCGGCTCGATCCCGACTTCGTGCTGGAGGATCCGCTTGGCGACCGAGAGGGCCAGCTCCGCGATCGAGTGGGCGATCTCGGAAGTCCGCCCCGGAGCCATTGCCTCGAGGTGCTCGGTCATGGCCGAAGCAGCCTCGATTGCAGCCCGGAGCTCACCTTCGGCGCGGTTCCGGCCTACCTCGTAGCCCCGCTGCTCGGCCTCGCGCTCGAGGCGCTGGACCTCCTCGGCCAGGGCCGCCTGGTCGGCCGTCACCCCGAATCCGACGGCCCCGGAGGCGCCGGCCCCGGAGACGGCAACCGAACCGCCGTGGCCGGAGCCGCGGCTGGCGTGTGCGTTGCCACGAAAGACCGTCGACGTTTGGCCGGGACCGCCCTCGGACCGGGCCGGCGTGGACGGAACTATCTCGGCCTTGCCGGACGTTTCGCTGCCGTCGTTCCTGATGAGGCGCCAGCTAGACGAAGGCATCTTCCGCGCCTCCGCGGTTGATGGAGATCTCGTCGCTGTCCTCGAGCTTCTTGACGGCGTCGATGATCCGCTGCTGGGCTTCCTCGACGGCCTTCATTCGGACCTGGCCGGCCAGCCCCATCTCCTCGCGCAGCATCTCGGCCGCGCGCTGGGACATGTTCTGGAAGAACTTCAGGCGCAGGGCTTCGGTTGCGGGCCGGAGCGCGAGAGCCATGTCCTTAGCGTCGAGCTCGCGGATGACTCGCTGCATCGCCCGGTCATCGAGGAGGATGATGTCGTCGAAGACGAACATGAAGCGGCGGACTTCGTCGGCCAGTTGCGAGTCCTGCTCCGAGAGCGCGTTCAGGATGGAGCGCTCGTTCGTCCGGCCGACCTGGTTCAGGACGTGGGCGAGCGGGCGGGTACCGCCGACGGAGGTCACTTCGGTGACGACGGAGGAGAGCTTGCGCCGGAGCCCCTCTTCGACGATCTCGACCGCTTCAGGCGTGATCTGCTCGGTCAGGGCGATGCGCTTGGCGACCTCGACCTGGACCGGCGGCTCGAGCTGGTTGAGGATCTTCGCTGCGCCGCGGGGGTCGAGATGGGCGAGAACGATCGCGATCGTCTGTGGGTGCTCGTCCGATAGGAGGCCGGCGGCCTGCATGGGGTCGAGTTCGCGCATGAAGTCGAACGGGATGATCTGCTGAGCCTGGTGGACGCGTTCGAGCAGCTCCTGGGCCTTGCTCTGGCCGAAGGCCTGGCCGAACAGTTCGACCGCGTAGTTCTCACCGCCGGGCAGGACGCCAGCGTGGGCGAAGAGGCCCGCGTAGGCCTCCTCGAGGATGGCGTCGCGGATACCCGAGTCGACGGCCGGCATGCGCATCAGCTCGAGCGCGACGCGGTCCAGGGCCTCCGGCGGCAGGCGGGCGAGGAGCTTTGCAGATGCCTCGGTGCCGAGAGTGATCAGCAGGGCGGCTGCCTTGCGCGGGCCGCTCAGAGTAAGTGCGGTCGAAGCTTCGGCGCTCATCGGCGGCGATCCTCTTCACGCAACCAGCCGTGCATCAGTCCGACGAGGGCGTCCGGCCGCTCATCGGCGACCAACCGGAGTCGCTCCTGGATGCGGGCCTGGGGCGTGGCTACGGGGACGTCGGCGGCGGCCGGCGCGTCGGGGGCGGTGGTGGCGGGGATGCCGGCCCGGTTCGGCATGGGCGCGAAGCTGGGCATGGATCCGGACGGGCCGAGGTCGTAAACGGCTTCGTCGGCGCGTTTCTTGAGCGAGCCCATGTTCAGCCAGAAGAGCAGCAGCATGATCAGGGCGAAGACGGCGCCGAGGATGGTGCCGCTCATCCCGCCGACGGTCGAGATCATGTCCGGAGAGGCGGAGGCGGCGATCGGGGCGACGGACGAGGCCTGGGCCGCGAAGGAGACTGCCTGAACGGCGACCACGTCGCCACGGGTCGGATCGGCGCCGATCGCGGCGGCGATGCTGGTCTGGAANNGTGGTCTCGTCGTGAAGGTAGCCGGAACCGGTGCCGCTTCCGGCGGCCGAACTGGCGATCGCGGATGCCGACGCCGAGGGTGCGGCGCTGGGCGTAGCCGACGCGGCGGCCGATGGGGCGGCCGTGGTCGTTGCGGCCACGCACACGCCCGGGTAGGAAGGCAGGCCGGCCACGTTCGAGTTCGTGCCGGGAATGCCGCAGGCGCCCGCGCTCGAGGTCGCCCCGTACTGCTCGACGATGTGGTGGATGCTCACCGGCGGGTCGCTTCCGACCGGGGCGTAGGTGGTGACGTCGGCCACGATCTGGCTGGTATCCACGTCGGCGGAGACTGCGACCGAGGAGTGGCCGGGGCCGAGGGCGGCCGCGATGAGCGTTTCGATCTTGGTCTTGGCCTGCTGCTCGACCAGGTCCTTGGCCTGGGCCGCGGCGGTGTCGGTGTTGTTGGCCGCTCCGGCGAGGACGTGGCCCTGGTCGTCGGTTACGACCACGTTGTCGGTCGATAGCCCCTGGACGGACTTGGCCACGCTGTTGACGATCGCCTGGACCAGGCCGCTCGAAGGTGTGGCGCCGCCGGTCATGCTCAGGACGATGGCCGCGCTGGCCGGAGTGTCCTGCGAGGAGAGCGCGCCTGTCTGGGCCAGGACGATCGAGACGCGCGCCGCGGAAACGCCCGACATCGCCTGGATCGTCTTGGTGAGCTCACCTTCCAGAGCCCGCTGGTAGGTCACGTTCTGGTCGAACTGGGACTGGCCGAAGCCCTGGTTGTTGAAGAGGTCCCAGCCCTGGGTGTTGTTGCCGTTGGTGGTGCTGATGCCGGCGTTGCCGGCGGCGATCCGGGCATCGCCCAGGGAGTCGACCGGGACCTCGATCGTGGTTCCGGCATCGGTGACCTGGTAGGCGATGTTCGCCGTCCGGAGCGCGCCTTCGATGGTCGCTGCGTCCGCCGCCGAAACGTTCGTGAAGGCCGGCGTGTATTGCGGCTTGCTGGCGAACATCACCAGGACGCCGATCATCGTCACGGAAAGGAGAGCGGCACCGATGATGCCGATGCGCTGGGTGATCGAGATTTGCTTGAGGATCCCCTGGACCTGCTCGTTCATCGATCAGCCACCCTCACAGCTGGGTCCGCATGATTTCGGAGTAGGCCTCGAGCAACTTGTCGCGGACGTCCACGGCCGTCTTGAGGCTCACCGAGGCCGACTCCATCTGGAGCATCACGGTGTGCAGNNAACGCGTCGCTGAGCGAGTTGAGGAACGAGTCGCCGGGGGCCTGGCTGCCGGAAAGGCTGCCGTCGGTCGCGCCAGCGCCGTTCAGGGTGCCGGCGCCCGAGATAGGCGATACCGAGCTCGCGCCGGAGACACCGGAGATACCGGAGACGCCGGAGATCGCGCCGATTGCGTTCATCGCGCTATGCCTTGCCGAGGTCGAGGGCGTCGAGGGCTTGCTGCTTGGCAGCCTGGGCCGCGGTCGCGTTGACCTGGTAGGAGCGCGCGGCGCCCATCATGTCGGTCATCTCGGAGGCCACATCGACGTTGGGGTAGTTCACGAAGCCCTTTGCATCGGCGTCAGGGTTGCCCGGGTCGTACACGCGGGTGTCGGGCCGGGTCGACTTGACGATCGCAACTGCAGAGACCCCCTGGGCGGCGGCCATGGGGCCCATCTGCTGGGCCTGGAATACGACTGCCTCTTCCTCGTACGGCACGCCCGCGGCGCCGCCCTGGGTCCGGGTCGACTGGGCGTTGGCGAGGTTGCTGGCCGCTACGTCCATCCTCAGACGCTGGGCGGTCAGGCCGGATGCAGCGATGCGAATCGTGTCGAAGACGCTCATTGGGCGGTCCCTCGGCTCTCCGGCGGGCTCTGGTCGGGAGTCGGGCGACTTCCATGAACCTCGCCGAAACCTTCCGCATCTTCGGTTGACCCCGGGGCCGCCGGTATCAGGGTCTACCCTGGTACCCCGATCCCGTTGGTACGACCCCCGAACCAGCGACCGGGCTTCCCCGGACGGACCCTCCGCCCGGCCCCCCCGATAGAGCCGGGCGGAGGCATCACTCGATCCGGGCGGGCTCTCTAGTGCGGATGGAGCGCTTTCCGGGCCCAACGCCAGTCTGGCGGCGCGCGGCCGCGGCGCCCCGATATCGAGAGTGCGCGGCGGCCGTACACTCGTGTAGATGGAAGAGAGAACCGCCGCCCGACACCTGGCCGGGGCCGAGCTGTGGGCTCTCATCGAGGTGGCGCCGGGCTCGGCCCAAGGGGAGCCCCGCCCGGCAAGTGTCGGAGACACGGCCCCGGCGGCCTCTGCGCCGCCGGCCGGCGAGGCCGCCGCGTCGAATTCGCCGGGTCACAAACCGGCCGTGGCCCTCGTTTCGGGTTGGGAAGACGGCGAGCCCTTTTGTGCCACGATCTGCTCCACCGACGTGGGACTGCAGTACTGCCGCCGCTGCCCGGAGGACGTGGCGGCGCGCGTCTTCCAGACGGGCCACGCGGCCCACGGCAGATGCCAGGCCGGCGGGCTCCTGCTCGGCTTCCCCGCCCC
>PMJT01000207.1 GCA_003158495.1 Chloroflexota bacterium | reverse complement strand
AGGCGGGACGGCGGTCTGGGGCGCGAGCCGGCGCGAGCCGATGCTCATGCCGGGGTCTTCGGGCTGAGGCACGGCCTCGTACCATCCGTTCGATTTGTACGTTGCTTGGCGAAGACCCGCCGCGTGACGTTTATCGGGTCTCAAGCGCAGGTGAACCCGTCCCACGGACGATCCCCTCGTGAAGCTGGCAGAACAGGACTCGAGCCTTTGTGGAGCGGCCGACGCCAGTCTCATCGCCTGCGGAGCCACTGACCAGTCCCCGATGGTCCCGGTGACCCGCAGCATGACCACGTCGGCGAGGTGCGGATGTTGCCCCTGGACTCTGGCGCGGCCAATGAGCCGCCGGCTCGCAGGCCCCTCGTGCGCGGCATATGCCCACACCACCTCATAATGAGGTAGGCTCTGTATATGCCCGATTGAGCTGTCGGCTGACGACCGCGCGTCGCTGCCGGACAAAACCGTGGAGGTTGGTGTGACCGAGAAGATGCCCGGCGGCTCGCTCGAACCGTCGGCAGAACTTGCCGAGCTATTCCGCCGGACTGCCCGACGACTGCATCGAGGTACCAGGGAAGCGCTGGCACCCCTGGGCCTTTCCGGCTCACAGGCCCGGCTGGTGCGGTTGCTCGCCGATGGACCGCTGCGGATGTCTGTGATCGCCGAGCGCCTCGCTGTGGTGGCGCGGACAGTTACCGACGTCGTGGATGGCGCGGAGATCGCCGGAGTCGTGGCGCGTCGCGACGATCCGACGGACCGACGCTCGACGCTGGTGGAACTGACCCCCTCCGGCCGACGCCTGCTCGACCAGCTCGACACCGCGCGCAGCCAGAGCGCCGCCCGCGTATTCGGTGTCCTGACAGAGGCCCAACGGGGCCAGCTGCTGGCCCTGCTGCATGAGGTCGGGGCGTCCGACGAGTGCAGCCGTGNNGGCGGTTACGGCGGCGGCCGGGGGCTCATGCGCTCCATGCGGCAGGACGATTCCGTGCGATCTCAGAAACTCTCGAGCGGCCTCGTACGCCGCATCGCCCAGTTCGCGGCGCCATACAAGAAGCCTCTACTCGGGTTTCTCGTTCTCATCGTCGTCGACGCCTCGGTCGGGGCCGCCAATCCGCTCATCTACCGGGCGATCATCGACGATGGAATCCTGCCTAAGCAGAGCGGCGTCGTCGTCGAGCTGGCGATTCTCCTGGCTGTTCTCGCGGTCCTCGACGCGGCGCTCTCACTCGGGGAGCGCTGGATTTCGGCGCGGATCGGCGAGGGCCTCATCTTTGACATGAGGACCAAGGTGTTCGCACACTTCCAGCGCATGCCGATCGCGTTCTTCAGTAGGACGCAAACGGGCGCGCTCATCAGCCGCCTGAACAACGACGTCCTCGACGCCCAGAGCGCCTTCACCAACACCCTCTCCTCGGTCGTGGGCAACGCCATCAGCGTGGCGATCACGCTTGTTGCGATGTTCTTTCTGAGCTGGCAGATCACGCTTCTGGCGCTTCTGCTGTTTCCGGTCTTCGTGCTGCCCGCCCGCTGGGTCGGCCGGCGGATCCAGGCGATCACGCGCGAGAGCTACAACCTCAACGCCTCGATGACCTCGATGATGAGCGAGCGCTTCAACGTTGCAGGAGCGCTGCTGGTCAAGCTGTTTGGCCAGCCGATGCGAGAAGTCAGCATGTTCGAGGAGAAGGCCGGCCGGGTCCGAGACATCGGCGTGAGCCAGGCGATGTACATGACCATCTTCATGGTCTCGTTGCTGCTGACGGCGTCGCTCGCCACTGCCCTCGTTTACGGCCTCGGCGGCGCTCTGGCGGTTTCGGGCGCGCTCCAGGTCGGAACCCTCGTCGCCCTCAGCGCGTACCTGAACCGGCTTTATGGGCCACTCACCGCGCTCTCGAACGTCCAGGTCAACGTCATGACCGCGCTGGTTTCGTTCGACCGAATCTTCGAAGTCCTCGACCTGCCGCCGATGGTCGCCGAAAAGCCGAACGCGATAGAGGTCCCGCGCGGACCGGCCACGATTGAGTTCGAACACGTCGACTTCAGCTATCCCCGGGCCGAAGACGTCTCACTGGCGTCGCTGGAATCGGTCGCGGTCCTGGATCAAGCGCCCACTGCCCAGGTGCTTTACGACGTCAGCTTCGCCGCGTGCCCGGGCGAACTGGTCGCGCTTGTAGGCCCGTCGGGAGCTGGCAAGACGACGATCGGGAACCTGGTGCCGCGCCTTTATGACGCCGGTTCGGGCTCTATCCGGATCGACGGCATCGACGTTCGGGACGCGACTCTGGACTCGCTGCACCGCGCCATCGGCGTCGTGACGCAGGACGCTCATCTCTTCCACGACACGATCCGCGCGAACCTGCTCTACGCCAAGCCGGCTGCGACCGACACCGAGCTGATCGAGGCCTTGAGCGCGGCGCAAATCCTGCCACTTGTCGCGTCGCTTCCCGACGGCCTCGACACGGTTGTGGGCGACCGCGGCTATCGGCTTTCAGGCGGAGAGAAGCAGCGCATCGCCATCGCCCGCCTGCTGCTCAAAGCCCCGGACGTCGTCGTACTCGACGAGGCGACGGCCCACCTGGACTCGGAGTCGGAGCTCGCACTGCAGGGAGCGCTCAGGACTGCTCTCGCCGGGCGTACCTCGATAGTTATCGCCCATCGCCTCTCGACCGTTCGCGAAGCCGACCAGATCCTCGTTATCGCGGCGGGCCACATAGTCGAGCGGGGCAGACACGCCGAGCTACTGGCCGCGGAAGGGCTATACGCCGAGCTGTATCGCACCCAGTTCGCGCGCCAGGAGACAACCGACGGGGCGGGGACGACCGGCGAGGCCGAGCCTGAAATGGCCGTCGAGCCCTAGGTCACTGCCGGGCACGCGTTGGTTGACGCGGACGATCTGGCCGAGGCGGGCTAAGGTCGACCGATCGGCTGCGTGAACGGCCCGACCCGATTGCCGGACGGGTAGCTCAGGACGGACTCGCATGAGCGACCGGCGACGATGACGGTTCGTGTCGGTTCGGACCTTCCACTTCGTCGCCGTCGATCTGCCGCGGAAGAACGATCCGAAGGGCCGATGGCCTACTCGGCGTTTCTGGGCGTGGCAGGCAGCCTCCAGTCGGCGGCGGCTCTCCGGGTGGAGGCGATCGAGACGGTGCGGGCGGCGCTCAAGGCCTTCGACGACGCCACGGCGCGGTCGCGGTCGCGCTTGACCAACCCCGGAAAGGGTGGCACCCGCCGTGAGGGGGAAACGGCGGGTGCCTGGTCAATGCGGGGTTGTCGGGCCGAGCCCGACCTGGTTACACGACGACGGCTTCGATTCCGAGCATCTGGGCGAGGTCCAGCAGCCGGTCCGTCCAGCTGCCCTGGGCGGCGGCCATATGGTGGGGCGCGCCGGCGGCGCACCACGCGTTGCACCACTCGTCGATCGGCAACGACTTGTGCCGGAACAGCGTCTGCGGCGCCGAGATCGGGCGCGGCGGGAAGGGCAAAAACTCGCCTTCAGAGATGACGAAGCGCCAGCGGTTCTCGCCCATGGTGACCAGGGCCAGGTTGGTCACGGGTCCTGGCTGGTAGGCGAACTCAAAGCCGGCGCCGAAGCCGTGCACTCCCTCGTAGTAGATGGAGTGCTTGACGGCGACGCCGCCCGGCGTTGCCAGGGCGGGGTTGCCGTGGCCGTCGTGCGAGAACATGACCGCATTGTTCTCGAAGTCGATGACGTAGTTCTCGACCGTGGTCGACTGGCCGGCGAACTCCTGGAGGATGAGCTGGGCCACTGAGCAGTTGACGTCGCCCTCTGGGGCGGCGGGAATTCCGATTTCGCACAGACGGCCGGTGCCGTAGGAAGGGATGATCCCGACCCGCGGATCCGAGAGCCACACCTGGTCGAAGGCCGTGAACGTGTCGAACTTGTACTCCTTCGCGATCGACTCCAGTGCGAGAGCAAGTCGCACGGACCGCTCGAAGAGCGCCGGCTCCATGTCGATGTTGTACCGAGCGCGCTCGGCGGCAACCGTCGCGTCAACGTCCGACTTCGGGATCTCGGCGAACCGGACGGCGATCTTCTCCGGTTCGACTGGCCAGAGCACCGGACCGACGTCCTGGCGGAGCGACAGCCCGTCGAACATCAGGTCCGTCATGCCTTCGAATGGGTGGCCGATCAGGCCGACCCTGGCCGTGCGCAGGCGCCGCCGAACGGCCGCAGCCGCGATCACGTCCTCCACTCTTCGCAACCCTTCCGGGTCGTTCAGGCGCGAAGTGACCATGGTGAAGTCGCGTCCGGTCCGGAGCAGGACCGCGGTGAGTTCCGGGATGCCGGCCATGCCGGAGTTGAGCATCACGACGTCGAAGCCGTCGCTCTCGCCCAGCCGGGCGATCTGCTGTGCGTTCCAGACCAGGACCGGAGCCGTGGTATCGATCAGCGCTCGCGCCGGAACGATGCCTTTGGTGTAGGCAAGTTCCATCGCGACGATAATGTCGACGTCTTCGGCGTTGAAGAGGCGTGCGGCGGTCGCGGCCTGGTGTTCTTCTTCCACGAGCCCGGCGTGCACGACGTCGCCGTACTTGGCCAGGATGTCCGCGATCCCCTGCGCCGCAGCAGTGGCCGCGGGTCGCATGTGGGCCGTCTTGTTGTAGTCGTCCTCGAGGAGCGCCATCACCAGGACGCCGATCTTCGCTCTTGCTGCCACAGCTCCACCTTCTGCTTTGGGTTGGTAGGTCGAATCTAGCCGGGTAACCCCGCGCTCCGCGGCCGGTCAGCCGGCCGAGTCGAATATCGGTTGTAGTGCTTCGAAGAGCCGGCCATACCGCCTGTAGGCCGCGTCGTAGACGCCACGTGTGGCGGGGTCCGGTTCGTAACGGGCCTCCGCGACGACCATCGCCGCGGACGCCTCCAATAGAGTGGAGAAGGTCCCGGTGGCCACGCCGGCCATCATTGCATCGCCCCGGACCGCGGCATCCTCGCCTTCGAGCGTGACGACCGGCAGGCCGCAAACGTCCGCTTTGATCTGATTCCAGAGGGCGCTCCTGGCGCCGCCGCCGTGGGAGCGAATCTCGGACGCCGCTGCGCCGGCTCCGGCCAGGAGCTCCAGGTTCTTACGCAGCATGAAGGCGACGGACTCCAGCACGGCCCTGACGAAATGCGGTTTGCCGTGATGAAGTGTGAAGCCGTAGAAGACGCCGGTCGCTTTGGGGTCGTACTCGGGGCTGAAGGCGCCCATCAGGTGGGGGAGCATAGTGAGACCCTCGGAGCCAGCCGGCGCCTTCGCCGCGAGCTCTGTGAGCAGGTCGTAGGCGCTCCGCCCTTGGCCGGCGGCGCGAGCCACTTCCTCGCCTCCGAACTGGTCCCGGAACCAGGTCAGGGCCATCCCGCCCGTGGGGCAGACCGGGCAATACAGGTATCGATCCGGCGCGGAGTGGACGTAGACCGGCGTCTGGCGGGTCGCGTCCAGGCCGTGCCGCTCGACCGAGGCCTGGACGGTGAGGGCTCCACCCGTGCTTTCGGAGATGGCGCCACCATCGACGTTGCCGACGCCGACCGCGCCGGCACCCTGGTCCATGCCGCCGGCGACAACGCGGACACTCGACGGTAGGCCCAGCGCCGTGGCGGCCGCTGCGGACAGGTGGCCGACCACCGATCCCGGCCGGACCAGCTCGGGCAGCCGGCCCGATTCGATCCCGACGGCCTCGAGCATCTCATCCCACCAGCCGTGGCTGCGGATGTCGTAAAGCATCGTCGTGCACTGGATGCCGCCGTCACTGACGAAACGGCCTGTGAGACGATGAAGGATGAAATCCTCCACGAGCAGGAATCGTCGCGCACGCTCGAATAGCTCGGGCTCGTTCCGGCGCCACCACATGATCTTGGGCGCGGTCCACGTGGGGTTCACGGAGGGGACGCCGGTGCGGTCGTAGACTTCCGCGTCCCCGAATCTCTCGGCCAGTCCCCGGGCCTCCGCGTCTGCCCGATTGTCGAGCCAGACGAGAGCGGGGCCCAGCGGAGCCCCATTTGCATCTACCGGAACGACGGTCTCTCCCTGGCTGCTCACGGCTATGGCGGCGAGCTGCCGGGGATCCGCGCCCGATTCAGCGAAGGCCTGGCGGATGGCCGCCACGGACGCGGACCAGTAGGTTTCCGGATCGAGTTCGGCTCGATCCGGAAACGGGTGCTGGATCCGGTATTCCCGTGCCCCGGAGGACACGCGGCGACCCGATTCCTCGAATAGACCGGCCTTGACCGAGGTTGTACCGACGTCCAAGCCGAGCAGCAGGGTCATGGCTCGCACGCGCCGTCGCGTCAGGCGAGGTTGTGCTTCTCGGCCGCGGCGGCCGGATCAGCGCCGTTCTTGACGACCTCCTGGAGCGCCTCGAGGAACCGCTCCGGGCTGCGAGCCTGGATCACGTTGCGGCCGAATACGACACCGCGGGCGCCGTCACGGATCGCCGCGGCGGCTAGCTCAAGGGCGTCGACTTCGCGCGGTGCCTTGCGCGAGCCGAGGGCCAGGATCGGGACCGGCGTCGATCGTACGATCTCGGCGAAGCGCTCGCCGGTGTGGAAGGTCTTGACCATGTCAGCGCCGAGTTCCGCCGCGATCCGGCAGCCGATCGAGATCTGCTCGTGGCGCTTTTCGGGGGCGATGTCCTCGTGGCCGGCGGGATAGACCTCGCCGATTATCGGCACGCCGACCTCTCGCTTCTCCGCGACACAGCGCGCGACCTGGGCGACGTTCTCCGCGTCGACGGCCTCAGAACCGGTCTTGATCGACATCCCAACCAGGACGATGTCCGCCCCGAGGGAGACCGCCTGCTGGACCGAGATCATCGGCACGCTGCGGCTCTCGCTGTAGCCCCACTGTGTGGCGTACTGCGTTCCCCAGTTGAGGCGGAGGATGAGAGCCGGCGCCGAGCGATGCTCGAAGACCGACTGAACGTGCGCGACCATGCCCGGGCTCAGGAGGATCCCGTCCGCTCCGCTGAGCCGATCGACGATCGGGGCGAGGTTCTCAAAACCTGGCCGAGGTCCGTTGTAAAGGCCGTGATCGATGGCCACGATAACGATGTTCTGCCCACCGTCGAAGAGGCGTTGAAGCCTGATCGACTCGCCCGTCGACACCCTGAACCCTCCTTCGGATCCCACAGATCGAGTTGCCAATTGCTGGTCGCGGCGCCTGATCGGTCGGCTGGCCACGGCGTGGGAGCCGGGTCTTGCCTCAGGACGATCGAAAGGTTAGCACAATCGCGTCGATTGCAACTGAAGATGTTGTGGTTGACGCTCATTTGCTGATCGGTGATCGCCCAATGGCCCTTCGAAAGGCGCGTTCTAACTCCGCAGAGCTGTCTGATGTTGTGAATACAGCCCGATTGACGCTCGTACGGCGCACGTATACACTCGCCGCGAGCGCGGCTGATGGTTGCTTCGTGCTCAACCATTCGGGAGGACCAGGGCGGCCCGCCCGAACGGCGCTTGCGCTGCCCGTAATCGCAACCCTTTACGTCGCGGACGGGCTCACCGGAGGAAGTGGATCCGATGCTGTACCGAAGGTTCGCCGCGCTGGCATTGGCCGGCGCGTTCATCGCCGGCAGCCTTGCCGGATGCAGCAGTTCCGGGGCCAGCCCGGCCACGTCAGGCGGCATCGGTACCGCGCCCGTGACCATCAGTCTCTGGCACAACTACGGAACTGAGTCCAACGCAACCGCTACGGACAACCTCGTCAAGGCCTACGAGGTGCTCCATCCGAACGTCACGATCCAAGTAGTCAGTCAGCCTGCCAACAACTACTTCGACTTGCTCACGGCAGCCGCCATCTCCAAGACCGGGCCCTGCCTGGCAACGCAGTGGACGGGCCTGTTCACGCTCCAGAACGCGAGCTACCTGCAGTCCCTCAACTCGTACATTCCACTATCGACGCTGCAGCAATTCAAGGGCATCGAGTGGGGATCTGCCAACTTTGACCCGACCGCGGGTGTGTACACCGTCCCCCTCGAGATGCAGACCTACAACGGGTTCTATAACAAAGCGCTGTTCGCCAAGGCCGGCATCACCACACTGCCCACGGACTGGACCGAGATGATGGCCGATGCCAAGCTTCTCAAGGACGCGGGCATCCAGCCCTTCGTCTACGGCACCGGCGCCCAGGGCCTCACCGCCGGGTTCTACCCGTTCTACGACCTCAGCTACCTCATGATGATGCTGCCCGTCGCCGACTGGCAGAAGCTCTACACGGGCGTTCTGCCCTGGACCGATCCCACGATCAAGGCAGCGCTGGACAAGTGGGTGGCCCTGTACAAGGACGGCTACACGAACCAGGACGTCCTCAACGACACCGAGTCCTGGCAGCAGTTCCTCCAGGGCAAAGCCGCAATCACGATGGAAGGCACCTGGGCTATCTCCGCCGCCGAGCAGGCCATGGGGTCGAACGTCGGCGTCTTCGTCCCGCCGTTCACGGACCAGCCGGTCAAGGGCATCGTGGAGTTCCCGGGCGACGGTTTCGCCATGACGAATTACTGCTCCAACAAGGACGTGGCCGCTGACTTCCTCAAGTACATGGCCACTCCGGACGCCCAGAAGATCATCAACGACGCCGGCCTCATCCCGGCCATCCAGGGAACCACCGCAACGGACCCGATCGCCCAGGACCTCCTGAGCTACGCGGCGACCAAGAGTTTCACCCGCTATCCCATGATCGACAACGTCATCCAGCCCGAGGTCCAGTCCGTCGCGAGCACCGTGCTCGTGGCTGCCTTCGCCGGTACGATGAGCACCCAGGACGCCCTCCAGAAGATGCAGGACGCGCTGAACGCTCTGCCGGCCGATCGCCGGTCGACAACGTACAAGTAATTCAACGGATCAGCCGGTCGGGCCATCGACGGTGGCCCGACCGGTATATTCGGAGGCAGTGGACCAGTGAGCACGACACCGCCACGGCGGAACCACCTGGCCAGGTCCCGACGGCTGGCCGGGATCGTCTTCACCGTGCCCGTGGCCCTTCTCGTCGGGGGTTTCCTCGCCATTCCGATGGTGCAGACGGTCTACTACAGCTTCACGACCTGGAATGGCATCACGTCCACGCCCAACGGCGTCGACAATTACCGCCAGCTCTTCGCCGACACGACCTTCTGGCAGGTCGTCTCCAACAACGCCATCCTCCTGGCCTCGATCCCGCTCGCGATCCTCATCCCCCTGATCGTCGCCTTCCTGCTCAACGAGCATGTCATCGGCTGGCGTTTCTTCCGATCCGTTTACTTCCTTCCGACGGCCATCTCGTGGGTCGTGATTGGCATGGTCGCAATCCGGGTCTTCTCATCCGGCGGCCTCCTGAACAGCACACTTGCGATGATCGGGCTGAGCGGAATCCACACGGATCTACTGTCTGGTAATTCGACCGCGATCATTGCCGTCATCATCACGTTCATATGGTCTGTCTTTGGGACCAACACGATCATCTTCATCACCGGGATGGCGACGCTGGACCGCGAGGTCTACGAGGCCGCTCGTGTTGACGGGGCGGGCGCTTGGTCGACGCTCTTCTACATCACCATCCCGATGCTGATGAGGTTCATCCAGTTTGCGTTCATCCTGACCGTGATCACCGCGTTCACCGCCCTGTTCAGCCTGATATTCATCATGACCCAGGGTGGTCCCGGATTCTCCACTACCACGCTCGAGTTCTTCGTCTTCGAGAAAGGCTTCAATACCGGCGTGTTTGGCCTGGCGGCAGCAATTGGCGTCGTCCTGTTTGTAATCGTATTCGGGATCTGGATGGCCCAGTTCCGAGTATTCCGAAATGCGAACGACTGAGGCGCGCCGCATGAACCTGTCGAAGCACCAGTTCAACCGGGCCGTCATCTTCGTGACCCTGAGCCTGCTCGTCGTCGTCATGCTCTTCCCGTTCGTGTTCATGGCGTTGACGTCGTTCCGCTCATACCAGCAATACCTGGCCGGTTCCGGTTTCTCCCTGGACAGTTGGTCGACGCTCTTCAGCGTGCTTCCGGTTGTCCAGGAGTTGCTCAATTCGACGATCGTGACGCTGGGCGCCGTCCTGATCATCCTCGTCGTCAGCACCATGGGTGGGTTTGCGTTCGCGAAGCTGGGCTATCCGGGATCTACCGCCGTCTTCCTCCTGATGGTCTCGGGAATGATGGTGCCGGTCCAATCGATCATCCTTCCCGAATTTGTGAACGTCAGTCAGATCGGTTGGATCAACCAGTACCAGGGCGCCATCGTCGTCTATGCGGCCCTCGGCGCCCCGTTTGCGACCTACCTGATGACGACGTATTTCAGGGGCGTGTCGACGGAACTCATCGAGGCCTCATTGATCGATGGCGCCTCCTACTGGCAGATCTTCACGCGGATAATGCTGCCGCTGGCGACGCCGGCGCTCGTGACGGTCGCGGTCCTGCAGTTCATCCAGATCTGGGACGACCTCCTGATCGGCCTCCTGTTCCTGCAGACGCCGGAGGTGCGCACCATCACGGTCGGACTGGCTACTCTCCAGAGCTCGCGAATGGTCAACATCCCGGCCTTGATGGCCGGATCCCTGGTGAGCGCCCTTCCGGCCGTTGTGGTCTACCTGATCTTCCAGCGCCACCTGGTGCGTGGCCTGACCATGGGCATGGGCAAGTGAGCGCACCCGTCGGCAGGCAGGTTCGGGGCACGACGAGCGCGCGGGAACGGCGGACCCGGATTGCAGAAGTCGTCACCGAGCGGGGCGAGGTCGAGGTGTCGGCGCTCGCGGAGCAGTTCGGTGTCAGCGAGACCTCCATCCGGCGCGACCTGGCCGTGCTCGAGGGCCGCGGCCGCATCGAACGCGTTCACGGCGCCGCGGTGTCGCTGCGCACGGCGTCCCGTCCGACGGTGGTGTTCGCCAAGCTCCAGGAACACGTCGAGGAGAAGCGCCGAATCGGGGCAGCGGCCGCGAGCCTGATCCAGCCCGGATCCGTCGTCCTCTTCGACTCCGGGACCACCGTCGCCCAGGTAGCGGCGAACGTTTCTCTGCCGCACGGCTCGGGTACGTCGATCACGGCGGTCACCCATTCGTATCTCGTAGTACGGGAGGTCGCCGACCTGGAAGGCCTGCATCTCATCTGCCTCGGCGGCCTCTTTCTGCCCGACTACCAGGCAGTCGTTGGACCCCAGACCGTGCTGAGCCTGAAGGGCCTGTCTGCGGACACTGCTTTTCTCGGCTGCGACGGCCTGACCGCCGAAGCCGGTATCACGACGCCCCACGTGCTGATCGCCGAGGTCGGCGCCACGATGGCGACGCGGGCCCGCAGGGTCGTTGCCCTCGCCGATTCCTCGAAGCTTGGACGTTCGGGCTTCACGACCATCGTGCCGCTCTCTCAGGTGGACGTGCTTATTACCGATACCGGCGCTCCTGCCGACATCGTGGCGATGATCCGGGCCGCAGGCGTGGAGGTCATCCTCGCTTGAGCGCTCGGGTTGTCGATGGCTGGAGCGTCGGCGGCATTTCGGCCGTCATCCTGGAGAACGCCGCACTGCGGGTCGTGGTACTGCCGGAGCTGGGCGGCCACGTCACGGAGATGGTCGACAAGGCGGCCGATCGCAACCTGCTGTGGTCGAACCCGAGGACCACACCGCGGCGTGCACCTTACGGAGCCAACTTCGACGACTGGTGGTCGGGCGGCTGGGACGAGATATTCCCCACCGGCGACCGGGCCGAGCTGAATGGCGAAACCCTGCCGTACATGGGCGAACTCTGGTCGGTGCCGAGCACAGTCTCGGCAGGCACCAACGGCGGCCGCGCCTGGCTCCAGACGACCACTTTCGGAACGATCGCCCCGGCCCGCCTCGAGCGGACGATCGAATTGCGCGCCGATGAGCCGGTCCTGCGCGTGGCCTACCGCCTGACAAACCTCGACGTGCGACCGCTCCTTTTCCTGTGGGGAATCCATCCCTGCTTCGCCGTTACGCCGGGCTACCGCATAGACTTGCCGGCGGCAAGGATGCTGGTAGGAGTGTCGTCCAGTCCGGAAATGGGCGAGGTGGGCTCCACGTACACGTGGCCGAGCCAGCCCAACCCTGCCTCGCCGGGTTCGAAACGGGACGCCCGCCGTGTCCTTCCCGCCTCGGCGGCAGTCTACGGCGGCCATTGGGCGACCGACCTGCGGGACGGCTGGCTGGCACTGACAGATTCGGCCTCGAAGCGCGGCGTCGCCCTGGTCTTCCCGCGCGAAGTCTTCCCATACGCCTGGTTGTGGCAGGTCTACGGCGGGTGGCGGGGCCACCACCACCTTTGCCTCGAGCCGTGGACCGGCTACCCGATGCAACTCCAGCAGGCGGCAGAAGCGGGCAGGGCCCGGATACTGGCCCCCGGCGAATCGCTCGAGGCAGAGACGGCATTCGTCCTTTACGACGGGCTCGATTCGGTGAGCGTGGTGGAACGTGATAACGATGTCTTCCGGGTTGGTTGATCGGCCGCCCGCGGCCGGCCCATTCGTCATGCCATCCGAACGCTAAGGGGCAGAGTTGTACAAAGGGATCCACCTGGAAAAACCCGTCTTCGAGATTGGGCTCAAGGGCTACGTCTACGGGACGGCCGCAGTCCGTCTGGCCGTCGAGGCCGATCGAGCCGCCGAAGAGTGCGGTGTATCCATTGTCTTCGACCCGCAGTACGTGGATATTCCCGCAGTGGCCGCAGCCACGAGGCACATCTTCGTCTTCTCGCAACACATGGATGCCGTCGAGATCGGCCGAGGATCCGGAATGGTCCTGCCGGAGGCACTCAAGGAGGCCGGCGCGGCTGGGACGATGCTCAATCACTCGGAGCGCCGGCTGACGCTCGCCGAGATCAGCGGCGCGATCCGGCGTGCCGACGAAGTCGGCCTGGCCACGATGGTCTGTACCGATTCACCCCGGGAAGCGGCAGCGGTTGCGCAGCTCGCGCCGAACATCGTCCTCGCGGAGCCGCCTTCGCTGATCGGGGGCGATCGGTCAGTGGCCGCTGAAATGCGTGGATTCGTCCAGCAGACGATCGAGCTCGTCGGCCGCATAAACCCCGAGATCATCATCATGTGCGCCGCCGCGGTCAAGACACCACAGGACGTTGCGGACATGGTCGCGCTCGGTGTCGGTGCGACGGGGTCCACGAGCGGCATTCTCAAAGCTGACGACCCGATCGCCCAGATGTGGGCCATGGTGAGGTCCATGCGCGCCGCCTGGAACAGGCAGTACCCAACCTGAGGCCGTCTGGGCTTTCACATATCTCGAGAGGAGCCATCGCTTGACCGTCTACCATTCGACCATCGAGGTCCGAAGCTACCTGCACAAGCCCATGTTCCACGACGTCACCGATGCGGCGAAGCTTGCCGTGGCGCAGTCGGGAATCAAGAACGGGTCGATCACGGTCTACTCGGCCCACACCACGTGCAGCGTGATCATCCAGGAGGAATCGCACGACACGCTGTACGACGGGACCAAGCATCTGCTCCAAGACATGCTCGACAGGCTCGAGATTCTCGCGCCCACCTGTCGCCGCGAAGGCCAGTATCTCCATCCCGGCAAGGAGCACATCCACCACGCTGTCGATGACCTGGGCGAAGAAGCGGTCTGGAGCCTGAACACTGACGCCCATATCCGGTCGGCATTCATCGGCCGGTCGGAGACGATCCCGATAATCGATGGCGCGCCGGAGCTCGGCGAGTTCGGCCAGATCTACTTCGTGGACTTCGACGGAGTGCGAGACCGCGCCCGGACGGTGCATTTTCAGCTGGTCGGCGAATAGTCCCTAACCGCCGCCCGCGGAGCAGATCTGGTGATGGTCCGCCCGGCCCAGCAGTGGTTAGCGT
>PMJT01000038.1 GCA_003158495.1 Chloroflexota bacterium | reverse complement strand
CTGACCCATGCCGTTGCCGACGATTGGTCGCAGGCCGGCAAGGTGTTCCTGGTGAAAGGCTGGCTGGGGGCCGATCCGATTCCGTGCCCAAGCCTCGACCCCGCTCAATCGGTCGATGCGCTCAATCCGACTGGCGTATGTGGGCAGGACTGGATGTCCGACGAGGATCCGAACACACTGCCGAGCCCGAGCGGATTTCCGTCGGTGCCGAAGCGTCTAGTCCTGGCTGGTGGAATGCTCCTCATAGACGGGGCCCCGGGCGACCCCGCCGTCCCCGGCCTCTACGTGGTGCGAAACGGTGCCTCAGGAACCTGCGGCACGTCCTCGGCGAACAGTGGCAGCTGCGGCCTGGTCCTCGCGAAGCTGGCGGACCTGACGATCCCAATCGCGGCGCCGTCTCCGTCCCCAACTCCAACTCCGACCGCAATGCCGACCGCCGCACTGCCGGCGACGCCGCTCATTCCCACCGGGGGGTCGTCTGTCGGGCTGTTCGGGGATGGCAACCGGCCGCTGACGGAGGGAGAGTTTGCGGCGATATGGGCCGAGGATCCGATGCACCTCGCTGGGCGGATCGCGATCGTGAAGGGTCCTGTCCCGCCCGGCCTGCAGTGCTCGGCCAACGGCGCGGCGGGCGCCCCTCAGCCGTCGGCGACATGTCCGGTTACTGGGCTCGGCGGTTACCTGGAACAGGACAGCTATTGGGCCGTCCGCGTTGACGCCGACGGGACGCTGTCGATCGTTGGCGAAATTGCGAATCTGGACACGACCTTCGTCTACTCGTTCGAGCGAGCCCGGAGTGAGGGCATTTACTCGGGACGGCCCGTGCTGGTCGACGCGTGGCTCGACTGGCAGCCGTCGCTCTACTGCGACACGCCTCCTTATCCCAGCGACAACCCCTGTTCGTGGGGCGCCGCCGACTCCTACCTGACGGCGACACAGGGCAATGCCTACACGGACCCCCTCCAGGTTCAGCTCGGTGCCTACAACACATTCGGGTCGACGGATCTAAAGACCGGGCCGGTCCACGGCATCTTCCTGGTCCAGCTGGTCCAGGACACCGTGCAGGTCCTCGCCCGGATGCAGGTCGCCGTTCCGTAGGCCTATCGGCCCGCTTCACCGAGGGTCTGTGGGGGCGGTAACATTCGGGCGAACCGTCGCCAGCCGCGCCGCTGGCCCCAGTCGCAGCCCAGGAGTGGGTCGAATGCCGGGCTTCACGCCGTTCACGAGCAACTACCAGGATCTCTCGACGAACCAGGGCTACCAGTTCGAGTTCNNGACATCTGCGGCAGCGGCTACCGGAGTGAGTGGCAGAAGAACCTGCTTGGCACAGGCGCCTCGATTCTCGGCGGCGCAAGCAACATCATCGGCGGGCTCTGGGGCGCACGCAACGTGGCCGATAGCGCCCAGCAGATCACCGATCGAGACGGCCGCGACAAGGCCCTCCAGAAGGCGTCGAACGAGATCATGCCGTTGTTCCACCGCTGCGTTCGGTGCAACAACTGGGTGGACGAGACCTGTTTCAACAAGCAGCGCGGCCTGTGCGTCAACTGCGCGCCGAACCTCGCCACGGAGATGGAAGCGGAGCGCTCGTCGGTCGAACTCGGCCAGATGCGCGACGCCATGCGCAACCAGACGATCTTCTCGGGCGACACCAGCGCCCGGGCTACCGAATGCCCGAACTGCGGCAAGCCGATCGGCAGCGAGAAGTTCTGCGGCAACTGCGGCACGCCTCTCGGCACGGCCAAGTGCAGCAAGTGCGGCGCCGAACTCGCCGCGGACACGCGCTTCTGCGGGAACTGCGGCAACAAAGTCGGCTAACTACTGACAACTCGACGGGGCCCGGCGCCAGGCGCGGGCCCCGTTTTCGTTTGGGAGTGGCGAGGGCGCAGGGCGGGGTCGGGCGCGACGGGCAGGCGGACCCGGCGGCCATCGCTCACATACCGCCCGCGGTACGGGGATTTCGGAGAAACCGCGCAGCGCTCCACCGGGGCCGCGGCCGCCGGGGAGGCCGGGGCGGCCACCACTGACCTACCCCGCGACGGTTCCGCAGATCGTGCAGAAGCGAGCGCCGGCGGGGAGCGGCGCGCCGCAGCCACTGCACGGGCCGGCCGACTGCAGGACAGGCGCAACCGCATCGGAGGAGAGCGGAGGTCTGGGCGGAGGCGGGGGCGCGACCGGGGCGGCGACCGGGGCCGCATTCGCCGGCGCGGGCGCAGGCCCGTTGGCCGTGGCAGGAGCCGGAGCTGGGCCTCCGGTCGTGGTACCGCCAGGGGCAACCGTGCCCGGGGGCGGCGCGATCAACGACTGGCCGCAACTCGGGCAGACCACCCAGCTCGGATCCTCCACGATCTTGCGGCAGTTCTGGCAGCGCTTCGGGGCGAACGGGTCAGGCTGCCCGCAGAAGGGACACGCGGATACCGCTCGGTCTATGAACTTGTCGCAATACGGGCACGGGTGCTTGAAAGTCGGCATCGTCCGCTCCTCTAGCCTGATGTGCCCGAAGGCTTGCTCATGTTTGCTGTGTCAGCGGCCGAGCCACCCGGCGCGCCGCCGGCGGTATGGTCGGCCGCAGCTTCGGCGCCCGCCGTATCACCGACGTCGCCGCTGTCACCGGAATCCGAGTCGTCTTCGCCACCGTCTCCGCCGGCGGCCAGGACCTGCTTCTCCTGCGCCGCGCGTCCCGGCCACTCGGCTGCCTCGTCAGTGGCGGTTGAATGCCAGTGGATCAGGTCTGCCACTGCCGCCGCCCAGCTGGCCGGATCGCGGTGTACGACGCGGGCAACGAACCTGCTTCGCGCCCAGGCCAGGCTCGGCAGAACCGCCAGGGCGAGCCGGTATTGCAGGTATTTGGGCATGCGCAGCTGGTCGGCCGGGAGCGCCATCGGCTCGCGCAGAAACCGGCAGTCGACGAGCGATTCGCTGATGTCCCGGACTGCCTTCTCGGCCGCGATTCCTAGCTTGTCAGCCGGCTCGCCTTTGTACTGCGCCCGCGGAACGACGCGGAAGAAGTAGGTGGCGTGGGCTCCGGCCGTCACCAGCTCCAACGCGACGAGATTGCCCGGCATGGCGATCAGGAACCAGATCTTGGGATCCTTGCCGCCCGGATCGACCGGCGACATGGCGACCCAGCGCGGTGCGGCCGGTCCGGCGGTAGTGCACAGTGACTGATAGCTCTCGGCGAAGGTGGGCTCGCCCAGGACGGCCGTCTCGACGATCGGCCAACCAGTCGGGCCGAAGACTTCGGGCCGAGTGGGCCGGCCGTCGACCAGCATGTCCGATGCCTTCTGCCGCACGCCGAACGGCGCGTCGGTCATCAGCCGATCGACGAACCCCGCCGCGTCCGAGAACGCCCCGTCACGGAGCTTGGAGAGCTTCTGCTGAAGCCGCGTGACGGCAGTGCCCATGCCACGCAGGGTCAGCGTTCCGGGATCGCCGTCGATTACCAGGTCGCCAGGCCCACCCGGCTTGACCGTGGCGATCGACGCCCGCCGGAAATGGATCCAGCTCAGTCTCTCGTCCAACGGGCAGACGACGAAGCCCCAGGGCTGCTCCACCAGCTGGCCGATCCCGGTGGCCGGGCCGGCGGGCCCGTCCGGACCAGGGCCGAGCGGCGCCGTGGTCGGCGTCCAGGCAAACTCGACCAGTTCGGCCGGATCGTCCGGCACCTTAACCAGGCCGTCGGTCAGTCGTTGCTTGAGTCGAAGCTCGCGCAGTAGCCGGACCATCGGCCCGAGGTGGTCGCCGAACTTCTCGAGGATGAACCGCATCGCGTCGGGGCCATCGCCCAGCACGAGCAGCACGGTCGCGTTCTGGATCGCGATCAGGCTGATATCGCGGTAGCCGGCACGGATCGGGCGGCCGGAGCCGATCTGCAGGATGAGTCCGGTCCCGTCGACGCTGACCGTGGTCGGCTCGGAGACCACGTCGGGCGCGGCGAGCCGGCCCTGACCGTGGACCTCGATCGTCTCCACTTTAGCGCCGCCGCCGTCCCGGGCCGCGTCCCGGCCCGTCTGAGTCCGGACGTCGCGAGAGTCGCGGCCGTCGAGACGAGCGCCGCGCGGGTCGCGGGCATCGTGAGGAACTGCCCCGCTCAGACCGAGAACGCTGGCCAGCCCCTGGAGCTGCCCCGGGCCGAGGCCGCCGGGTCCACCGAGACTCCCCGGTCCGCCCATGCCGCCGCCGAAACCTCCGCCGTCTTCCATGGCGCCATCGTAGCCGCAGGGCAGCCGGTTCGCGCGGCCAACGGCAGGACGGCCGGAGTCACACGGTCGAGCGGCGCGGGCGGGCCACGTAGGCGCGCATCCGCGCGATCGACGGATATGGCCACTGCAGGCTTTGAACAACCACATCTGGCGCATCGTCAGGATTGCTATGCTGGCCCGGCTTCCAGTTAGGCCGGCCTCGACCCCGACCCGGTCCGGTTCGCCGGCGCAGTCCGGGCTCGCGCTTGAAGCGGAGGTTCTGCTCGTGGCGATCCGAGATGACCGGCCCCCGGTGGCGTCAAGGCGCTGGCGCACTGCCGATCGCGTTCTGCGCCTGGTATCCGTCGGCATCCTGGTGGTCGTCGCCGCCGTTGCCGTCGGAGCTGCAAGTCATCCCCATCCGGTGGACCTGTCGCTGTCGTCGCCTCAGCTCGGCGAACTCGCCGTCCTGGCCCTGCTGGCGCTCGCGGGGACGCTCGGCCTCAGCCTCGGCGCGAATCTCTTCCCCGTCTGGGGCGCCAACGAAACCAGGTTCCTGGCGATCGAAAAGGGCCGGCGCATGCCGGGGATCGTCAAGGCTATTCTTGCGCTGGTGCCGTTCATGGTCATCGCCTTTGTCCTGGCCGCCTCAGGTCGTCTTGCCGGAGACGCCGCTCCAAGTCCGATGCCAATAGGTGGGCAGTTCCCAGCCGGCGACTCTACAGGCGCCTCGAGCAACAGCTCCTTCCTCCTGGTCTCAGCCGTCGTCGTCGGGGTTGCCTTCTTCCTCGTCGCCGCGTTCCTGTTCCGCAAACCCCGGGTCACCGCACAGATCCCGGCCGAGGAGGGCCACCTCGCAATCGCGATTCTCGATGAGGGACTGGGCGTGCTCCTGGCCGAGCGAGATCCGCGCCGCGCCGTCGTTGCGGCATACGTTGCGATGGAGCGCGCCATGGCTCGCCACGGCTGGGCCCGACGGCCGCACGAAGCGCCAACCGAGTACCTCGCCCACGTCCTCGGCGTCGCCCCGAGTCGCGCCGGCGATCTCGACGAACTTGTCGGCCTGTACGAATTCGCCCGTTTCAGCGAACACACCGTGACCGACGGCATGCGCGAGTCCGCGGTCGCCGTCGTTCGGCGGCTCCGGATGGATCTCCAGGAGCCCGTATGACCGATCCGGCCGGCGGCGGGCCCGGTGGCGCCGCGCCGGAGAGCCGCCCGCCAGAGAGTGGCCGCAGCCGATACGCGCGGCCGCTTGCACAGCCGGCGAACGTTGCCCCTTCGCCCGGGACTCTCGTCCGAATGCCCGCCGGCCGCGATCGCGTGGCAACGACCTCCGGCCGTCGGCGGCAAGCCCTCGCAACCGTGGCCCGTATCTCCGGTCCGCCGATGGTTCTCGCCGCAGGCGCGACGGCCGTCCTGGTGGCGGTGGCCGCCATTCTCGACGGGTCGCGGAGTGTGGCGGTCAACGCGTGGCTTCTCACGATCGGCGGCCTTGTCCTGTGGACCTTCTGGCGAGCCCTCGCCAGGGCCTTGCCGACGGCCGCATCGTCCGCCTTCGACACCGTTCGAGACCGCCCGGTCGAACCGCCGTCCAGCCTGTACGACGTCATCGCCATCGAGGGCGCGCTGCTCGACGCCGAGTGGAGCCGCGGCGGCGCCGAGCATCGGCTGCGCCCGCTCATCCGCAAGATCGCCTCGGCGCGTTTGATCGAGCATCACCAGGTCGACCTCGCGACCGAGCCGGCCGAAGCCCGTCGGATCCTCGGCGAAGAGTTGTGGGCGCTGGTCGGCCCGGACGAATACGGGACGCCCGGCCGCGCTTCGGCCGCCGCTGTGCCCGCCGTCGCCCCGCAACCCGGCCACGCCCAACTTGCGGAGCTTGCCGGCGTCGCTGGCCCGGCCGAGATCCTCCGCTCGCCCACCGATCCGCCACTCCCCACCGACTGGACAAACAGCCACCACGGACGCCGCGGTATGCCGCGCGCGGACATCAGACGCGCCATCGACCTGCTGGAGGCACTGTGAAAGACGACCTCGTGGTCAACGACTCCGCCCGAGCGGCCGAGCTGGCGGGCACGATCCTCGACGAGATCGAGCGCGTCGTCGTCGGTAAGAGGCCCGTCCTGGAGCTCGTCCTTCTCGCGCTGCTCTCCGACGGCCACGTCCTGATCGAGGATCTTCCCGGGCTGGCGAAGACGCTGATGGCCCGCTCGTTCGCCGGCGTCATCGGGCTCCGTTTTGCGCGGATCCAGTTCACACCGGACCTCATGCCCTCGGACGTTACCGGCGCCGCGATCTACGACCAGCGCAGCGGCGAGTTCACGTTCCGTCCCGGACCCGTCTTCACGAACCTGCTCCTTGGCGACGAGATCAACCGCGCGCCGGCAAAGACCCAGGCCGCGCTGCTGGAGGCGATGCAGGAGCGCCAGGTGACCGTCGAGGGAACGACGCGGCTCCTGGAGCGGCCGTTCGTCGTGATCGCCACGCAGAACCCCATCGAGTCGGAGGGCACCTACCCGCTTCCGGAAGCTCAGCTGGACCGCTTCCTCGTCCGGATCTCCGTCGGCCATCCGGAGCGTGGCCACGAGATCGAGATGCTGGAGAGGCGGGCCGCCCGCCGAACCGATGACGTCGAGCTGCGCGAGGTCATCGACCCCGAAACACTCCGCTGGATGCAGGGAGTGACCGAGGCGGTCTTCGTCTCGCCGAGCATCTCGGCGTACATCGTGGATCTCGTCGGCGCCACGCGGACGAGCCCGATGGTGCAGGTCGGGGCCAGTCCTCGCGGTTCGCTGGCCCTGATGAAGCTGGCCCGGTCACGGGCCGTGCTGGCCGGCCGCGACTTTGTCATCCCCGAGGACGTCAAGGCAGTGGCCGTTCCGGCGCTCGCCCACCGGATCCTGCTCAAGCCGGAGGTCTGGGTGCAGCGCATCCGAACCGACGACCTGATCCGGAAGGTCCTCGAGTCGGTGCCGGCGCCGAGCCCGGACGAAGCCGCCCCCCAGCCAAGTTGACTTTCACCGTCTCCTCCAAGCTCGCCTCGTACGCCGCCCTGGGCGCGGCCGGGCTTCTGCTTGCCCTGGCCTGGGGGCGTCCAGAGCCGGCCGTCCTGGGGCTCCCATTCATCGTTGCCACCCTGACCGGCCTGGCCCTGGTCGAGCGCCCGATCGTCCAGGCTTCCACCGCGCTCGACCGCGACCGGCTCCTCGAAGGCGAGGACGTCCATCTCACCGTCACTCTACTGTCGACCGGCGACATCCCGTGGTTGCAGGTCGCGTGGCCGGTGCCGCCGACCATGTCCGCCTCCGGCGGCAGCGACATCCTCGGGCTCCGCCTCCTGGCCGACCGGCCCGAGACCATCGAGACCGTCCTGACCGCGAACCGCTGGGGGGTCGTGCCGCTATCGCAGCCTCTATTGCGCGCCCACGACGGACTCGGCTTCTTCCGCTTCGAGGGCAGCGTGGGCGAGCGCCGACTCCTGCGCATCTACCCGCGCCCCGAGACGCTGCGTCGGGCACTGGCGGCGGCTGAAACCCAGATCTTCAGCGGCAACGAGTTGTCGAGGGCGCGCGGCGACGGCATCGAGTTTGCCGACATCCGGCCCTACGTTACGGGCGACCGGCCGCGACACATCAACTGGCGAATGAGCTCGCGAACTGGCCAGCTCCACATCAACCAGATGCACCCGGAGCGCAACACCGACGTCGTGATCTTCCTGGACCTTTTCAATGACGTCCGATCGGGCGGGCGGGGAACGCTCGATTACGCGGTTCGAGCGGCGGCATCGATGGCCGAGCATTACCTGGCCCGGCGCGACCGGGTCGGCGTCATCGGCTTCGGCGGGGTGCTGCGATGGCTGATGCCGGCCATGGGTTCGACCCAGATCTACCGCATCGTCGACGCGCTGATCGACTCCGAGGTGATCCTGACCCATTTCTGGCGCGGCATCGACGTAATCCCGCCCCGAACGCTGCCGCCAAAGTCGCTCGTCGTTGCCCTGACTACGCTGCTTGACGAACGAGTCATCGACGCGCTGCTGGACCTCCGCGCCCGCGGCTTCGATCTGGCGGTAGTCGAAGTCATGGCCGAGGAATTCGCCGTACCTGGCTCGCACGAGGCCGCTCAGCTGGCGCATCGGCTGTGGCACATGGATCGTGCCGCCACGCGGCTCCGATACCGGCGCCTCGGCGTACCCATAGTGCAGTGGCGCCCCGGCGACCCACTGGGCCCCGCCCTGGCCGAGGGCCGCCAGTACGACAGGTGGAACAGATGGCTCCCCGGCTGATCACTGCCGGGCTCGCGTTCGCCGGCGCTGCCGTCATCGGCGCCGTTTCGACCGTGGCGTCGAGCGATTCCAGTTCGGTCGCAGCCGGCCTCGGCCACAACGGCTTCCTGATCCCGGGCCTGCTGTGGGTGACTTCGCTGGGGCTCCTCGCGGTGGCAATGGCGATCCCTGACGGACGGCCCATCTTCCTGGCCATCGCGTTTCTCGGTGCAGCGTGGCTCATCGGGGTCCCAGCAGTGGCGGCGTGGCGTTCGCTTACCGCCGTGGCGGGCGGCTGGCTTCTCGCCGTCGCGGAGCTGGCCTACTGGTCGCTCGACTTCAGGGTCGCCGGCAAGGACGAGCGCGCCATCTACGTCAGGCGGGCGGCCACGATCTTCGCCCTCGTCGGTGCGTGCATCTTGCTGGCGCTGGTCCCCCAGCTCGATCTTTCGGCCGTCCCGATCTCCGGCATCGAGTTGACCGCCGTCGGCCTCCTCGCGGCGGCCGCTCTCATCGCCGTTGCTGCCGGCATGGCGTGGCGCCTCCGCCCATCACGCTGAAGCCGACTCGCGGAGACCGCTCAGCCGGCGCCCATCACAACGACGAAGCCCGTGATCGGCTCGACCCAGAGGCGCATCGAGGATTGGTAGGCGGGTCCTGCCCGCCCGGCTTCGATGACGTCGCCGCGGATCTGCACCTGCCAGAAGGGCGGCACGCCCGGAGTCATGCCGTCGGACTGCACGTTCGCCACAGTTGCACCGACGTGGGCATGGGCGAAGTAGTCGCGAGCGACCGTATCGGCGCGAAGGAACCCCGCCACGATCCAGGCGACTAGCAGCAAGCCGACGATGACCGCCACTGCGCGAAGCGACCGTAGCCTGTGGCGCCTAGCCCTGCCCGTGGGTTCTGTGCGATTCTCCATTGGTCCCCTCCCATTTCGGACGGCCGCGCTATCTAAGTACGACGATCTCCCAGGCTCCCGACAGCAACGGNNAGTCTCCCGGATAGTTTCGCGGAAGCCAGTTCGCGTCCGGCTCCCACCAGCTCTGCCAGTCGTGGCTGGCCGGCCCGATATGGAAGGCCGTGCCCGACGACGCCAGGGAGGCCTGGATGTCGGCCACCCAGGACTGATAGGTATTTCGAGCTCGATCCTCAGGCGACAACATCGGCCAGGCGTCGGCGAAATCCTGCCGGGCGATCAACGTCTCGAAACGAGTGACGAACGCTGTGGCGGCCGCCTCGTCACCGGGTCGCGGCGTCCCGCTGAGGATGGATGTCGGTCCGGCGGTCGGAGCCGGCGAGGGTTGCGGCGCTATCGGCAGGGCCGAGACGACCGGCTTCCATGTCCGACCCGAGTCGTCGGTGGACAGAAACTGCGCGCGCGTCCAGCAGGTCGTCTTGCCCTGGCAACCGGAGTCCGTCGCGAGAATCGTGGCCTGTGTCGGACCCGCCAGGTCCAGGTTATAGCCCCCCAGAGGAAGGCCGGCCGGCTGCATCGTGGACCACGTGGCGCCGCGGTCGTGCGACTCGAATATCGAGATCGCCGTGCCATTCACCGACATTGCCCACGTGGTCTCGCCGAGGGTCGCGGTCGTGGGGCCGAAATCGGCTCCCAAGGGCAGCGCGACGCCGACGGCCGAAAACGATGCGCCGCCGTCATGGCTGACCACGAGACGCAGTTGGGCGTTCTCAGGCCCGTTGACGCCGTCGACCCACGTGCTGGCCGGCACCACGATGTCCGATCCGACGATCGTGGGGGTACCGAATCCTCGCCGGCCGGCGGCCGGCAACCCGACGATCGACGAGGCCTTCCAGGTGGAGCCTCCATCGGACGTGTAAACCATCGTCGAGACGTCCGAAGTGGCGGTGCCCATGACGACCAGCCCGGATTTCGCGTCAACCATCGTCACGGAACGCCAGTATTCCCAGGCGCCGCTCCCAAACGGCGGTGGGTGTGGCGTGAAGGTCAGGCCGTTGTCTGTCGAGACGAACAACTCCGTCACGGCACCGGACATGCCCGTCCCCGAATACTCGGCAACCGTTAGCAAGCCACCCGCGCCGGGCGTGACGATGATCGACTCCGGAGGGCCGGAGACACTCTGCGCCGGCCAGGTTGGGATGAGCAGCATGCTCGTCCAGTCCGAGGCGGATCCGAGCCTGGTGTATATCCGGTATCCATCGGCTTCCCGCGTCGCCAGCCAGACCGCCCGGTTCGCGATCGCCGACACGACGGTCCCGGTGCTGGTCGCGCTCAGCAGTGGCGCCGTGAGCCCGGTCGGAAGAGCGACCGCCGACCACGTCCGGCCCCCGTCCGCCGACACGTAGAGGCCCGTGTCCGTGAGATCCCAGGCCGTGTTGCTCCTAAGGCCGACGATCCCCGAGAAGGAGGGGGTTTCCTGTTGGGTCGGCGTGGGAATTGGCGTCGTTGAAACCGGCGTGGTGGTCGGCCCGGAGACGCTCGGCGGGGCTTGCGGACTCCCCGTCGAGGCCGCGTGAGGGCTCCATGGAGCGACCGGCACGATCACCACGGCGGCGACCAGCGCTGCGACGGCGACAAGTGCCGCGATCTGCGCGCGGCACGGCGCAAGTCTCGAGCGGCGGCGCTCCGAGGGCACGGCACGAACCACGTCGGCCGGTTGAGGCGCCGCCTCCGGCTTCGGCGCCGCGTCGACGCTGAGCTTCCAGGCCTCCCAGACCTGGTCGTAGCGTGACTTGCTCATCAGGCGTCTCCAAGTTTGGTACGGGCTCGACTCATCGCAGATCGCACCGCGCCGGGCGTCGTGTCCAGGATTCGAGCGGCCTCGTCGTTCGAAAAACCAAGGAACGCAGTCAGCACCACAGAAGTCCTCTCGAGCGGAGAAAGCACTGCCAGCGCGGACTGGACATCGAGCCAACGATCGAGCTGGCCGTCCTGTTGAAACTGGTTTGCCGGCGCCACAGCGAAATGGCGCCTCAACGCCCGGAACCGATCGGTCGCGAGCCGCCTCCCGGTCACCAGGAGCCACGGCAATATCCGCTGGTCCCAGTCGATCCGGTCCCGATGCCGCCACAGGCGCAGGAACGTCTCCTGCGTNNCCGACACCAGTTCCATACCCTCATACACGCCGGAACCGAGCTTAGTGCACGGTCCCGCTGTGATTCGGCCGAATGCAACCCGGCACGCCCTCGTGCTCCCCGGCACGTCGCGCTTTGCTATCTCCTTGCGTCTTTGCGCAAGCTGTTGTATATTCTCGCAGTGGTCGACGTAGGCGATCTGGATGGAATCAGGCAGCGGAGTGCGGCGGTGGCGAAGGCTCTCGCCGACCCGAAGCGCCTGTGTGTCCTGCAATCGCTCGCCGACGGTGAGCTATCGGTCCGGGAGTTGTCCGAGCAGGTCGGGTGCCACGTGCCGAACATGAGCCAGCATCTCGCAGTTCTTCGCAACTCGGGTCTCGTGCTGACCCGTCGGGAGGGCAACGCGATCTACTATCGCATCGCCGATCCGCGGATCCTCGAGGCATGCCGGTTGCTTCAATCAATCGCGGGCTGAGCCTTCGGGCCGGCCGAATACCGTCAGGTAGAAAGGACCATCACCAGGTGGCCGAAGTCAAAGCTGTTACAGACGAGACGTTCGAAGAGGTCGTGCTCAACTCCGAGCGACCGATCATCGTCGACTTTTGGGCGTCCTGGTGCGGTCCGTGCCGTATGGTTGCGCCCGAACTGGAAAAGATCGCGCAGAAGTACGCGGGCTCTATCGACGTAGTCAAGATGGACGTCGACGCCAACCCGGGCGTCTCGCAGGCGCTTCAGATCATGACCCTGCCGACCATCGCATTCTTCCGACCCGGCCAGCCGCCGATGGCTGTCATCGGGGCCATGCCGGCCGAGCAGGTTGAGGCGCGGTTTAGCCTTTCGCAGTACGCTAAGGCCACGACAAGCTAAGCCGAGCGCTCAGCGAAAACATCGAATACCAAACGGGACCTCCCCCTCGGTCCCGTCCTTACGACCCCGGCCTACCCCCTCAGGCCGGGGTCGTGCTTTGTGCCTCAGTTCGGGGCGCCACCGGACTCCGGTAGGTCACCTGCCAGCCTCCACGCGCTCTCGAACCAGGCCGCGGCGCGATCCACGGTGAACGTGTCCATCGCCTCGGACCCGAGTGTGACCCACTCCCGGCCGCGCGCTGACTTGGACGTCTCGGGAGTTCGGAGGGCGTGCTCGGCGATATCGGCGCGGAGCCGGAAGCTCAGCCGGCCTGCCTCTCGGGCCGCGAAGACGATGCCGGCTCGGTCGTATTCGATCGCCTTGCCGACCTCGCGCCGGCGGACCTCCTCGAGCTCGCCCGCCAGCCGGTCGACCGCCTCCGCCGAGCTTTCGGTCGCCGCCTCGTCGTTCGGTGGCAGTTCGCTGGTCATGGCTTGTACTCCTCGCGTTTGAGCCGGTAGAGCAGGTGGCGCCGGAGCGGGTGGCCCTCCGGCATGTTCGGATAGTCGAAGTCGTCGCGCGGATCGCGATGCAGGCCGATGCGTTCCATGATCCGGATCGACGGCGCGTTCGACAGCGCGGTGAAGGACACGATTTCGTCCAGCCCGACTTCGCCGAAGCCGAAACGGAGCGCCTCGCGGGCCGCTTCGGTCGCGTAGCCGTGTCCCCAGGCGAAGCGATCGAAGCGCCAGCCGACTTCGACGCACGGCGTGAAATGGGCCTCGAATGCCTGATGCGCCAGGCCGGTGAAGCCCAAGAAGAGGCCGTCTTCCGTCCGCTCGACCGCCCAGAGGCCGTAGCCGCGTTCACCGAAACGGGTCTCGATGCGATCGATGAAGGCGTCGCTATCCTCGCGGGTCAGCGGCCGGAGAAAGTAGCGCATGACCTCCGGGTCCGCGTTGAGCCGGGCGAATGGCTCGCGATCCGAGTCGCGCCAGCGGCGCAGGATCAGCCGCTCGGTTGCCAGCGCGGGCGGGGCGGGCTCGGTCATTCGGGCGTCACTCCGTGTCGTGGCGGCGCAGCTGGGCCGGGCTCGGCGGTGGCGGTCAGCGGCCGGCAGCGGCGAGTACCGCCCGCAGGTCCACCTCGTGATCGGCGTAGTGCTCCGTTGTGTTGCCGAGCAGCGACTTCAGATGCGCCGAATCCTTGAGCCAGCGCGTTTCCGGCACGACCGTCAGGTAGCCACGTAGCTCGCCCGGCATGGTCGAAAAGCGGCGCCGGACTTCGTCCATCGGCATCGCCGCCCATTCGGCCTGGTAGCGGGCGTTCAGGGCGTCGCCCTGGGTTTCCCATTGCCTGCCGATCTCGTTCAGGCGGTCGAAGGCGGGGCTCTGCGGGTTGACTGCCAATTCGCGGGCGATCTCGAGCCACCACTCGATCCAGACGCTGAGGTGGGCCATCAGGTCGCGGCCGGTCCAGCCGTGCGAGCCCTCCAGCGCTCGCTCGAGCTCTTCATCGGTCAGTTCGAGAAGCGCCTCGAAGGGGCGGAAGGCATCGCGCTCTTCGTCGAGGAATGACAAGCCGTCGAAATACATGCGCCGATAGTAGCGCGGGTGCGGTGGGGTGATGTGGTGCGTAGTACCCCGCCGGACCGGTGCGCGCATGCGCCGGACTTAGGGCGCCGGCCAAGTGCTCCTAAGAGTCATTGCGGTTCAAGGCTGGGCCGCTAGCTTGGTACCTGGCCGCCGACACCATTAGACGAATGCTCCAGGGGCGTCGGACACGGGCCGGGTCATTCGCGATCTCCGCTCTTGGGACGAATGGGCGTTCGTATGAGGAGGTCGCCTGGGCCCGACTACGACCCGAGCAACCAGGACAATCGGCCAGCATGGGGCTTCGGTTGGCGGCCCGGCCTTATCTACCCGCGTCGAGGGGATGGAATGGCTCGTCCGGTTTGTCCGGACGAGCCATTCCTATTGTGAGTGGCAGGGGGTGGCGCGGGCCACGGGCTGGCGTGGCGCGGGCCGCGGGCGGGACGCCCGCCACACGGGCGCTGGGCACGATCGAGTGCGGAAATCAGTTGGTCCGGCGTGTTTGAGAACTGCAGGGCCGATGGACATGGTCGAAGTCGACAGCGGCGGCAAGGATCCGGTAAGCAATCGCCGATGCTGGCCACTCGGTCCTGGATAGTGTCCGCCAGGGCCGCCGGGGACAGAGCCGCGCGGCCCGTGACCGGCCTAGCCGCGCGAGACGAACGTGTCCAGCCGGGGCCGGCGAACCGGACTGGAGCCCACATATCGCAGGACCACCCGAGACGCGAGGCTCACTTCCGGGTCGCCGATCGTGCGGACGATCCACTCCAGGTATGAAGGCTCGACGGCGGCGACCTCGCCCAGAGTGCGACCAGCGAACTTACCGAACTTGAGTCGTGTCTCCATCGCGTCGGCCGCGCTCGGCAGGTCCGCCTCGATCGTGGGGCCTCGACGGCGATGCATCGGTCCGGTCGGCGTCGATGCGCGCGGCGGCTCGCGCCCCTCCTGGGACCGAGGCCGCGGCGGCAGTCCGGGGAGTGGGCTGTGATCCAGCGGCCGCAGCGTGGAGTTGCGTGGCCGAAGCAGCGCGCTAGTGTCGATCCGGGCGGTCACGGGGCGGCCGGTGCTGGGTCTGGGCCAGCCGCCGTTGCCGCTCGCGCCTGGATCCGCACGGCGCTCCGGCGCGGCGCCGGCAGCCGTACCAGTGCCTCCGGCCCTGGCGGCACGCACAGCCGCCTCGCGATGGGCGCGCCGCCTGGCCGGGTCACGAAGCTCCTGGTACGCGGCGTTGATCTCGGCCATCGTCCGGGTGGCGGTCCGCTCGTCGGCTGGGTCAACGCTCGCAACGTCCGGATGATGCTGCCGGGCAAGGTGTCGCCAGGCCACCTTGATAGCCTCTGCGCTCGCGTCGAGGGGCAGCCCGAGAACGGTAAATGGGTTTCGTGGCATCCCATCAGTCTACCGGTCGGGCGGCCGGTCCCGTGAGAATCGGCAATCCCGCGGTCCGGGCCATCGCCGGCCCAGGCCGCCAGATCCGCCCATGCTTGACAGGTTCGGCCGCGTGGCGTCCCCTACGTGCATGGCACTACACAAACGCTCTCACCGCGGCCGGTGGCTCCGGCTGGTAATCATCGTCGGCACCTTGACGGGGCTCGGCGCCGCATATCGCTTCGCGCTTCGATACCGCGAGCGAGTCGGGCTGCCGCAGCGCAGTCCGGTCGAGACTTCGCCGCGCGACTTCGGGCTCGACTTCGAAGACGTCCAGATTCCCGCAGGCGACTACAGCCTGGCCGGCTGGTTCGTCCCTGCCGCCGCCACCGGCTCAGGCGCCGCGGGCGCTGTCGCCTCCTCGTCCGGCGCATCCCCCACTCCGCGACCCGGGATCGTCGTCGTCCATGGCTGGGAATCCAATCGCGGCCGGACCTTCGCCCACGTCAGGTACCTGAACGCGGCCGGCTTCAACTGCCTCGTCTTCGACGTGCGCGGCCACGGCGACAGCCCCGAGGAATACCTGCCGATGAACGTTCCGGAGTTCGCCGAGGACACACAGGCGGCCGTCAAGTGGCTCGCCGCCCGGCCCGAGATCTCGGCCGTCGGCGTCCTGGGCCACTCGATGGGCGGCGCCGGGGCGATCGTGGCCGCTTCACGCGAGCCCGCGATCCAGGCTGTGGTCAGCCTCTCCTCGCCGGCGGACCTGGTCCGCATGACTCGCAAGACATTCGAGATGGCTGAGATGAGCATCCCCGGCCCGGTCGCCGCTCCCCTCGCTTTCCTGACCGCGGCCGTTCTCCTCGCCCCGCGCCGCCACTCGCTCGCCGACGCGAGCGCGATGGACGCCGCCACCAGGTATCGCGGTCCGCTGCTGCTGATCCACGGCGCGCAGGACCACGGCGTTCCGGTGGCCCACGCCGGGCTCATCGAACGGGCGGCACTCGAAACCCGCGAGCCGGACGACCCACCGGTCCAGGTCCTGATCCTGCCCGAGTTCGGCCATCGCTGGCTGTACGAGGACG
>PMJT01000025.1 GCA_003158495.1 Chloroflexota bacterium | reverse complement strand
CCGTAGCCGTGGGCCCATTCGAAGTTGTCCATCAGGCTCCAGTGGACGTAGCCGCGGACCGGCGCGCCATCGGCCATAGCCTCATGCAACGCGATCAGCGCGCGCCTGATGAACTCCACCCGCTCCGTGTCGTCGGAAGTGGCGACGCCGTTCTCGGTCACGACCAGGTCCTTGCCGGGGCATAGCTTCGCGATCCGCCGGACCACGGCCGCCAGCGCCTCCGGCCGATACTCCCAGCCCATCTGGGTCACGCGTTGGCCGGGCAGGGCCGAGGTGCCGGGAGCCGCGGTCCGAGCGGCGAGCAGCCGACGGGCGATGCGGTCCTCGATCGGGCGGAAAAGGAGCGCGGCCTTCGTCAGCGGAGCGACGATCCAGGGCCGATAAAGGTAATGGCGGGTGTACGTCTGGACGCCGATGAAGTCGTCGTCGGCCGTGGCCTCGAGGAACACGTCCTGGTTCATGCGGACCGCGTAGTCGGTCGCCGGCCGCCCGCCCGCGTTCGTCACGTTTTCGACCGTGAAGGCCGCCAGCCCGGCCTTCGCGCCCGGCCGCATCTCGTGGATCGAAGCGACCGAGCGCTTGTGGCCATCGACCAGCAGGTCGATGGCAGTGCGCCACTCGCGCACGTCGACGACCCGCGGCGGAAAGCCCCAGTCGCTCAGGTACGCGCCGCTGGACATTGCGGTCGGCTCGTTGATCGTGCAGTACCAGGGCACCTTGTCGCCGAGCGCCTCGACCACGCGCCGGCAGTAGCGGTCGAACAGTCCCGGTGTCCGCTTCCACGTCCAGCCGCCCTGGGCCGCGACCCATCGGGGCAGCGTGAAGTGGTTGAGCGTGACCATCGGGACCAGGCCGTTCTCGAGGACGCAGTCCAGGAGGCGGCGGTAGTGGTCCAGCGCGTCGGCGTCGAAGACGCCCTCGGACGGCTCGATGCGCGCCCACTCCACGGAGAAGCGGTAGGTGTTCAGCCCCAATGAAGCGAGGAGGGCGATATCCGCCGGATAGCGCGTGTAGTGCTCGCAGGCGCTGCCGCTCGGCGCCGCGCAGGGAGTGCCGGTTGCATGCTCCCAATCCCACCAATCGGAGTTGTCGTTGCCGCCCTCGACCTGGTGAGCGCTCGTCGCGGCTCCCCATAGGAAGTCCCGCGGAAAGCCGAGAGTCGTCAAGCGATCAGCTCCTGTGTGTCGGCCGGCTTCGATGCCCGGCGGGGCACGCGGAAGCGAAACGAACCTCCACGGCGACCTGCCGATTATGCCAGCGAGTCGCAGGCCGGGATGGGCGGCGGCTGCAGTCGCGGCGCGGCCAACATGGCTGTCACCACGGCAGGCGAGTGGCCGTCCGGTTTCACGCGGGGGCTATTCCGCCACGACGCGTCCGGGCTCGAGCCTTGAGGACCCGGAGTGCCCTCAGAGTTACCCACTTGCTGGGCTGGCCCGGTCGGTCGATGTTGCGTATGAGCTTGCCTTCGTAGGCGTACCGGTTCGTCCACCGGCCGTCGGCTTCGCGCTGGGCCAGGAGCCAGTCGAACGCGGGGTCGAGTCGGGCATCGCCCGCGGCGCCCGCGTCGCACAGTGCCTCGATGACCTGCAGGACGTCGGCTACGTAGCCCGACGGGAACCCCAGCCTGAACCACGAGCCGCTCGGGTTCTTGCTGCCGGGGGGCATGGGGTAGTCGGCGATCGACGGGTCGCGGCTCAGGAGGAACTCGACGCCGGACTCGAGGGCTCGGGCCACCGCGGGCGTGCGCCGGTCCGCCGGGACTCGCGCGAGGGCCAGGACCGCCTTGATCGCGCCCCAGGCGCACGGCCGGCCCGCATTTGCGCCGCACGCGAAACCGGGGCCGGACGTGTACGCGTACCACCGCTCCATGCCCTCGCCGGTGATCGCGGCGACCTGCCAGGCCAGCGACCGCCGGACCCGCTCGTCGTCGAGGAGCCCGAAGTCGATGAGCGCCCGCAGCAGGTTTCCGTTGAGGCAGTGGATCGCCCGCGACGGCGGCGCCTCGCCGGTGAGATTGCCGCTCGCGGCGAAGCCGCCGTTGCTCGCCTGGGCGTGCCGGAGCAGGTAGTCGCAGCCCGCCCGGATCCGCGGATCGTCGCCGTCGGCGCCCATCTGGTCGAGGAAGATCAGGCTCCAGACCGTGGCGCTGTACTTTGGCGAGTATCCGGCGCCGGGTTTGACCCACCAGCCCTCGGGATCCTGGGCGGCGAGGATCGGTGCGATCGGCTCCGACACCATCGCGGCTCGCCGCGCCTCGATCACTTCCGGATCGTCCGCCGGCCGGTCGAGCAGCTGTCGCAGGGCGAGGTGCCGGACTGCCGGCGCAGACTCGTCCAGGAGCCAGTCCAGTGGAGCGTGCGTCATGAGTTCCGCCAATTCGACCATCGTCGCCTCCTCGCGGCAAACGATAGACCCGGCCGCGGCGCCAATCCCGCCGGCGCCACGCCACCGGGCGCCAATCCGCGCCGGCCCCGCGCCCGGCCCAACACCCCTACCGCGTCAGCAGATTCGCCGCAAAGGTATAGACCGTGGCCCGCTGCGACTCGTGGCGATCCAGCGCGATGCGGACCAGCTCCGCGACCAGCTGATCGAACCGGAGCCCCTCCTCTTCCCACAGGTAATAGCTCAGGGAACCGGGCGTGGTGTTGATCTCGTTGATGAGCAGCCGTTTGGCGGCCCGGTCGTAGAGGAAGTCCACGCGGACCACGCCGCTGGCGCCGATGGCCGCAAACGCGGCAAGCGCCGCCGCCCGGACCTCCGCCGTCAGCTCGTGGCCGATCGGGGCCGGGACCAGGCGCTGCAGACCCGCCATTCCCGCGCTCGGGGCCTGGCCTCGGCCGAGTTTCTTGCTGCCGCCGTGCTTGTACTTGTCGTCGAACGACAGCACCGATTCGGTCCGCGCCGGCTGCTCGCAGGCCGAGGCGCGATCCGGCGGCCCGAGCACGGAGCAGTTGATCTCGATGAAATCGGTCAGGGCCTGTTCGACGAGGGCCCGGCCGTCGAGTTCCAACGCCAGGTCCAGCGCCTCGCCCAGCGCGGCGCGATCGGCGCAGGCAGACACACCGACGCTGCTCCCCAGCGTGACCGGCTTGACCATCGCTGGGTACGGGTACTTCGTCTCGACGCGAGCGACCGCGGCATGCCGATCGGTCTCCCATTCGGCCCGCGAGATCTCGATGCAATCCAGCGCGGCGATCCCGGCCGAGCCGAAAACGACCTTCTGGCGGACCTTGTCCATGCCGATGGCGGAGGCCAGCACGCCGGAACCGACGTAGGGCACGTCGGCCAGTTCGAAGAGACCCTGGAGCGAGCCGTCCTCACCGTGCGAGCCGTGGATCACCGGGAAGAAGACGTCGGCCCAGAGCTTCGGGCTCTTGCCGCCCAGCAACCCGCCGCCGACCCCGGGATGAACCACCAGCTGCCGGATCGACCGGTCCGGGCTCAGGCTGATGCGGTAGACGTTCTTGAGCCCGGCCGCGTGGAATGTCTGCTCACGGTAGAGGTCCAGGTTGTGCAGGCCCTCGCCGGCATACCAGTCGCCCTGCTTGGTGATGTAGATCGGCAGGACCGGATAGCCCGCCTGGTCGAGCGCGTCCATCGCCTGGTGGCCCGATATGACGGAGACCTCGTGTTCGACTGACCGGCCGCCGAACAGGACTGCCACGGTCGGATTCGGCATAGGGCTCCTCATTCCTCGTAAAGGTCGGGCAGGTCATTCTCGAACAGGACGACGTCGCCCGCCCGAACGATACCCTTCAGTGCCTCCAGGCCCTCGTTGAGGTTGCGCACCGAAGTGATGTGCTCGGCTTCGAAGCCGGCCGATTCGAGCCCGCGACGGATCGGGGCGGTCTGTCGGGTGCCGACGAGGATGACGAAGTCGCAGGTCTTCGCAGCCTTGGCGCCGAACTCCTCATTCCTCGCGTCCTGCTCGACCCCGAGCTCGACCATGCCGGGGGTGACGAGCACCTTGCGGCCGGTCTGGAACTCCGCCAGCGCGTCGAGCGCGTTGAAGGCGCCGACGGGGTTCGAATTGTAGGCATCGTCGATGATCGTGACGCCGTTGGCATCCGTGTGGACTTCGAGCCGGTGGGGTACGGGCTGGAGCCGGCCGACAGCGCGGGCCATCTCCTGCGGGCTAACCCCCGCAGCCTTTGCGACCGTCGCCGCGGCCAGGATGTTCGAGACGTTGTGGAGGCCGATCAAGCGCGTCTTCATCGGGGTCCGCGTGCCGTTCCGCTCGACCATCGTGAAGCTCAAGCCGTCGGGTCCGTGGGAAATGTCTTCGGCCGCGAGGTCGACGGCCCCGTTCGCGGCATCGATGCCGTACCGCTGGACGTTCGGGAGCCATTTCGCGCCGGCCAACCGGCGGATGCGCGGGTCGTCGTTGTTGATTACGGCAATGTCGTCGGGCGCCAGCGCTTCGAGCAACTCGAACTTGGCCTTTTCGATGGTCTCGATGCTGCCGAACCGCTCGAGATGCTGCGGCCCGATGGCCGTCAACACGCCGATGTGCGGCTTGACGAGGCGGGCCATGTCGCGGATTTCGCCGCGTCGATAGGCGCCCATCTCTACGATCATGACCTTGTGCTCCGGACCAAGTTCCTCGTTGATCGCGCGGCAGACGCCCAGAATCGTGTTGAAGCTGGCCCGGGTCTTGAGGACGCGGAAGCGCGGCTCGAGCAGCGCCTCGGTGAAGTACTTGGTGGATGTCTTGCCGTAGCTGCCCGTGATTCCCACGACCATCGGCCCGAGCCGGCGCAGCTTGCGCCCCGCCCGGAACCGGTAGGACCAGTTGATCGTGGCCTGGACGGGAGCGAGGAGGAGGTTGGCGGCTATGGAAGTGAGCGGCGCGGCATGGATCGAGATCAGTGCCATCAGCAGGACGGCGAAGCCCGGTGCGTAGTCCGGGTCCAGGCCGGCTGCCCGCGCAACGGCCGATATGGCGAGGAAGCCGAGCCAGACCAGGAGGACCGTCACGACCGCCGATACGGCGAGCAGGCGGCGCGCGCGGCCGGTGTACACGAGCGGCTTCTTCCGCGGCGGACGAGCAGGCGCTCGAACGACGGCCAATACGGCAACGCAGGAACCGAGCGCGGGGGGAAAGTACGAGCCCGGTGCGCTGCCGCTGAAAGCTACGGCGAGTTGTGCGACGGCCGCCAGGATGTAGACGAGTCCGACCGGCAGATGGAGGGCCCGCGACTTCTGCTCGGCAAGCCACGCCAGGAAGCGCTGGTTCGAATAGTCGTCCTGTTGGAGCGAATGGAGGCTGGCGACCAGGGTGGGCACCGTGAGGATGAGCGCCGTGATCGCCGCAGCCGAAAGGATCACGAGCTGGAACGGGTCCACGCCGCTACCCATTGAGGAACGGGATGAGGGCCAGTCGGAGCCGGCCGTACTGGTCCAGGTATGAGAAATGGCCGGCGTTCTTGAGCACAAGCAGGCTCGAATTGGGGATCAGCTTCTCCATCAGGCGGGCGTCGGCAAGCGGCGTGTCCTCGTCCTGGTCGCCCCAGACCAGCAGCGTGGGGCACTTGATCGCGGCGAGCGACAGCCGCAGATCCTCGTTCACGATGGCCACGAAAGTGGCCCGGAGCGGGCCGGCGTTGAGGTAATCCGGCGACGCGATCCGACGCACGATCGCGCGGCGGACGGCCTGCCCGGGGCTGCCGAGATGGCGGCCCATCGCGTTTGCCAGCCGCGAGGCGGCGCGGCGCACCGTGCGACGCCACGTTCGAGGCGGCGGGACGCCGGCTGAATCCACGAGCACCAGCCGCTCCACCTTCTCCGGGTGCGCCGCGGCCAGCTTGATCGCCACTCGCCCGCCGAACGAGTGGCCCAGCACCGCGGCCCTTTCGATGCCGAGCTCCGCCATCAGGCCCAGAGTCAGCTCGACGAAATCGTCCACGTGCCACGTGCTCGGCGGCAGGTCCGACTCGCCATGGCCGGGGAAGTCGAACGCAGTCACGCGGAACAGGCGGGCGAGGTCGCCGCCCATGCCGTGGAACGTCTCCAGCGACGAGCCCCAGCCGTGCAGCAGCAGCAACGGCGTTCCTTTGCCGCGCGCGAGGTAGCGGATCTCGAGCCCCTGGATCGCCGCGAACCGCGGCTCGGCCGGAGCCGCGCGGACGCCCGATGCTTCCGCCTCTGGTCCCGTCCCGGAGGCGGCCCGGGTTTCTGCCCGCGCTCGATCTTCGCCCAAACTGGTCACCGTGACTTAGGTTGCCACCGAACTGGCGGCGGTTGGTGGGGCCCCTGAAGGTGCCGACATGGTACTAGAGCCGGCCGGGCTCAGGCATCAGTCGGTCGGGATCCGCGGCGCCCGGTGGTGGCCGAATGGCTATGTCGATCAGCTTCGCCCGTACAGCGGCCCAAAGTTGGCGCAAGCCCGATAGTCGGCCCCTTCCGGATCGGCCGTGCCGAGCGAGCTCCAGACTGCCGGGCGGAACAGCCGGTCGCCGGCCACGTTGTGCATGCTCACGGGGATTCGCAGCACCGCCGCCAGGCTGATGAGGTCCTCGCCGATGTGCCCGTAACTCATGGCGCAGTGGTTGGCACCCCAGTTGGCCATGACGCTGTAGACGTCCTTGAACGCGCCGCTCCCGGTGAGGATCGGGGCAAACCACTGTGTGGGCCAGGTCGGGTCCGTCCGCAGGTTGAGGGTGTCGTGGACCCCCGCCGGCAGGTCCACGGTCCAGCCTTCGGCCAGCTGGAGCACCGGCCCCACGCCATGGACCAGGTTGATCCGGGCCATCGTCACCGGCATTCCGTCTGGCGTGGTGAAGAGCGACGAGTACCCGCCACCGCGGAAGTAGCCGGTCACAGCCGGGCACCACGTCGTCGCCGCCAGGCTTTGCGCCGCCTCATCGCCCGTGATCTCCCAGAATGGCTTGATCGCCGGCTCGTTGCCGCGGCGCAAGCCGCCGGCCGCGTCCAGCGTGGCCGCGCCGGAGTTGATCAGGTGGATGACGCCGCCCGCCGCGCGGCCCTCGAGCGTGTGGCCGGTGACGCGCCGGACCGCGTCCGGGCTCCAATAGGTCCGCACGTCGGCGAAGACCTGGGCAGTGTTCGTCAGCAGATAGCCGAAGAGCATCGCGGCGCCGTTGAGGCTGTCGTTCTCCGTCGCGAAGACGTAGGGCGCGCGGACGCCGTCCCAGTCGAAGGAGGAGTTGAGGAACGCCTCCATGAAGTCGCCGTTGGGGGAGTGGTCGGTCCACTGCCGCTGGCCCTGGAAGCCGCCGAGGATGGCGTTGTGGCCCATCGCCTCCTCGCCGAAGCCCAGTTCGGCAAGCCGGGGATTGCCGACCATCAGGTCCCGCGCGATCAGGAACATCTTCACGACCGTCTGCCAGTCGCGATCCTTCTGTTCGCGGCTGCGGGTCTGCTCGGGCGTATTCCGGTCGTCGCCCTCGCGGCAATTGGCACGGACCCACTTGTGCGCCTGGGCGAACTCGGCCGGGTCGAAGATGCCTTCCTCGATCCGGCGCGCGATCTCGCTCATGTCCACCGACTCGACGCGCATGCCCAGGTGACGCTCGAAGAAGCCCTGATCCACGATCGAACCGGCGATGCCCATCGAGACGCCGCCGAGCGAGAGATACGACTTGCCGCGCATGATCGCGGCCGCCAGCCCGGCCCGGCCGAAGCGAAGCAGCTTCTCCTGGACGTCGTCCGGAATGGCGCCGTCGCCGGCGTCCTGGACGTCGCGGCCGTAGATCCCGAAGGCCGGCAGACCCTTCTGGGCGTGAGCGGCGAGGACGGCGGCGAGGTATACGGCCCCAGGTCGCTCCGTCCCGTTGAAGCCCCACACGGCTTTCGGCAGAAGCGGGTCCATGTCCATCGTTTCCGAGCCGTAGCACCAACAGGGAGAGACGGTCAGCGAGACTCCCACGCCCTCCCTGCGGAAGAGTTCCGCTGCGCGAGCCGCTTCGACGACACCACCGATGCAATCGTCCGGCAGGACACATTCGACCGGCGTGCCGTCCGGGTAGAGCAGGTTCGCGCTCAAGTACTCCGCGGCCCGGCGGGCCAGCCCCATCGTCTGTTCTTCGAGCGACTCGCGAACTCCGTTGCGGCGGCCGTCGATTGCCGGCCGGATCCCGATCTTCGGCCAGGCGCCCACGTATCGGCGGGTCGAGGATGTCGTAGCCACGGAGCGCCTCCTTCGGATGGCCGGGACGCCCGATTACGGGATGGCCGTAGCGGCGTCCGCGGCGTCCGGCCTACTGAGCGATGGTGCCGGCCAGGTCTCAAAGAGCTTCCCAGTCCTGGCCTTCGATCGATATGGCAGCGGCCTCACTGTCGGCGGTAGCCGGGTGGGCTCGTAATCGTTTCGCGCTTGCGACTATAACCGGGGCTTCGCTGTCCACGACGTGGTCAGCCGGCGCGAAAGGCGCCGCGACCGCCACGATGCCCGCTCTCAACTAACCATCTACTAAACGTTTTCGGCGCACTGAGCCGGGAGTGGACGCGCAGCCCAGCGGCAACCCGTAACGATTCCGCGCGTCGCCTCGCAACTCGAGGCGTCGCGTCGTGGCCCGTCGCGTCGCGCCCCGCCGCCTTCCCCGAGCACCCAAATTGATCGACTCAACAACACATGCGAGGTGGATGGTCCCCCATGAATGAAAGCTCCCTGGCGATCGAGACGGTCGAATACGGTGGCTGGCCGAACTGCATCCGCCTCTCCAACGGGGAGATAGAGCTCGTTGCCACCACCGACGTCGGGCCCCGGATCATCCGGCTCGGCTTTGTCGGCGGTCAGAACCTCTACAAGAACTACCCCGAGGTTCTGGGCAGAACGGGCGACAACGAGTGGCACAACTACGGCGGCCACCGCCTCTGGCATGCGCCCGAAGTCTTCCCCCGAACCTACGCCCCGGACAACGACCCCGTCCAGCATGCTTTGGACGGTCACACGCTCGTTCTGCGCAATTCCGAGGGTGACAACGGGCTGGATAAGGAGATGCGCGTCACGGTGTCTCCCACGTCGCCGTGCGTTGAGGTGGTTCACCGCATCGTCAACCGAGGACCCTGGGCCTGCGAACTGGCGCCGTGGGCGCTATCGGTCATGGCTCCGGGCGGGCGTGCGATCTACCCGCAGGAGGAGTTCCTGCCGCACCCCGACGTCCTCGTCCCGGCCCGGCCGCTGGTGTTGTGGCATTTCACGGACATGACCGATCCGCGGTGGACATGGGGGCGCAAGTACATCCAGCTCCGCCAGGACCCGAAGGCGACCACGAAGCAGAAG
>PMJT01000200.1 GCA_003158495.1 Chloroflexota bacterium | reverse complement strand
GGCGCAGGCCCCGATCGTGACCAGAATGCGGGCCTGCTTGCGCAGCTCCTTGATGGCGTCGATGTGCTCCGGGGCGCTGACGGAGCCCTCCACGAAGACGATGTCGTACGGGCCCGGCGAGCGGCGCGAAGTGGCCTCGGGGAATTCGACGATGTCAAAGCGGGAAACGATCTCCAGCAGCTGGTCCTCGAGATCGAGCAGCGTGAGCTGGCAGCCGTCGCAAGAGGCGAACTTGACGACGGCGACCCGCGGTCGAGCCTGTCTCCCTGCTGTCGCCATCAGATTCCCTCTCGGTTGAACATGTCGCCGAGTTCATCCAGCCGGAAGACGGGGCCGTCCTTGCAGACGAACCGGCCGGCCATCTGGCAGTGGCCGCACAGCCCGATGCCGCATTCCATGTGTCGTTCCATCGAGACGCAGATGCGGTCCGCCGGAACGCCCTTGGAGATCAACCCCTGGACGGAGGACTGCATCATCCGCTCGGGGCCGACGACGAATGCCGTGACCTTGGAACAGTCCCACGAGATCATGTCGAAGAGAGTAGTGACGACGCCCACGCGGCCCTTCCACTCGGGGCCGGCGCGGTCGACGGTGACGGCGACGTCTATCGCCTTGCTCGAGCTCCAGGCCGCCAGGTCTTCCCGGAATAGCTGGTCCTCCGGGGTTCGGGAGCCGTAGAAGAGCGAGACCGATTCGAATCGATCCCGGTTGGCCACGAGCGCGTCCACAAGCCCGTGAAGTGGCGAGAGACCCACGCCGCCGGCGACCACGACGGCATGCCGGCCGTAGGCTTCCTCGATCGGCCAGAAGGTGCCCAGCGGACCGCGCAGGCCGACCTTGGCGCCGGGGTGGAGGTTGTCCAGTGCGGTCGAAGTCGGCCCGACGGCTCGGATCGTCAGGTCGATGTGGTCCGCACGGAAGCGCGAAATCGAAATTGGCACGGCGGGGAACGCGGGCAGGGCGATCATGACGAACTGGCCGGGCCGGCCGGCGAGGAATGCCGGATCCAGGTCCGTCAGCGAGAGGGTCGTGGTGTCCTCGGTCTCGGAACGGATCGAGGCCAGGCGGGCGAGCGAATACGTTCCGGGGCTGGCGGCGACCGGCTCAACTGCGACCGGATGGACGACCGGCGGAATCGGCGGCGCGATGGCCGCCAGTTCCTCGCGGACGTCTATTCGAACGGGGCACCAGGCGATGCAGCGGCCGCAGCCGACGCAGCCGGAGCTGCCGAACTGGTCCCACCAGCTCGAGAACTTGTGAGTCAGCCACTGCCGGTAGCGGTCGCGAGGGCGGGCTCGGAAGTCGCCGCCGGCGACCTTCGCAAATGCGACGTCGAAGCACGAATCCCACTGCCGCTCGGTGGAGCTGTTCTTGCCGTCCAGATCCGACTTCTCGACAACCGACGTGCAGAAGCACGTGGGGCAGGACATGGTGCAGTTGCCGCACTCGACGCAGCGATCGGCCACCTGGCCCCAGCGGGGATGGTCCAGCTGCAGCTTCAGCCGCTCGCCAATGCCGGCCATCGGCAGCGGCTCGCCCATCTGCGTCCGGACCGCTTCCACCTTGTCGACCGCCGAGCCGGCCTCGGCGTGCGTGGGCTTGCGGGTGGGCAGCTTGGCTACGATCGCGGCCCCGTCCGGCGACCCGGCCGCCATGACGAAGCCGTCCTCGATCTCAGTCAGCATGATGTCGTAGCCGCCGCGGACCTCCGGCCCCGTGCCCATCGAGGTGCAGAAGCACGTGCTTGAGCACGTGGTGCATTGGACGGCGACGATGAACGCGGCCGCGCGGCGGGCCCGGAAGTCCTCGTCCGTGAACTGGCTGCCCAGGAAGACTCGATCCTGGATCCCGAGCGCCGCGATCTCGCACGCCCGGACGCCCACGAAGGCCACGGACGGCGGCGGGTCGATGTGCTGCTCGAAGCCGAAGGAAGTGCGATGAGACGTGGCGATGGTCAGGTTCGGCGGGAAGGTGAACCTTTTCCACGTAGTAGGCCCGACGGTGTAACCGAAGACGCGCTCGTCGTTGCGCCGCTCCAGCCTGTAGCGCCCCGCGCTCTGCTCGTCCCGCCAGCCGGCCGGCAGGTCCGCGGCGGCCTGGATTTCGTCGTAGACGATCGCGCCCTCTCGAATGGTGGGGCCGATGACGCGCCGACCGGTCGCCCGGATTGCCTCCACGAGCGCGTCGAGGTCGCCGCGACCCAGGAACCACTGCCTGGCCGCGGCCGTCTGGCTAGGGGCAGGGCTGGTGATCACGACTCCGGCGACCTCCTGGAGGAGAGGACGACCCGGCTGGGCGTTCCGCCTCAGCGGGCGAAGAGATCCAGCAGCTGCAGTCTCGTCGCCCGGAGGCGACGGGCGACTGCCTTGAGAACTCGAGGGTAGAGACTCGCCGCCAGGGCGTGGTCGTCCTTGAGAGCGGCCCGAAGCCGGATACCTTCGATGACCAGCGCCTTGCTCGGCTGGGTGGCGACGACCGTGGACTGGGCCTGCGTGTCCGCGAGGACCGCCGACCAGCCAAAGATGTCGCCCGGTTCAACGCTCAGGATCGTGACCGGCCCGCGCTCCGGAACGAGCGTTCTCAGGGCAAGCCGGCCGGAGATGAGGATGCCCATTTCCCTGGCATCGTCGCCTTCATGGAGGATGACCTCGTCGGCTTCGAAGTCCTGGAGTTCGCCGAGCCTGGCGAGGCGCTCTTGCGTCTCGGGCGACAGTTCGGCGCCGAACCACGTGTGGTTGAGCATGGCGATAACAGCGCTGTAATCGTCCATTGCGCGAGCATGCATTTGAGCCCTGGGTGGGGTTAGTGCCATCAGGTCGCCGGGCGCGGGCCATTCGGCCCCGTCGCGCCCGGGGGCTGCCTGCACCGCGCCTTAACCGTAGACTGCACGAGTCTGCGTAAGCGGAGTTGTGAATCGATGGAACCCTCGCGGCGAGTGGTCGCTGGTCTGAGTGGAGCGGCGCTCGTCCTGATCGGCGTCGGCATCGCCGCGCTCGTCTTCGACTCTGGCCTCTACGGCGGCGGCGGAGCCACGATCAGCCATGGCGGAACGGCCAGTCCGAAACCGAGCTTTCCGGCCACCAGCCCATCGGTCCCGGCCAGGCCGAGTCCGATCGTCGGCGGTTCCGGGACGCCCTCGCCGGCCGTCTCGAGCTCGCCGTCGGCCTCCTCCGGACCGACCGCCCATCCGGTCGGCTTCGCGGTGCAGAACAACGCCCTGACCTACTACGCCGCGGACGGGACCGTCGTTCCGGTAGCGCCGGTGACCGGTTGCGAGGTGAGGATCGAGCAGGGCAAGGCGATCTACTACGCGCTGGCAGGGAACAAATACGGCCTCAAGACCGGTTCATACGCCGGAGAGTTCAAGCCGCTCGTGTCCATGGGTCAGTCCGACGGCTCGAACGCCGAGACCGGCGGCCTGGTGATGGCCGGGCCCGTGGTGGCGCGGATGATTGCCGACAAGCTCGCGTCGATCAAGACGCCCGAGGACAAATGGATCGTCGCCTTGCCGGTGGATATCAGGTCGACGGTGAGCATCGTCTCGGTTACCTTCGATCAGTTTGGCCTCGCCGGATGGTCGAATACCCCGCGCGTGCTGATCGGCTTTCCGGGCTCGCTGCCGGTCGTCGAGATCAACCCGACCAACGAAGGCTTCCACGTCCTGGCCGAGGGCATCGGTGTCACCGCCTGGCAGATAATCGACCCGAAGCGCCTGACCCTTGCCCCGGACGCGATCGATCCGGCCCATGCGATGAACCAGCTGTTGATCTACGGCGACGGGACACCGACGATCCCGGGGACCAGCGTCCCGCGGAACGTCTACTACGATCGCAAGCCGGGGAATCCCTTCGCTGTCGGACAACTCATGCTGTCAGCTACGAGCAGCGTCAGCGTCTCGCTCGTCGTCGATGGCAGCCGCCAGGATCTCGGTCCGGACAAGGTCCTCGCCGTCGGCGACGTCCCGGTTTTCGTCGCGAAGTCCTAGCCCGGCCGATGCTGTCTCATACCGGAGAAGGGCACGAACCGCCTCAGAGTCAACCTGCCGGATGATCCCAGCGGCGCGCGCGGTGGCTAGACTGGCGCCGACGTCGATGAGAGAGGCAGGAAGCGAGCGAGGTTGGGCGATGAACGATCGATGGCAGGGTCGCAACGACCGCGGCGACGATGACTCCAGGCGCGGCACCATCGTGGTCGGCCTGCTGATCATCATGCTCGGCATCTTCTTTCTGGCGTCGGAGCAACTCAAGATCGACGTCGGGCACAACGGCTGGCCTATCTTCGTGATCGCCCCCGGCCTCTTCCTGCTCGTCGTCGGCCTTGCGATTCCCCACGAAGGTGGCCTCGGAGCTGCGATCCCGGGCGGGATCATCACGGCCGTCGGCCTGGTCCTCGCGACCCAGGCGGCCACGGACACCTACGACAGCTGGGCATATGCGTGGGCGATCGTGGCACCGGGATCGGTCGGCGTCACTCTCGCCCTGTACGGGCTGCTGCACCGTCGCTGGGATCTGCTGGACTCGGGGCTGCGGACCGCGGCCGTCGGCTTCGGCCTGTTCGTGGGCTTCGGGCTCTTCTTCGAGAACGTCATCGGGCTCAGCGAAGGCCAGAACGGGGTGTTCCACGATGCGCTGCCGTGGATGGCAGTCGGGCTCGGCGTCGCGATAGTCCTGATGAATCTCGTGTCGTGGCGAGCCGGCGGCCACAGGGTGAGCCCCGACGACTGGACGAGCCAGCCGCCGACGAAATAGCGTCCGCGGGTCAGCCGGCCGAATGACGCGGGCCGGCCGAAGGCTGGCACCTTGTCGCCGCCTCAGGGTGCGCCAGACCAGCGCTTCCTGCTCACGCACCTTCATCACCAAGCTCGCTTGGCGCCCGCGCTCGCCAAAGCCAGGCCTGGCTGGCTCGTGCTCGGCTCCGCCTGAAGCCAGGCCTGGCTGGCTCGCCTTGCGCCCGGCGTAGTCAGCCCTGGGCGGAGTGGCTGACCGGCGATCGCATCTAGCGGACTTCTACGACCTTGTAGTCCAGTGATCCGGCCGGAACCTGCACGCGAATCGTCTCGCCGGGGTGACGTCCGAGGAGCGCTCGCCCGATCGGCGAGGTGAAGCTGATCTTCCCGGCCGCGGCGTCGGCTTCGGCCGAGCCAACGATCGTGAAGGTCTCCTCGCCGTGGCGGTCCGTCTCGATGACGACGGTGGACCCGAGCACGACTTCAGTGCCGCCCTCGGAACTGGCCTCGATCATCACGGCGTACTTGATCATCTGCTCAAGCTGCTGGACGCGGCCCTCGAGGAAGGACTGCTCCTTGCGCGCGGCTTCGTAGTCCGCGTTCTCGCTCAGGTCGCCCAGCTCGCGGGCGGCCTTGATCCGGGAGATNNTCGGCCGTGAGGTGAATGGGCGCCGATGAAGCGCCGCCCTTCTTGACCACCTTTGTCGAGCGGCGCACGACCGGTATCTCGATCGCGGACGGGCCGGTTGTGGGCGGCGGCACCTTGGCATTCTTCTTGGAGGCGGCTCGTGGCGCGCGGGTGGGCTTGGCCAGGGATGCCGGCCGGAAGGCGCGCGGTCGGAAAGCCGAGCTTGCCATCGCCATCTCCGCTTCGGTCGCGTCGGGGAGACGGGTCACCTTGGTGACCTTGGGCGGCGGCGGTGCCGCGTTGTCGTGGAAGGGGCTCGTGATGCCGTGCTCGCGGCGCTGGTCCCCGGGCATGGCTAGGACCGCGTAGGGCGCGGCGCCGGCGGTCTTGATGAACTGCTCCATGAGCGTGTCTTCGTAAAGCTCCGGATCGGAAACGGGCGCCCACCAGATCCGGGCCTTGTTCAGGTCGTGGAGGGTCTTGAGCCAGTAGCCTATGGAAAGTGGACGCTTCTCACCGAGGGGCGTCTTGTACATGCCGGCCAGCCGGGCGGCAACGGACTTCGGGCTCGAGCCGATGTACAGGATCGCCTGGCTCGGCACCCAGTAGGACGCCAGCCTCGACTGGAGCTCTGCAACCGTGGGGTGCTTGCCGTCGAGGAGGAGTCCCGGAACGCGGGTCAGCCAGTCCCGGATGGCATTCGGGTCGATCGACACCTTGGCTGCCGGCGTCGGCAATTCCACGATGAAGACGCCCGGGCCGCTGCCCGAGACCTGCTTTCCCCACAGTGTGGGTCCTTCGACGGGAAGCCCATTGTCGCGCAGCAGGTCGCGGCCGCTGAGGAGGGGCGCTGGAGAAGATGAGGTCGTCACCTGTGAACCGTGCCTTGCCGCAGCCTACATGTCAAACGGCCATTCGCCGATGCCCGTTCATTGAGGGGTGAAGGCCCCGGTGAAAGCCGGGGCCTTCGAGATTTCTGGCGGGAGAACTACTTCCGAAGGAGTGAGGGATCCTCGGCGACCGGGATGCCGAGGAGGAGCGGGAGCCCCATTCGATCCGTGTAAATTGGTCGGTAGCGGTCGGTGTTGTACATCGTCGGGATGTCTATCGAGCGCGGGCCCTGGTTGGGATCCGGCAGCGGCGAGTGGCTGTATTTGCCGCCACGGATCGCGACCATCCGGCCGCTGATGCCGTCCGCGATCAGGTTCATGGCCACATTGGCGAAGGTGATGCCGACGATCGAGTCCACGGCGTCCGGATCGCCCGAGCGAAGGTCGTAGGTCAACTCGCTGGCGAGCGTCTCATGACTGGAGCGGGCCTGGATCTCCGAGGCGAGGACTTCGGCCACGTTGGCCTTGTGGCGATGGCCGAAAGAATCGGCCGGGCCATACTCGGTCAGTTCGCCGCCCTTCCACATCGCACCCTCGGCGGCGACCGCGATGGAGTACTTGCTGGGGTTGTCCATCTTGTCCTTGACCAGCAACTCGACGAGGTGGTCAAGGTCGAACTGGTACTCGGGAATGAGCGCGCGAGTGCTGGTCACGTACGCCGTGTACAGCGCGGTGAAGCCCGCGTCGCGGCCGAAGATGCGGAAGACGCCGATCCGCTCGTGCGAGCCGAGCGTGGTCCGCTGGCGGTTGATGGCGTCCTTGGCCCGCGTGATGGCCGTGGAGAAGCCGATGCAGTACTCCGTGCCCTGGACGTCGTTGTCCATGGTCTTGGGTACTGCCACGAGCTTGACGCCGTGGTCCGCGAGGACCTGACTGAAGCTCAGGGTGTCGTCGCCGCCGATCGGGACGAGGTAGTCAAGGCCGAGCTTTTCGATATTCTCGAGGACGACGGGCGTGAAGTTGTAGACGCCCTCCTTGACCTCGAGCGCCTTGAGGCGATCCGGGCCGATGTGAGCCGGGGTCTTGCCGGCCTTCATC
>PMJT01000008.1 GCA_003158495.1 Chloroflexota bacterium | reverse complement strand
GAGAAGCAGTTCGGCTACCACCGCGATGAACTCGTCGGTCAGCCGGTCAAGAACATCATTCCCGAAGGCTTCGCCGAACGGTTGATCGCCGACGATCTTCGCTCGGCCGCCGAGGCATTGGCCCAGCAGATCGGTACGGGGATCGAACTCGTCGGGCGGCGCAAGGACGGCACCGAGTTTCCGATCGAGATCATGCTCAGCCCGCTCGAAAACGCCGAAGGGATCCTGGTGACTGCGGCCATCCGCAACATCAGCGTCCGCAAGGAGGCGGAGAGCCAGCTGCTCCAGGCCCAGAAGCTCGAGTCGATCGGAAGATTGGCGGGTGGGATTGCCCACGACTTCAACAACATGCTCTTCGTGATCCGCGGTTACGCGGAACTCCTGGCCGACGATCTTGCGTCGACGAATCGAGCACGCCTGGATCCTGACAGCGCGCTCGTCAGCGTCAACGTGATCAGCAACGCAGCCGAGCGCGCAGCGGTGCTGACGGCCCAGCTGCTGGCGTTCAGCCGCCAGCAGGTCATCAGCCCAAGCGTGCTCGACCTCAATGGCGCCATCGGCGGCCTCGAGCCGATGGTCCGTCAACTTATCGGCGAAAACATGCGGCTCGTCGTCAAGCTCGACCACGACGCCGGTCACATCCGGGCCGATGGCGGGCAGCTCGACCAGATCCTGGTCAACCTCGTCGTCAACGCTCGCGACGCGATGCCCGACGGCGGCACCGTGACGATCGAGACCGAGAACGTGACGGTCGATGAGCCCTACGCAATCGCGCACTTTGATGTGAAGCCCGGGCCCTATGTCGTCCTCTCGGTGACTGACACCGGGGTGGGAATGGACCGCGCGACGCAAGACCGCATCTTCGAGCCCTTCTTCACGACAAAGCAGCCCGGCAAGGGGACCGGCCTCGGGCTGGCCACAACATACGGGATCGTCCGTCAGGCCGGCGGCCATATCTGGGTCTACTCGGAGCCTGGAGTCGGCTCACGCTTCAAGCTCTATTTCCCGAGGGTCGACGCTGCGGTCACGACCGAACAGCCGCCGGTCGCTGCTGCTCTTGCCGTCGGAGCCGGCAAGGTCCTTGTAGTCGAGGACGATCGCGTCGTCCGCGACATGACAACGCAGCTGCTCACCCGGGCCGGCTACGAGGTGATCGCGGTCGCCGGTGGCGCCGAGGCGATGATCCGACTGGCGGAACCCGAAGAGCCGATCGAAGTACTCATCACAGACGTGGTCATGCCGAACATGTCGGGCATCGAGCTCGCCGAATGGACGATGGATCGGCATCCGCAGATTGGGGTCGTGCTCCTCTCCGGCTATACGGCCGAGACGCTCAACCTTGAGAGGGTGACGGCCCGAGGCGCGATGTTCGTGCCGAAGCCCGTCACCTCAGCGCGTCTCCTTCTAGCGATTCAGAAGGCCCAGGCTTTGCGGCCGGCCAACCCGACGCAGCGGACCAAGCGCCTACGACGACCGAAAGTCAGTGACCCTTCTGTGACGTTGAAGTCAACCGACGCGGAGGTTCGGATCCTCGTCGTCGATGACGACGCCAGCACGCGCGCTCTCGTGGCGAGCAGCCTCCGGCGCGCGGGCTTCCACGTCATCGAGGCGGCAAGCGGCGAAGCCGGGCTGGTCGCGGTCGAGACCGAGGCCATCAGCCTCGTCGTCCTCGATGTCGTCCTGCCGGGCATGTCCGGTACAGACGTCGTTCGCGCGCTCCGGGAGCGACCGCAGACGGCGACCTTGCCCGTCCTCCTCTTGACCGGCCAGGGTGGCGAATACCCTCTGGTCACAGGTCTCGGCGCAGGGGCCGACGACTACCTCGCGAAGCCAGTCCAGCTCGACGAGCTCGTCGCCCGCGTCCGAGCGCACCTGCGGAGTCACGCTGCTTGGTTTAGCGCGGTCGAGGAGGAGCTCAGTCGTCGTTCGGCAGTCGTCGAGGCCCTTGGCCATCTGGCCCTCTCACCGATGCCCGAGGAAGCCGCAGAGACGGTGGTGGCTGAACTCGCGCGACGAACCGCGTGTGATTTCATATCCGTGACCCAGCTACTTAGTGGCGACCGGCTGCGCGAGCTTGCAACGTACGACCGCATCGCCGGAGTCCGTCGTGGTGGGATGCTCCTCGGCCCCAACCTCTCGGCCGACTATGTGGCCCGTGCGCGTAAGGGTCCGTGGGCCGAGGATGTCGAGCCGGCCGAGGACGGCGTGCACACGGCCGCATTCGTCGCAGCCGAGATCGACATCGGCGCCGGCTCGCCGATCTATGCCGGTGGCGAGCTCGTCGGCCTGCTCTGGCTTGGCGTTAGTCGCCCTGGGACGGGCTCAATATCGACTCGGAAGTCAAGTCTGCTTGCCACCGCGATCGACTACGCGAGCATCTTGAGTGCTGTCGCAGGACCGGCCCTCGCCGATCGACGCGATGTCGCGGCCACGAAAGCACGGCTCCAGCACGCACTCACGGCGCTCGAATTCCATCCCGTCTTCCAGCCTATTGTCGAACTCGAGTCGCTGACCATCGTTGGCTACGAGGCTCTGACCCGGTTCAACGATGGCACCCGGCCAGACTTGCGGTTCGCCGAAGCTGCTTCGGTCGGGCTCGGGCACGCGTACGAGCTAGCCGCGATCGAGGCGGCGCTCGCGGCGGCTCCACACCTGCCCCAAGAGGCGTTCCTGACCCTCAACATGCCGCCCGGTCTCGTCCTCGATAACGGCCATCGACTCTGCGAGATCATCCAGGCGACCGCTCGGCGACTCATCCTCGAGCTCACCGAACACGTCCCGATCGAGGACTACGAGGCGTTCCGCAAGGCGGTCGAGATGCTCGGCAATGTGGAGCTTGCCGTCGATGACACCGGGGCTGGCTTCTCGAGCCTGCGGCATATCCTCGAGTTGCGGCCGGCGTTCGCGAAGCTAGATATCAGCCTCGTCTCGGGGATCGACACCGACGACCTCCGTCAGGCACTCGTGGCCGGCCTTGTCTACTTCGCGCTCAGGAGCGGCTGCCATCTCATTGCCGAGGGCGTGGAGACGGAGAACGAGGTGACCGCGCTGCGCCGGCTCGGTGTCGAGTTCGCGCAGGGCTATCTGTTTGGCCGCCCGGAACCAATCGCCGACTGATCGCTCCGGCCCGACACCCGACACGATTGAATGTTCGTGACGAGATGGATTCAGGTGGTACCAGGGCTTAGCCAGCCTGGGGGCCATCTGCCCCAAGAACTCGATACTTAGCACCATCGAGCAGGCCTGGGGCCTGCGGTATGGGTAGCGCTGCATCGGCCTCCAGGATGCAGTTCCCCTACTAGCCGGCAAGCGGGAATAACTGTCGGATCTGCCCACGCCGCGTCCGAGTATGTTTGGCAATCGCATCTCGGCACTTGCCAGAACGGGTCCGATCGCTGGCCGCTCCGAACGCTCGCGCTCTTCAGCGCCTCAATCGTCCTATGGATGCCCGCTGTCAAGAATCACGGCGTCGGAGTCGGAG
>PMJT01000204.1:239-3481 GCA_003158495.1 Chloroflexota bacterium | reverse complement strand
AGCGGCCCGGCGATGATCTCGTGGCCCGGGACCGCAGCCCAGCCGCGGGCGAGGTCGGCGCCCAGCCGGCCCGGACCGGCGAGCCCGCCGAAACGAGCAACACCGGCGCCGGCGATCAAACCGGTGATCGTCGTAACCACGAGCGGGATCGCGGCACCGAGCGTGGCGATCCACCGCCACAGGGCCAGCACGGCCACCCTGCTCCGCCGCCACGTCAACCGGACCGTGGAGAGGGACTCGTCGCGGAAGAAGCGCGAGTCGGCGTTGGTTCCGCTGGGCGTGTCGATGTGCTGGACGAGCGGGATCATGAACTCCTCGTCGTTGTCCCAGTACGATCCGTGATCCTCGAGGATGCTCATGCGGTTGACCGTGGAGTGCGACTGGTCGGCAACCGAGACGCCGGCAGGGGCTTCGATCGGGCCGGCAGAAGCCGGGTCGTATGTCGACCAGAAGTCCGCCCATTTGAGATCCGGCCGCAGTTTGGACAAATCGCCTTGCAGGCGCGATCCGGCCGGCAGCCCGGCCTTGTAGGCGTCTTCGATGCGCCAGGCGAGAGCAAGGCCTTCGCCCAGGGTTACGAGCTTGTCGACGCGCACGTCCATGAACTCGGGGTCGCATAGCGTCGTGAAGCTGACGATCGCGCCGCCGGAATGGGCAATCACGACGAAGCGCCCGCAGCCCTCGGCCTGGAGGCCGTGGATCGCCGCGACGACCCTGGACCGGACGTTTGCCGACTGAACCGGGTCGTCGATGATATCGGGCAGTTCGCCGAACCAGCGCGTCAGAAAGTTGTCGGCCGTCCTGAGGGCGGCCATGTCCTGGATGGGCCCGATGGGGATCGCCCGGAAAGGGGCGTACGCGAGCAGGGCAGCCCGGCCGAGGATGAGCGCCGGCCCGAAGGCCAGGATCGTGAGCTTCTTCTGGATCCAGTCGAGGACGTCGATCCAGTCGGTTCGGCGGTTGGACACGGTGCCAAGGACGAGCCCGCCGTTCGCGTAGGCTGGGGTCGTTTCGGCATATGCCCGGGCGTCACTTCGCCGCGCGGCCCACGCCGCCGAGCGGATCTCGTAACCCTTGCGTATCCCCTCCATGATCCCGGGCAGGGCCTGCCGCACGTAGGTCGTCATCGAGCCGAGGCCGGGGGAACGCGTGGTGGCCGCCCACCATGCCTCCGTCAGGACCCACGTCTGGGCCGGGTGCCCGGCGTATTCGGGGACGTCGATCTCGAGGATAGGCAGTCGCGACCCGGATAGGTCGTAGTCGCATCGACGCACCGGGTCGCCGCCGAAGCCGTGGTCGGCCCGCCAGTCGGACATCACGCGAACGATCGCCCCGGACCAGTCGAGGAACGTCTCGCAGGCGGGCTGCGTGCCGATGCCGTGAACGAAGACGCCCCCGATCCGGTCGAGATCGACTTCCCGCGCTGCCGTGGCTCGGCCGAACTCCAGTGGTGACCTCGCGGGCCGCGCCTTGACAGGGAGTGGCGCCCCCGCCGAGTTCCTTGGCCCTGCCGGAACAGGTGCCGAAGCGGGTGCGCCGGACCGGTCGGGCGTCTTGACCGCCCGCTGACTCCCGAGCGTCGCCATGCGGAGACAGTAGAACTCGATGGTGGGGCCGGGTATCAGCAAGCCGACAATGGGCCGGCTCGCGGTACGCCATGATCCCGCGCCGCGGCTCGATCCGGCGCGCCACGGCACCGCTTCAGCCGTATCCCGCCTGCAGCCCCGCCCTCAGACCGCCCCGACACCTATAATCGCCCGACAATGCAGACCACAAACACCCCTCTTCCCAAGTCCCGCCTCCAGCTCGAGTTCGAGCTTCCGCCTGAGCGCCTCTCGAAGGCCATCGATCAGGCGGTCGGCCGCCTCGGTCGACAGACGCGCGTGCCAGGCTTCCGTCCCGGCAAGGCGCCACGAGTGATGCTCGAGCGGTACCTCGGAGCCAATGCCGTAGTGGAGGAAGCCGTCGACCACTTGGTCGAGGAAGCCTTCCGAGAGGCCATGACCGAGCAGGATCTCCTGCCGCTGGCTTCACCCGAAGTGGAGATCACCCAGAGCGAAGAGGGCAAGCCGCTCATCTTCAAGACGATCGTGCAGGTCCGGCCAGACGTCACGATCGGCGACTACGAACATTTCGGCTTCCAGCCGGAAATCAAGCCCGTCGACGAGACCATGGTCGAGAAGGTTCTCGACGAGTTGCGAGAGGACCAGGGTTCGCTCGAGCCGGTCACGGACCGCGGCGGCGAGAAGGGCGACTATGCCGTCCTGTCCTTCGTCGGCACCCGCGACGGAGTCGCCTTCCCGGGCGGCTCGTCGGATCGCATGCCGCTCATCCTCGGCGAGGACCGGCTCATCCCCGGTTTTGAGGACCACCTTCTCGGCGCGGCCAACGGAGACGAGCGCGAATTCGACATCGTCTTCCCGGACGACTACCAGGAAGAGTCGCTCCGCGGCCAGACCGCTCACTTCGCGGTGACCGTCAAGGACCTGCGCCACAAGGCGCTACCCGTCGCGGACGATGCCTTCGCGAAGTCCGTCGGCAAGTTCGAGGACATGGGCGAGCTAAAGGCGGAGTTGCGCAAGCGGCTCGAGGCCGGTGCCCTGGATCGGGCTCGCCACGAATTCGCCGACCAGGTCATCGAGTACGCCACGGCCAATGCCACGATCGACCTGCCGGACGTGCTGGTGGACCAGGAGGTCGAGGTCATGCACGACGAGCTGCGATCTGCGCTGGCTCGCCAGGGCCTGGACGAAGCCACGTACCTCAAGGTCGTCGACAAGACCGACGCAGACATCCACACCGAGTTCCGGCCCCAGGCCGAGAAGCGCGTGAAGACGCTCATGGTCCTCTCGGAGATCGCCAAGGCCCGTGGCGTCGAAGTCCCCGACAAGGACATCGAGGGCGAAATCGAGCGGGCCCGGTCTCGCTACGCGAACAACCCGGAGCTGATCAAGTACTTCGAGTCCGAGCGTGGCCGAAACTACATCCGGAGCACGTTCCGGCGGTCGAGGCTGGTCGAGCAGCTCGTGGACGAGTGGCTCGCCGCCCACCCCGACTTCCCGCGACTGCCCCACATCGAAGACTCAGACGACAGTTCGCCGGTTGCCCAGCCCGCGGCGGCGGCCTCCGCTGCGATCGGCGCCACCGATCCCGCCAGCCTTTCGCCGCAGGAAGCGGCACAAGCGGGCGCGTAGCCCAGTACCTGACAGGGAGACGATCCGATGCTCGTGCCGATGGTGATC
>PMJT01000204.1:0-224 GCA_003158495.1 Chloroflexota bacterium | reverse complement strand
TCAACTCGCCCGGCGGCGTCATCACGAGCGGCCTGGCGATCTACGACACGATGCAGTACGTGCGGGCACCGGTCAGCACCATCTGCATCGGCATGGCGGCCAGTATGGCGGCCGTGCTTCTCGCGGCCGGCGCCGCCGGCAAGCGTTTCGCGCTGCCCCACAGCCGGATCATGATCCACCAGGGGTCTGGCGGTTTCCGCGGCAACACCCCGGACGTCTTCATC
>PMJT01000010.1 GCA_003158495.1 Chloroflexota bacterium | reverse complement strand
TGGCCCTCCGGCCGTGGCCCTCCGCGTCGCCCCTGCCGTATACCGGTTCCGGCGGTATAGGGCGAAGCCGTCCGCCCCCAGCCGCCTCCCCCAGGACGGCCGAGACCGATTTCGGGCCGAAAGCCGCCCATCCCACGCTCGACCCGGCCACGGAGGCGCCCTTCGGTCGAATTCGCTACGGTCCGATTGGCGATCGGAGGTCGATGAAGCCCCGTTCCGGCGCAGCGATCCCACTTAGTACCGCCCGCACCCGTNNGGGGCGGGATCGCCGGCCGGGGCGGGGCCGGCGGACGGTCGCCGCGTTAGCGCCCGGCCGGGGCGGCGGCGCGTCCGGCCGGCACGTCGCCGCGTTAGCGCTCGGCCGGGGCGGGATCGCCGGTACGTCGCCGCGTTAGCGCCGGCGGCGCGTCCGGGTCGCCGGCAGGTCGCCGCCCTAGTGGCCGGTTCCGGGCCGGCGGCGCGTCCGGGTCGCCGACAGGTCGCCGCCCTAGTGGCCGGTTCCGGGCCGGCGATAACCGTTGCCGCGCTTGCGGGTGGCGCCGCGGCCGGGGGACCAGCGCGGACCTTCGGCATCGGACTCGGCGGAGCCGGAACCTGCGGCGTCGCCGGCGGCCGGCTGAGGGCGCGGCCCGGCGATTGATGGCGCGCGCCCGGGCCGCGCGCCGGCGACGGGCGCCGCGGGCCCCGGGACGGTCGGCGCCATGGGCCGGCCGGCCGAGGGCGCGGATAGTCGCTGTCGGCCGAGCCGATCAATCAGCCAGCCGTTGCGGACGGTTCGACCGCCCACGCGCCTGACGGAAGCCCCCAGTTCGAAGTCGTCGGTCACGACCAGCAGTCCGGCCGAGTCGGCCGCGAAGTCGCGCTCCGTCAATCGCAGGATCACTTCGTCGGCGGTGAAGCGGCCGGAATATCGGACCTCCACGCCCGAGGCGACGCGCCGCGAGACGAGGCCGTGTTCGGGCGATCCGTCGAGCACTAGGACCACGGCCACGCCCGGAGGAACGATCGCGCGCAGGCGCCCGATCAGCGCAGCCGGCGGCAGCGGCGACGACGACCGAGTCAGGGCATATAGAACGTTCGTGCCGTCGACGACGAGCCGGGTAATGCCCTCGAGAACGCGTCGATCGTCAGGCATCGGGGGCGGCCGGGCGCGTCGGGCGCGTCGAGCGCGTCGAGCGCAATGGGCGCGTCGGGCGCCGCTCCGGTAGCATCCTGGCTATGCTCCTTCTCGTCGATCTCGATGGCGTCGTCTACCGTGGTTCCGAGCCAGTGCCCGGTGTCGCGGCGGTCCTGGCCGCTCGCGCCGCGGCCGGTGACGACGTCGTGTACGTCACCAACAACTCTATGTGGTATCGCGCCGACTACGTTACGCGCCTTTCGTCGATGGGGGCGCCGGTCACGCCGGACCGCATCGTCTCGTCGGCGCGCGCGACGGCGCTTTATCTTCGCGATCTCCAGCCGCCGGTGAAGCGGGCGCTGGTCGTGGGCGGGCCCGGCCTGGTCCACGAAATCGACGACGTCGGGATCGAAGTCGTGTTTTCGGGCGACGCGGCCGAACGCTGGAAGTCGAACGGTCGAGATGCGGCCGCCGCGGTCGGCTCGGTCGATGCGGTGGTCGTCGGGCTGGACCTCGAATTCGCGTATGCCCGGCTGGCCTGCGCCGCCGAAGCGGTTCGCGCGGGGGCCAGGTTCATCGCCACGAACCGCGATCCGGTCTACCCGCACGAAAAGGGGTTGATGCCCGGGGCGGGGTCGATCGTGTCCGCCGTCGAAACGGCGAGCGGCCAGTCGCCGGTCTCGATCGGCAAGCCCGGGCCGTTGCTGCTCGAAGTGGCGGCGCACGCGGTCGGCGGGGACGTGATCGCGGCCGTGATGATCGGCGACTCCATAGTCACGGACATCCCGGCCGCCCAGGCCGTGGGGTCGCGGTCGGTGCTGATGCTGACGGGCATCACGACCCGCGCCCAGGTCGCGGCCCTGCCCGCGGCGCTGCAGCCGACGGAGATCGCCGTCGACGCCGCGGAGCTCGCCGCTGCCCTGGATCGATTCGCGTCGACGACGCCGGCGTAGCTCGGGAGCGCCGCGCCTCGGCCGCGCAACTGCGCCTCGGCCGCGCAACTGCGCCTCGGCCAACTGCGCCTCGGCCAACCGCGCCTCGGCCGCGCAACTGCGCCTCGGCCGCGCAACTGCGCCTCGGCCGCGCAGCTTCACCCCAGACTCCGGCAGAGGCAAACCCGCGGCATTTGCGTGATTCCGTGGATCTGGCGCGATTAGAATTCGAGCCAGCCTTGCACGCTGGGCCAATCGGCCCGGCGTTTCTTGTCGTGCCGGGAAGGGTCTCGTGGACACAGGAGTACCCGCCTCCAACGGCGGCCGTCCGGAGCACGCAGCGTTTGAGCTGCCGTCGGATCTGCGGCATCGAATCGGACAGATGATCTTGGTCGGCTTCCGCGGCATGAACGCCGTCGAGGCCGCTCCGGCCATGCGCAACATTGCCGCCGGAAACATCGGGGCCGTGGTGGTATACGACGTCGATGCCGAGACCGGCGGACCTCGCAACATCCAGTCGCGCGAGCAGGTCAGCGACCTGGTCACGGCCATCAAGGCCGCGAGCGAGATCCCGGTCCTGGTAACCGTCGACGCGGAGGGCGGTTTCTATCACCGGCTCAAGGAGAAGTACGGCTTCGGGCCGGCCACTCCCGCGGCGGAGATGGGCGAGCGCAACGACCTGGGCTTCACGCATTCGGCCGCGGGCGCGATCGCGACGATGCTGGCCGAAGTCGGCATCGACATGAACCTGGCGCCCGTCCTGGACTTGCTGAACCCATCCAACCTGACGATCAGCGCCAGGCGGCGGAGTTTCGCGTCCAGCCCGTTGTCGGTAGCCGCCCATGCCCGCGAGTTCGTGTTGGCCCATCACGAAATGGGCGTCCTCACCGCCGCCAAGCATTTCCCGGGCATGGGCGGGATCCTGCGGCCGTACGTCTCCGGACGCGGCGAGGTCATCGAAGCCTGG